>JANQMB010000315.1 GCA_028280355.1 Verrucomicrobiales bacterium
TGACCAGAACCGGCGCGTCGCCGCGGGCGGCGCGGCCGACGAGTTTGAAGACCTCCTGCATGGCGGGGGCGCCGCCGATCATCGTTTCGCCCGCCGGGGAGCCCGCCGCCAGACCTTCCGGCGGGACCGGCGTCGCGCGGATCTCATCGCCAGCCTTCAGGGCATCGTCGACCACCGGGCGCAGGTCGTAGGGGAGCGTCTCCTTGCGCAGGACGTCGTAGGCCCCCAGCTTCATCGCCTCGATGACGGCGCTGGTGGGGGGGAAACCGGTGGTGATGACGACCATCGCGTTGGGGTCGTTGAGCCGGATCTTTTTGAGCAGCTCCATGCCGCCCAGCGGGGCGACGCAGAGCTCGGCGACGACCAGGTCGGGGCGGTCCGCGAGATAGGCGTCGAGCGCCTCGGCGGAGTCGGAGTAGCACCGGATCTCGGTCTCTGGCGTGCGCAGGTGCTTGTCGGTCCAGGCGAGGAAGTCCTCGTCGGGGTCGACGACCATGACGGTCTTGGGCGCTGGGTCGGGCATCGCTTGGGCTGGTGGCGGGTCGGTCCGCGGGGGCGCTGGCTCTGCTAGAGGGCGCCGAAGCGCCGGCTCCGCCCCCCGAAGTCGGCGACCGCTTCCCGGAAGTCCTCCTTGCGGAAGTCTGGCCAGAGCTTGTGCGTAATATACATCTCCGCGTAGCTGATCTGCCAGAGCAGAAAGTTCGACACCCTCATCTCCCCGGAGGTGCGGATGAGCAGGTCGGGGTCGGGGTAGTAGCGGGTGTAGAGGTGCTTGCCGAACATCTCGGTGTCGATCATCGCCGGGTCCAGGTGCCCCTCGCCGACGTGGCGGAGGATGCTCTTCACGCCGTCGATGATCTCCTCCCGGCCGCCGTAGCTGAGCGCGAGCACCAGGGTGAGGCCGGTGTTCTGGCTGGTCGCCTCGATGGTCTCGTGCAGCTGCCCGAGCGGGCCCTCTGGCAGGTCGTGCAGGCGCCCGATCGCCTGCAGCCTCACGTTCTTCTCCTGCAGCTCCCCGGACTTCTCCTTAAGGAATCTCTCTAACAAAACCATCAACGCCCGGACCTCGTTCTTGGGCCGTTTCCAGTTCTCCGAGGAGAAGGCGTAGAGGGTGAGGAACTCGACGCCCAGCTCGGTGCACGCCTCGATGGCCTCGCGCACGGACTCGGCGCCGGCCCGGTGCCCCTCGCGGCGCGGCAGCCCCCGCTGTTTCGCCCAGCGCCCGTTGCCGTCCATGATGATGGCGACGTGGCGCGGGGTCTGTGGTTTCTGGCGCGGCATGTCGGGGGCGCGGCGGGCCGCCGGTCGCCCGGGGGCGACCGGGTCACCCGCAGACGAGGGTCTCGTCGCGGTCCGGTCCGACACCGACTAGGGTGATCGGTGTCTCGCAGAGTTCGGCGAGGCGGTCGAGGTAGGCGCGGGCGTTGGCGGGGAGGGCGCCGATGTCCTTGGCGCCGGCGGTGGGGGAGTCCCCCCACCCGGGGAGCTCCTCGTAGATGGGGTCGCACTCCTCCCAGTCCTCGCAGCGCGCCGGCGGGGCGACGAGGGTCTCGCCGCGCAGCATGTAGCCGGTGCAGATCCGGATGGTGTCGATGCCGTCGAGGCCGTCGACGTTGGTGACGGCGAGCCCGTCGGCGCCGTTGAGGCGGCAGGCGTGTCCCACTAGCACCGCGTCGAACCACCCGCAGCGGCGCTTGCGGCCGGTGGTGGCCCCGAACTCGCGCCCCATGCCGTGCATGCGGTCGGAGAACTCGGCGTTCTCGGTGACGAAGGGGCCGGCGCCGACGCGGGTGGTGTAGGCCTTCGCGACGGCGGTGACGTTGTCGATGTGGCGGGGCGAGACCCCGGAGCCGGTGCACGCGCCGCCGGCGGTGGTGTTGGAGGAGGTGACGAAGGGGTAGGTGCCGTGGTCGATGTCCAGGTAGGTGCCCTGCGCCCCCTCGAAGAGGAGGGAGCGGCCCTCCTTGAGCTGGCCGTGCAGGTAGCTCGCGGTGTCCCGGACGTAGGGGGCGAGGCGGTCCGTGGCCTCGTTGAACTCCGCGCCGACCTCGGCGAGGTCGAGGGGTTCGACCCCGGCCGCGTCGAGGATGAGGTTGGCCTCCTCGACCTTGGCGGCCAGCTTCTCCGCCAGGCCGACCGGGTCATCGAGGTCGGCGAGGCGGAACCCGGAGCGCTCGATCTTGTCGGCGTAGGTGGGGCCGATCCCGCGGCCGGTGGTGCCGATCTTGCCGCCGCCGCGCCCCGATTCGCGGTGCGCGTCGAGCATCCGGTGGTAGGGCAGGGTGAGGTGCGCCCGGTCGCTGATGGAGAGGTTGTCCGGGGTGATCGAGACGCCCTGCGCGGCGAGGGTATCGAACTCGGCGACCAGGGCCGCCGGGTCGATGACGACACCGTTGCCGATGACGCACCTCTTCTCCGGCCAGAGGATGCCGGAGGGGATGAGGTGGAGGACGTATTTCTCGCCGCCCTGGATGACGGTGTGGCCGGCGTTGTTGCCGCCCTGCGCGCGGACGACGACGTCGGCGCCCTCGGTGAGGTAGTCGACGATCTTGCCTTTGCCTTCGTCGCCCCACTGGGCGCCGACGATGATGGTGTTGGACATACGGGATGGGCAGGGGCGTGTCGCCCCGGCGTGGGGGGTGGTGCGATCTGCCAGTGGCACGATGCGGCGCGCCGTGCGCCGGGTGTCACATCATGAAGGAGCAGGCGACGGCGGCGATGCAGGCGAGGATGCCCAACCCGCCGATGAACAGCAGGGCCTGGCCGGTCGAATCTTTCTGTTTCACTTTCTTCGTGAATGGCGATGCGTTTGAGAAACTGTTGGGGATCAGGCTGGTCGTCGCCGGCCCCTCGGCGGCGATCGACCCTGTGGGTTCGGGCGCGGGCATGACGCCCTCGTCCCCGGGCGAGGCGCTGTGGTAGGTGGCGACGAGGCTGCCGAACATCAGGTTGTCCCCGTCGGACAGCGGCGCCTCGTCGATCTTCTCCCCGTTGAGGTGGGTGCCGTTGGTCGAGCCCAGGTCGACCAGCTTGTGGCCGTCGCCGTCGGCCACGACCTCCGCGTGGTTGCTCGAGAGCGAGCTGTCGTCGACGGTGATGTCGTTGTCATCGGAGCGGCCGACGGACGTCCGCCCCCCCGCCAGCTCGTGGGTGGACTCTGCGCCGTCGGAGGTCGTGATGGTCAGGGAAGCCATGCCAGCGCTGAGGATAGGCGGGTCACCGGGTCTCTTCAATCAGTTTGGCGAACTCGGAGAAGAAATAGCGGGCGTCGTGGGGGCCCGGGGCGGCCTCCGGGTGGTACTGGACGCTGAAGGTCGGGTGGAGGGTGCTGCGGAGGCCCTCGACGGTGCCGTCGTTGAGGTTGACGTGGGTGACCTCGACCCCCCCCGGCAGGGACTCGGCTTCGACCGCGAAGCCGTGGTTCTGCGAGGTGATCGCGACGGTGCCGGAGCGCAGGTCCTTGACCGGCTGGTTGCCGCCGCGGTGGCCGAACTTGAGCTTGAAGGTCTTGCCCCCGAGGGCGTGGCCGAGCACCTGGTGCCCCAGGCAGATCCCGAACACCGGCAGCTTGCCGATCAGGTCGCCGACCTCCTTGTGGACGTACCCCAGCGCGTCGGGGTCGCCCGGGCCGTTGGACAGGAAGACGCCGTCCGGCTTCATGGCGAGGACGTCGGCGGCCGGGGTGCGCGCGTTGACGACGTCGACCGAGAAGCCCGCCTGGCGGAAGCGGCGCAGGATGTTGTGTTTGATCCCCAGGTCGTAGGCGACGATGTGGTATCTGCTATCGGGCAGCGAGCGGTAGTGGTCTTGCCCGTCCACCTCGTCGTTGCCCGCGGTGGGGTTGGCGAGCTCCCAGTCTCGGCTCTGCTTGCCGTCGGGGTCCCAGCGGTAGTTCTCCGGGGTCGTCACCTCCTGGACGAAGTCCATCCCCAGGACCCCGTCGCTGGCGGCGGCCTGCGCGGCGGCGTCCTCGGGCGAGGTCGCCTCGGTGGTGATGACGGCGCGCATGGCTCCGCGCTCGCGCAGGTGTTTGGTCAGGGCGCGGGTGTCGATGCCCTGGATGCCCACGATCCCGTGCCGCTCGAAATACGGGGCGAGCCCCCCGTCGGCGCGCCAGTTGCTGGGGAGGTCGCAGAGCTCCTCGACGACGAACCCGCGGACGTGTGGGGAGCGGCTTTCGTCGTCGAGCGAGTTGACGCCGTAGTTGCCGATGAGCGGGTAGGTCATGGCGACGATCTGCCCCCGGTAGGAGGGGTCGGTGAGCACCTCCTGATATCCGGTCATCGAGGTGTTGAAGCAGATCTCGCCGCCGCACTGACCGGTGGCGCCGAAGGCCTGGCCGTGGAAGTGGCGGCCGTCTTCGAGAGCTAGGAGTGCGTTCATCGGTGGTCTGGGTGGTCGGGGGCGGGTTCCGGCGGCATGATTTATTACCGGATCGCGAAATCTTGCAAGCGGTAGCGGCAGAATTCGGCTACAGGGTGGACGATGGACGATCGCGACCCCAGGCGGCCGGGGCGCCCCGGCGGGCGGCGTGGGGGACAGGCGTCTGGTGTCCGCAGGGGGCGCCTGCGTTTCCGGTGGGACCTGATCCCGATCCTGCGGAGCTGGCGCGTGGTGGAGCAGCTCGGCGACGACCCTATCGAATGGGAGAGGGAGGTGGCCGACGAGGAGGTGGTCTGGCGCCGGCGGACGCTGTATACGGTCGGTGTCCTGGTGGCGGTGGTGCTGTTGGGGGCGGCGGTCTGGCTTTTCCTCTTCGAGGGGAAGGAGCGCTTTTGGGGCAAGCGGGATGTCGGGGTGGCCGGGGGCGGCGAGGCCTCGGCGAAGGCGGCCTCGCTGGACGTGGAGATCGAGGAGGTGAAGGGGGTCGTCGCCCGTTTCCTCGGCGCCACCACCCTGGAGGGGAAGCTCGCCTGCGTGGTGTGGAGCGAGGGGGTCGAGGCGAGGATGGGAGATCACTACGAGCGCCACCCCGCCCGGGCGCAGTCGGTGTATGACTACCCGGTCATCGCCCTGAGGACGCCGGCGTCTGGGAACTACTACCTGGTGCAGGCGCTCACCACCGATGGCGGGCGGCACCGTTTCGTGGTGCTCCCCGGCCCCGGTGGGGCGAAGGTGGCCTGGGAGTCGCATGTCGGTTACAGCGAGATGGACTGGGGGGAGTTCATCGCGAGCCGTCCCCCCGGGGTGCGGGAGATGCGGGTATATGTGGAGCCGTCGGATCACTATCGCCCGCCCTTCGTCGACCGGGTCGAGTACCTCTCCGTCGAGTTTACCCGGCCGGGTTCCGCCGAGCGGCTCTACGGCTTCGTCAGCCGCTCCGGGACGGAGGGTGTCGCGGGGATGCGGGGGGCGCTGCTCAGCGGGCGGCCGGAACCGGTGGTCGTCCGCCTGCGCTTTCCGTCAGGACAGGAGGGTGGGGGGGAGCCGGCCGTCCTGGTGGAGGCGTTCGTGCAGCGCGGCTGGTTCGTGCCGGCCTCGCCGCGCTAGCGGGGGCTCTGCGGAGGGATACTCAGCCCCGTCGCCGCCGGAGTGCCAGCCCGAGGGCAGAGAGCCCGGCGAGCAGGGCCGGGCCGGGCTCCGGGACGGGGGCGGCGGCGATCTGCCAGCCGGCGCTCTCCAGTGCGGTGACGTCGAGATCGGTGAACAGCTTGACGGTCCCCGAGTCCAGCGTCGGGTCCATCGCTGCCTCCTGGGGGGTGCTCGTCCCATAGATCACGCTGGTGGTACCCTCGGCGAAGTGGCCGCTGGTGGTCAGCGAATCCTGGGTGCCGATCCCCAGCACGTGGCCGAGCTCGTGGAGCAAGACCGAGTAGAAATGGTACTCGCCGGGATCGAGCGTGCTGCCGTCGAGGGAATAGTCCCAGTTGCTGTCGATATCCATCGAGAGGTTGCCGCCCCACGGCCCGAAGCTGGAGTCACCCCGGGTCTGCACGGTGGTCTCCCAAGCCCCCCCGAAAGGGCTAATGCCCAGGACCCCGCCGGGGGCGGCCCTGCCCAGGGCGTTGTTCGCCAGGTTCGTCGCCCCCACATAGACGATGATCGTGTTCGCGGGGACGACGGGCACGGGGGGCGTGGAGAACGCGTTGAGCAGGATCGGGAAGCCCTCCATCGACGGGTTCTCGGCCAGCGCCATCCAGGATTCGCCCGGGCCAGGAGAGATCGCCTCCAGCTCGTCGGTGATGATCCCCTCGAAGAAACTCGCCGCATCCTCGAGGCGGTCACGCTGGACAGAGGCCGGGGCGAAAAAGTTGTTCGTGTCGAAGCTGTAGTTGAACTGGATCGTGAAACCATCCGCCGCGCAAACCATGCCGCCCGCGGCTGCGGCGATCGAGAACAATGAGAGCGACCTATTCTTCCCCCCAGGTACAGGCTGCATACGATATGCCAATGCGTTTAGACCGGATCATATGGTCAGGCAATCGAAAAATTATAGATATCTTAATTATTTGCCACCGTTTCCACGTGAATCTGGTGTGAAACGCTAGGCGCCGACTGCCCCGTCGGCGCCTGAGGTCAGGCGCCGGTCCATCAGTTTTCCTCGACGAGGGGGCGGAAGAACTCCCTCCCGAGCGCCGGGGCGGTGAGCGTGTGGACGGCGTTCGGGGCGCGGGGGATCCCGTCGTTGCCCATCGCTTGCCACCGGCTCCAGTTGAGGAGGTCGAGGGAGTGTTCGAAGGTGACCCGGCGGTTGCCCAGGCCGGTGAAGTCGATCGCCACCTGGCCGCCGGCGAGCCGGATGGTGGGGGTCCAGTCATCCGCGTGGTCGTTGGGGTTGGTGTTGGCGAGCCATTCGCGGAGGTTGTTCGAGGTGTCCCCGTCCGGGTTGGCGCCGGGCGCCCCTTCCGGAGAGACCAGGTTCCCGAAGTGGGCGATCCGGAAGTCGTCATAGGAGAGGTGGGGCTGGAGCTCCGAGGCGATCCAGTCCGCGAGTAGCCCGACGCCCTCGTAGTCGATCTCGCGGGTGGCGAGCGGCGGCATGCGCGAGTAGCCGTTGGCGGCGGCGGCGCGGCTGTAGATGATGGAGCGGCTAGCGTCGCCGGGGGTGACGAGGAGGTCGCCGGGATGGAGGGGGGCATCGACCGGCGTGCCGTTGACGAGGCCGGTCGCGGCGAGGGTGAGGTGGAGCTGGCCGTCCCAGTTCCCACCCCCCGTTCCCCCCGCCTGGTGACAGTAGGCGCAGTTGACGTCGAGCCAGGAACGCGCCCTCGCCTCCAGCGAGTACTGCGTCTGGTCGGGGCGCACGTGCCGGGGGAGCTGGGAGGGGGGCGACGGCGGCGGGTTGGCGATATAACCCGCGGCGGCGAGCAGGCTGACCTGGTTGCCGTTGAGGCCGGCGATCGAGCCGGGGGCGTTGAGCTGGCGGGTGTTGATGGAGAGGGCGTGGCCCGCCGCCGGGGTGTGGCAGGTCGCGCAGCCGTTGCGGGGCGGGATGTCCCAGGGGACGCTGAGCGGCGCCCCGTCGAGTTTGACGTCGACCGTGAAGCTGTCGCCGGCGTCGGCGACGAGGGACGCGCCCGTCTGTTCGCCCGTCCCGTTGATGTCCCCCCAGCGATACGAGACGCCGTAGGCCCCGTTGGCCGTCCTGACGAGGAAGCGGGTCTCGAGCCGGCGCGATGGCGAGCCCGACACCGGCCTGCGGTCGGCCACCGTCTGCCCGCCGACCACGCGCTGGAAGCTCTCCCACTCGGTCGGGTAGTCGAAGTGTTTCACCCAGAGCATGCCGCCGGGGGTCGACCACGGGCCGTCCTCGGAGTAGCCCAGGGTGTCGGCCGTGTTCTTGATGAGGAACCAGCGTCGCTTGGTGGCGTGGTCGGACCAGAACCTGAGGTTCGGCTGGTAGTGGACCGCCCCCGGCTGGGGCGAGAGGTCGCCGAGGTCGGCGAAGAAGTTGGTGGCGGCGAGGGACTGCGGGAATGCGGAGTCGTCCGTGCTGACCGCGAGGCGTTTGATGCCGCCGACGCCCTGGTTGCTACCGGTGTTGCCGCGGTCGAGCAGGAGGATGTCCCCGCTCGAGGGGTCGGGCTCGATGGCGACGATCGCGAGCTCCCCCCCTAACCGTTCGACGACCGGGGCGCCCGCGGTGCGCTCGATCGACCAGATGTTGCCGCTGGCGTAGTCCGCCGCGATGAATTTGCCGGTGAGGGACGGGATGGTGTTGCCGCGGTAGAGGAAGCCGGCCATGGCGGCGTTGCCCTCGAAGGGGCCGCCGCCGTGCGGGTAGTCCCAGAGCGGTCCGGTCAGGACGGCGTTGGCGATGTCCGCGCCGTTGCGGTCGCCGGTGATGTTGTCGGGGGTCTCGGTGCCCTCGCGCCACGACCAGCCGCCGTTCGCGCCTTTGTTGTATACCGCGATCTCCTCGCGCGACCCGCGGCCGACGTCGCCGACCCAGACCTCGTCGGTGGTGCCGTCTCCGTCGAGGTCTTCGACGGAGAACTGCCAGGGGTTGCGCAGGCCGGTGATGAACATCTCCGTCCGCACCTGCGTGGGGTCGACGGCGACGCCGTTGTGTGAAGTCGCGCCGACGAAGGGGTTGTCGGGGGGGACGGCGTAGAAGGCCTCCCCGCTCGTGCCGCCGCCGGTCCGCGGGACGTCGTCGTCCGGGTTCGGGGTCAGGCTGCCCGGCTTCTTGTCGACGTCGATGCGGATGATACTGCTCCAGAGGTCCTTGTCGATGTATTGGGCGTTGTGGAAGCTGTCCGACTGGCTGCCCTCGTCGCCGAAGCTCACGTAGAGGTATCCGTCCGGGCCGAACTCGCAGGTGTCGATGCCGTGGATGCCGCCCTCGACCTTCTGGTCGATGAGGATCAGTTCCGAGGCCGCGGCGGCAGCGTAGGGGGGGGTCGTCTGGCAGGTGAAGCGTGACAGGCGCGAAGTGCCCACCAGGGTCTCGTAGGTGACGTAGATGTAGCCGTTGGTCGCCCATCCCGGGTGGGGGGCGACGCTTTTGAACGCCTTCTCGTTGTCGTCGTGGTGGACCCGGGCGGTGATATCGAGGATCAGCAGTTTGTCGGAGTCGGTGGGGCTGGCGGTGACGTCCGGGACGAGCCAGACCCGGCCGTCCCCCTCGCTGACGAACAGCTTCCTCGTGTCGCCGGGGACGCCGCCGATGTCGTGGGGAGAGTCGAAGGTGAGCCCGGGGAATGCGTCCACGACCGCGATCCCTGTCACCGGTGGCGCCGCTGGCATGGAGACGTAGTCGGTGGCGAACCGGCCGGCCGTCACCAGGTTGATGGTGACCGTGGCGGTGGCGGTGGGGGTGCCGGTGGCGCCCGCGATCTCGTAGGTGAAGGTGTCGGCCGTCGGCGTGCCGGCGGTATGGGTATAGAGGATGGTCCCGCCGGGGCCTGCGGTGGCGGTGCCGTGGGAGGGGGGCGTGAGGACCTTCAGCGAAGAGCTTACGAAAGCGCCGGTGTCGTTGGCGAGGACGCCGAGGCGGACCTTGCCGCCGGGGTGCATGGTGGCGCTGTCGGGGTTGGCGGTCAGGGCGGCGGGCGCCGACATCTGGGCGGCGATGGCGCCCGCGTCGAGGGCGGAGTTGAAGACCTTCACCTCGTCGATGAGGCCGTTGAAGCTGCCCTGCCCGCCCATGAAGCCGATGGCGATCGGTTCGCCGTGGTGGGCGGAGTCGAGCGGGCCGGTGGTGCCCGTGCCGGTGAGCGCCCCGTTGACGTAGACGCGGGCGTCCGGGGAGCTCGCGGCATCGTAGCTGAACGCGATATGTGTCCAGGTGTCGGGCGGGACGACGCCAGCATCGTAGATGTCGTCTGTCCAGTGGCCGAAGTGGATGATGTTGTCGCCGCCGTCGGCGCGCAGGCCGTGGTGGAGCATGTTCGACCCGACGAACTGGCTGAAGACCATATGGTCGCTGCCCCCGCTCTCGCCCGCCCAGTACACCCAGGCCATGGCGGTGTAGGCGCCGCCCGCGAAGGCGAGCTCGACCGCGCTCAGGTTGGTGTCCACCGCGGCGGTGTTGGCGCCGGTGCGGTTCCCCTGGAGGGCGTTGCCGTACCCGGCCTGGCCGGGCACCACCGTCGCCCCGCCCACCAGCGGCCCGTCGACGGGGCCGGCCGCGTTGGTGACGGTGGCCCCGGACGGGGTGTCGAAGGAGTAGTGGAGGAGGAGGCCGCCCGGGTCCGCCGGGGCGGCGGGGGCGAGGAGGGCCAGCGCCCCGGCGCCGAGCACAGGGCGGAGGATTTCCTTACGGAGTTCCACGGGTTGAGGTATCGGGTCTAGGGATGGGTGCCCCACGGGATGGGGCGCGCCGGCCTACTCCCGGCAGCGGCTGAGCGACATCAGCGCGAACGCCGTGCCGTAGGGCTGGTGGTAGGCGTAGAACGGGTAGTCCCACCACGAGCCGTCCCGCTCCTGGAGCGGGAGGAGGACGGCGGCGAGCTGGCCGCGGTGGTGGGCGCGGTTCTCGTCGTCCGCGAGGGCCTCGACGCAGAGGGAGGCGTAGTAGTGCCCGTAGTAGTAGAAGTAGCCGGCGACGGCGAACCACGACTCGTGTGGCACCGGGCGCTTGCGTCCGATCGACAACCAGCCGTTGCGGGCCCACAGCCGGTCGAGCCAGGTGTCGAGGACCTCGTCGGTGACAGCCTCGTCGCCCCAATAGCGCAGGGCGATATTGCAGGCCTGGGACCGGCCGAGGCTGCCGCCGGGGCGGTTGATGGGGCGCATCGGCTGCATCTTCAAGTATTCGCCGTAGGCGTAGCTGAAGTCCTTCTTGCGCTGGCGCCGGATGGCGTCGGCGGCGCGCCGGACGAGCCGGTCGGGGGCATCGATGCCGATCTCGCGCGCGTGTTTCAGGGCCACCAGCCCGGTCGCGTTGGTGAAACTGATAGAAGAGGAGGAGGGCTGCTTCGTCTGGTAGCGGAAGTCGTAGTACCCCCAACCGCCATCGACGGACTCGTAGCGCTGCAGCAGCTCGATCTGTTTCGAGATCGCCGCGGCGATCTCCCCCCTCCGCCCGGCGTCGTCTGTCCGGCGGTGCATGGCGGAGAGCGCGGTGATGCCGTAGGCGTGGCCCCAGACGTTGTAGATCGCCTGGCCCTCGGCGCGGCGGAGGTGCCCGAGGCGCTCGAGGAGCCAGGACTCGCCACGCGCGAGCGCCGCGGCGGCGCCCGGGTCAGAGCTGGCGGCGCCGGTCTCGATGAGGGCGGTGACACACATCGCGGTGACGGCCGCCCTGAACGCGTGGTGGGCGCCGGGGACGGGGGCGTAGATGTTGAGGCCCTTCGTGTTGCGCGCCGACCCCCACGAGCCGTCGGCGTTCTGGTTGCCGACGAGGAACGCGACCCCGCGGCCGATCGCCGCCTCGAGGTCGGCGGCCGAGGGGGGCGTCCGCTCGGCGACCTGCCTGCCCTCGGCGGGGGCGGGCGCGCCGCTGAGCGCGCAGCCAAGCGCGCCGGCGATGGCGAACCTCGCGATCACTTGCCCACGACTTTCTCGCCCTCCTTGAGGCCACTGCGGATCACCGTGACCTTCCCGTCGCTGGGGCCGACGCGCACCTCGCGGCGCGTCGCCTCGCCGTCCTCCTCGACCCATACAGCCCCGTTGTCGAGGAGGTTGTTGGGGATGGTGATCGCCTTGTCGAACTTGGCGACGTCCAGTTTGACCTTCGCCTTCATGCCGGGGAACAGCAGGCTGTCACCGGTGTCGGCGTTGAGCCGGGCCGAAAACGCGCCGGGGACGCGGCCGACCTTGGTGACCTTGGCCGGGATCTTGAGGGTCGGGTCGGACACCGGTGTCGCGGTTCCGGCCAGGCCCGGTTTGAGATGGGCCAGCTTCTCCTCCGGGACGCCCGCCGCCAGCGAGAGGCCGCCCGTCTCGACGACGGTGACGAAAACCTCGCGCGGGCTGAGCTTCCCGCCGGGCACCAGTTTCTTGGCGAGCGCCGCGGCGGTGATCCACTTGCCGTTCCTGCTCATCCCGTAATAGACGATGCCGTCAGCGGGGGAGCGCACGTCGAACGAGGCGAGGTCGGCCCTCAGGTCGCGCAGCTTGCGGACCGCGACCTCGCGGTCCCGCTTCGCTTTCTCCACGGCGAAGCGCTTCTGTTGGAGGGCGCGCGGCAGGCCGCCTACGGCGTCGTCGTATACCAGGGTGGCCGACTCGGTCTCCGCCTTGTTGGCGACCCGGTGCCTCGGGATGATGACCTTGATCTCGCGCTCGGCGCGCATCTTCGAGAGCCGCAGCTGCTCGGTGGCGCGCTCGAAGCTGTTGCGGGCGCGTTTGAGGATGATCTCCTCGGTCTCCTCGGTGAGGTCGTCGGCCTCATACATCTTCTGCAGCTGCTCGAGTTCCTCCTTCGCATAGTCATAGCTCTGCTGGGCGAACTCGATGCTGCGCTCGGCCGCGCGCAGCGCCTCCCGGTGGCCGACGCGCTCGTAGTGGGCGAGGTCCTCGTCGGCGATCCGCCTGGTGCGCCGCGCGGCCTCGAGCTGGACGGGGGTCGCCTTCTCGAGGGAGGCGAGTTCGGCCTCGGCGATCTTCAGGGCGAGCCTTGCTGCGGGCTCCCCCGCCTCCAGCTCCCCGATCTGCCTGGCGAGCTTCTCAGTGTCGATCTCGACCAACTTGTCACCCTTCTTTACCCGGGTTCCGTGGGGCACGACGGAGAGCAGGGACATGTCGGCCCAGGCCTTGGGCGCCAGGCTGATGCGGTGCTCCTTGTCGGCCACGAAGAGGGCGTCGAGCTCGACCGCGATCTCGAAGGGGGCGGCCTTGGCGACGTGTTCGGTGGGCGCCGGGGTGGGTTTGGGTTTTTCCTCGGCCCCGGCTGCCTGGGCGAGGGCGTGGTACGGGGGCAGCGCGAGGAGCGCCGCCGCGGTCAATGCGCGTCGGAGTTTCATGTTTCGTCTCGGGTCAGAGAACGGCCCCGGCGTGTTTCAGGCGCCGGGCCGGGGCGGGGATCTTAACACATCTGTGGAAGCTGCGCTAAGGAAATAGCGACACCCCCCGGGAGGGGTGGTGGTGGCACCCCCGCCCGTGGCGAAGGGGGCTAGAGTTCCTCACCGAAGTAGATTTTCATGAAACTCATGCCTTTAGCTTCATCGAAACCTCGCTCGAGGAGGGTGTCCGACTGGTCGATGAACGCGGAGGAGAAGCGGAGCTCGGCGCCGGTGTCCAGCTTGAGCTTCCCCTTAAGGGACCGTTTCGCCCTGCTGGCCTCGGCCTGGGAGAGGGTGAACCGGTCGTCGAGCTCCGTGCCGGTCTCACCCTCGTAGTGCTCCCTGAACGCGGAGAACTTCTCGATGAGGTCCGGTTCTTCGAGCGCTTCCTCGAACGCGCCGATGTCGAACTCGTCGTTGTCGTCGAGGTAGGTCAGCGCCCTGTTGGCCACCTCCATCCGGCGCTCCTCCCCGGTCTCGGGCGGCAGCCCCCGGTGGGCGAAATCGACGCAGAGTTCGCCGAAGCGCCTGGTGAGGTAGCCCTCGTCGCGGACGGGCGCCGCGCCTGCGAAGTCGCGGTTCCAGAACTGGGTGTTGCCGGACCTGTCGAACAGGTAGGTGGCGTAGCCCTCGTCGCGCTCGTGGTCGACGACCAGGCAGCCCTTGTCGATCTTGTCCGGGTGGATGCCCTGTTGGGTGGTCAGGGTCAGGTCGCCGTCCGTCTCGGCGATCTGTAGGAAGGGGACCTTGCTCTCGCTCTTGATGACGCACAGCGCCCGGACCGCCTCGCCGCCGACGACGATGCCCTCGATCAGGGAGATGCAGAGGTCGCCCGGCTTGATGTTGGGGTGGTGGGACTTCGCGTAGAGGTGTTTGGAGATCTCGGTGGCGGTCCCCAGCAGTTCCTCCGGCCGGTCGAAGACCGCGCTCGCGTACTCGAACAGGGGGTTGCTCCCTGGGCCGCGCCCGCCGGCGAGCCGGTGCAGCTCGAGCGACCTGAAGGGTTTCAGGAAGCAGCCCGTCAGCAGGTCGGCCTCCCCCTCCGCGAAGCGGCAGAGGTCCCGGGAGGTGAGCAGGGGTTCCCCGCGCAACGGGTTGCCGACCTTTGCGAGGGCGAGGCCGGAGAGGCCCGCCTCGCTGAAGCTGACGGGATGGGGCATGAGGGGTTGGGAGGGGGGAGCCCTCCGGGGGCTATCTCTCGACCGTGACGGTGATCACCTCCGACATCACCGGCGGGTCGTGTGGGCGGTGCAGGTGGTCGCCGAAGACGAGCTGCAGCGTGTGTTTGCCCGGCGGGAGCTCGATGGCCGCCTCGGTCTGGCCGCCGCCGAAGTGTTTGATCGTGTCGGTCATCGGCAGGGGCAGGTCCATATCGAACTTGGCGCCGTCGATGACCAGGTGGTGGTGGCCGGTGTTCGGGAACGCGATTCCGGCCGGGGCGACCCCCATGCCCTTGAGGCCGAACTGGACGAGCACCTTGCCTTTGACCGTGTCGCCGTCCCCCGGGGAGATGAAGTAGACTTTCGCGCCTGCAGGGGAGGGGACTTTCGGCGCCGCGGCCGGGGTCTCGGGGGTCGCCGGCGCGGGCTTCTTGTCCTGGCCGAGCGAGACGCAGATTGCTGCGGCGGCGAAAAGGGGGACGAGGTGGGAGAGGCGTGTCATCTCGATAGTTGGTTAGGTTATGGGATCGGCGGACGAATGTACGGTCACCGGCGGGATCATTGGCAGCTGGCCATAGCGGTGTCGAGTTCGAAATCGCCCCTGATCCGGTCTCCGGGCCGGCGGCGGGACCGGGCTAGCGGGCGGCGAGGTTTCTGGTGCCGGGCAGGAAGCCGCTGTCCGCGACCTTCTTGGGGCTGGCGTCCGCCTCGAGGTCGCCGGTGGCGTACTGGATGCCGGCGAGGTAGTGTTTCAGGATCGCCGGGTTCCAGTAGATCTCGTCGCGGTGGCCCAGGGAGCAGTAGAAGATGCGGCCGTCCCCGTAGGCGTCGAGCCAGGAGATCGGGTAGAAGCCGTCTTTGCCGTACTTGCCTTTCCCCTTGTCGACGACCTCGCCGGAGAGGCTCAGGAGCATGCGGCGCTCGTCGGGCGAGGCGGTGTCCTCGCGGAACTGGTAGATCTCGTCGGCCACCTCGAAGTCCCCCCCGTCGAAGGCGGCGGTGAGCGGGTGGCTGGGGTCGATGTTCCTGACCTTGATCTTGGTGTGCCAGGGGTGGCCGGCGAAGGCGCCGCCCATCATGTCGTTGAACTCCTTCCAGTTCTTGTAGGTGTCGGTGGCCGAGTGGACGCCGGCGAGCCCGCCCCCGCCTTTGACGAAATCGACGAGGCTCTTCTTGAGGCGCTCCTCGCGCCCCTCCTCGTCTTCCTCAACACCACCGG
>JANQMB010000347.1 GCA_028280355.1 Verrucomicrobiales bacterium
AGGCGGTCCGGGGGTGGGGGGCGCAACGCCCGCCCGAGACCCGCCGCCGGCGCCAACTCCCGGCCGCGTGCAGATCGAATTTCGCGCTCTCGCCGAACAGCTCGGCGCCGAGGTCGTCAACCCGCCGGGAGGGGAGCTCGACATCACCGGCCTCTCCGCGTTGAAGGACGCCGGCCCGGGCGACCTGTCGTTTTTCCACGACCACCGCTACCTCGACGACCTCAGGGCGACCGGGGCGGCGGCGGTGCTGGTCCCGCGGGACTTCGCCGGAGACGGTGTGGGGCGCCTCCCGCTGCTCAAAGTCGATAGCCCGTCCCTCGCCTTCGACGAGGTCACCCGCGACTTCCTCGCGGCCGAGGTGCCGCGGGTGGAGCCCGGTGTCGCGCCGGGCGCGGTCGTGTCCGACGATGCCGACTTCGACCCGGCGGCGGTCTCGATCGGCGCCAACGCGGTGGTCGGCGCCGGCGCCCGCATCGGGGACGGCAGCGTGATCGGCCCCGGGGTGTCGATCGGCGCCGGTGTCGGGATCGGCGAGGGCTGCAAGGTCTATCCGAACGTCGTGCTCTACGACAGGACCCGGCTGGGCGATCGCGTGATCCTCCAGGCGGGCACGGTGTTGGGCTCCGACGGCTTCGGTTTCGAGTTCGATGGGAAGGCGCACCGCAAGATCGAACATTTCGGATACGTGCAGGTCGACGACGATGTCGAGATCGGCGCGAACTGCACCGTCGACCGCGGCCGTTTCGGGCGGACCCGGATCGGCGCCGGGACGAAGATCGACAACCTGGTGCAGATCGGCCACAACGTGACCCTGGGGAGGCATTGCATCATCGTTGCCGACACCGCCATCGCCGGCAGCACGCGGGTCGGCGACCACGTCACCATGGCAGCCCAGGTCGGCCTGGCCGGCCATCTGGAGATCGGCCCGCACTGCATCTTCGCCGCGCGCAGCGGGGTGACGAAGAGCGTCCCGGGCGGCGCCCCGGGGAGCCCGGCGTTCTATTCCGGCTTCCCCGCCGCCCCCGCCTCCGAGTCCCGCAAACTGATGGTCTACCCGCGCAGGATCCCCGAGATCCTCAAGCGCCTCAAGGCGGTGGAGGAGAGGCTGGAGGAACGTTGAACGTCCAACGTCCAACGTCGAAAGTTGGACGTTCCCTACCCGATCTCGACCGGCACCCCGGGCTCCGGGATCACCACCTCCGTCTCCGGCACCTGCGCGGCGATCTCCCCCGCCATCCACTCCACCGCGGGGCGGTCGCCGTGGACGAGGATGGTGATCTCGGGTTTGAGCTTCTCCACGTAGTCCACCAGCTGCTCTCGCGGGGCGTGGCCGCTGAAGTCGAAACGCTCGACCGAGCAGTCGCGGCGCACCGGGTCGTGCCGGGCGTCGAGCTCTACCTCCTCGCCGCGCGCCGAACCCAGCACCCTGGCGAGGGGTGAGGCGGGGTCGGCATAGCCGACGACGGCGACCAGGTTTTTCGGGTTGTGGATGAAGCGTCTGGCGACGCGGTTGGACATGGTGCGTTCGCTCATCATCCCGCTAGAGAGGGCGAACACCTTGCCCCCGCCCAGCTCCGGCATCTCGCCGCGGCGGCCGGGCGTCGCCAGGAGGCCGTCGGTCCGCAGCAGCCGCATGCCGCGGTGGTTGCGGCGCACCCGGTCGGCGAAGCGGTCGTAGATCCCGGTCATCTTGACGCTCAGGCCGCCGATGTGGAACGGCAGCGGGCGCAGCCGCCGCGCCCGCTGGAGTTCGTACAGCAAGGTGAGCGTCTCCTGGGTCTTGCCCATGGCAAACAGGGGGATCATGACCGAGCCGCCGGCAGACAGGCAGCCCTCGATCGCCGCCGCCAGCCTTTCCCCCTCCGCCCAGCGCGAGTAACCGGGGGGGCGGGGCGAGTCGCCGCGGGTGCACTCGACAATCAGTACGTCGACGCCGCCCTCGGGGAAGTCCGCGCCGCGGACGATGGTCTGGTCTTCGAAGTGGACGTCGCCGGTGTAGAACACCGTCCGCGCCCCGCGTTCGAACTTGGCGCCGGTCGCGCCGAGCACGTGGCCGGCCTCGTAGAACGTGCACTCGAGGTCGTCGCCCGGGCCGATCGGGAACGGGCGCCCGGGCTTGCGGGCCGCCCATGCCCGGGCCGCCCGGCCGACCTCGCGGTGGGAGAACAGCGGGTAGTCGGTGCGGCCGAGCTCCTCGCGTTTGGAGGTCATCACGTTCACCGAGTTGTGCAGCAGGGCGTCGGCCAGCGCGGCGGTCGCCTCGCTGGTGAACACCGGCATCTCGGGCTGGCTGCGCTGGATGATCGGCATCGCCCCGGAGTGGTCCAGGTGGGCGTGGGAGAGCACGGCGGCGTCCAGCGAGCCGAAGTCGATCCCGCCGAAGTCGGGCAGGGCCTCGCCGCCCTCTTTTTTCGGGTGCATGCCCGCGTCCACCAGGACCCGGGTATCGCCGAAGCTCAGCAGGTAGGAGTTCGCACCGATCTCTACGTCGCGGGCGAGGCTCTGGAATTGGATGGTGCTCAAGCGAAACCCGAAGCCTACATGTGGAGCCGGGGGCGCCCAAGCATAAAACGACGGCCGGTCCCGGGGGCGCCCCTGGCTGGTCCGGGTCCCCGGGGTCACCTCATCTCCACCGTCGCGCCTGGGCGGACGAGGGAGGCGAGGCGGACGGCGTCCCAGTTGGCGAGGCGGATGCAGCCCGCGCTGCGGGAGCGCCCGATGGTGTGTGGGAGCGCGGTGCCGTGCATGCCGATACCGGCCTTGCTGAGGCCGGCCCAGAAGATCCCCACCGGGCTGTTGGGGCCGGCGGGGAGCTGGTAGTAGGTGTCGCTGCGCTCGCCGGTGTCGAGCATGCTCTTGTCCCAGCGGAACTCCGGGGTGGTGATCATGTTGCGCATCGTCCACCGGCCGCGGTGGATGAACTTCTCGCGCCCCGGGGTCACCGGGAAGGTCGCCACCAGGGTGTCGCCGTCCCAGATGGCGACCAGCTTCTGGCTCGTGTCGACGATGACCAGCCGCTTGCTGAGGACCTCGTCCCTGCCGAAGGACTTGTTGGTCTCGACCTCCTCGATCTTGAAGGGGGTGACGTTGGGGACCTTGATGACGGTCCCCGCCGCGGCCTCCGACCAGTCGAGGTCCGGGTTGATCTTGGCCAGGAACTTCTCGTCGGTGTGGAAGCGCTCGGCCACGAACTCCTGGATCGACCGGTAGGCGAGGTAGTCGACCTTCTCCTGGTCCTCCGGCTCGTAGGGCACGTCGGCGACGAAGTCGAAGTCGCGCTCCGCCACCGTGTAGGAGGTGTAGAGCTCAGCGACCTCCGCCTCCGACTGGGTGATGACCTGGTAGTAGTTGTCGTGTTCGAGGCCGAACAGGACGTTGTAGTGGGCGACCGCCTTGCGGGTGAACTGCCCGATCGCGCCGTCGATCTTCCCGGGGCCGAAGCGTTTCTCGTCGAGCAGGATCTGCAGCCTGACGATGGTCTCGGTTTCCCCCTTCGGCGGTTCCGGGAGGAACTTGCGCTTCTTGACCACCTTGGCGTCCCCCGCCCCCGCGGATAGGAGGAGGGTGGCGGCGGCGGTGGCGGAGAGCAGTCTCCGGACGGCTATACCGGGCGTCGGCATGTCGTGTGGTCGGCGTTGGTTCACCGCGCCCCCCTCCGCCTCCCCGGGGCACGTGGTTCTCTCGGTGGCTGGGTGGTCTACAGTTCGAAGGCCGAATGGACGACGTTCGCGGCTTTCTCGATCTGCGCCTCGTCGATGGTCACGGCCGTCTTGATCTCGGATGTCGAGATCATCTGTATATTAATACCATCTTTTGCTAGGGCTGCAAACATGTGTGCCGCCACGCCGGAGTGCGAGCGCATCCCGATGCCGACCACGCTCAGCTTGGCGATGCCGTCGGTGGTCTCGACGAACACCGGGTCGCCCAGCCCCTCGACGATCGGCCGCAGGGTGTCCTCCGCCTTCTTCAGGTCGAGGCGGTGCAGGGTGAACGAGATGTCCGTCTTGCCGGTCTTGGAGACGTTCTGGACGATCATGTCGATGATCACGCCGGCCTCGGCGATGGCCTGGAAGATCCCGGCGGCGACGCCGGGTTCGTCGGGCACGTTCTCGATGGTGACTTTCGCCTGCTCGCGCTCGATGCTGACGCCGCGGACGACCACGGCCTCCATGTTCGGGTGTTCTTCGGTCACGATGGTTCCTGGTTTGTCGTTCATGCTGTTGCGCACCTCGAAGCGCACGCCGTATTTCTTGGCGAACTCCACCGAGCGGGACTGCATCACCTTCGTCCCCGACGAGGCCATCTCCAACATCTCGTCGTATGCGATCTCGTCGATCTTCCGGGCCCCGGGCACGACGCGCGGGTCGCAGGTGTAGACGCCGTCGACGTCGGTGAAGATCTGGCAGAGGTCGGCGCCGGCCGCGGCGGCCATGGCGATGGCGGTGAGGTCCGAGCCGCCGCGCCCGAGCGTGGTGATGCGGCCCTCCCTGCTCTTGCCCTGGAAGCCGGCGAGGATCACGATGTGGCCGCCGCCGAGGAGGCGGTGGACCTCCGCGGGGTCGATGTCGGATATGCGCGCCCGGGTGTGTGACGTGTCGGTGACGATGCCGGCCTGTTCGCCGGTGAGCGAGATGGCCTTCCCCCCCATCTGGTTGATCGCCATGGCGGTGAGCGCGATCGTGGTCTGCTCGCCGGTGGCGAGCAGGACGTCCATCTCGCGCTCGGTCGGCTGGTGGTCGGGGGAGACCTCCGAGGCGAGCTCGATCAGCCGGTTGGTGACGCCGGACATGGCGGAGACCACCGCGATCACCCCGTTCCCGGCGCGCTGGGTGTCGAGGATGCGCCGCGCCACGCTGCGGATGCGCTCCGTCGTGCCGACCGAGGTGCCGCCGTATTTCTGGACGATGAGGGCCAAGTTTTAGGTTTTAAGTGTTAAGTGGCGAAGTTTTAAGCCGTCAAGATGTTGGTTTCGAGGTAGTCGCGGACGGCCCCGGCGGTGGCTGGGAGGGTCACGTTCTGCGGGGTCGCCGATTTGAGCGCCTCCAGCGTCGGGTGGGTCGGGCGCTCCCCGGTGGCTTTCTCGATGGTGTCTGGGAACTTCGCCGGGTGGGCCGTGGCCAGCACGACCGTCGGGGTGGCCGGGTCGATCGAGCCGAAGCCGCAGGCGGTATGTGGGTCGGCGAGGTATCCGTAGCGCCCCCAGGTGTCGGCGATGTTGCGCAGGATCCCGTCGTCGTCGGTGCGCGTCGCGGCGAAGGCGCCGGTGTCGAAGTCGGGCACGTCGACAGTCTCCCCGGCCGCCACGCGCCCCATGATCTCTGCGGTGCGGGCGCCGTCGGCGCCGAGGTGGTAGAACAGGAAGCGCTCGAAGTTCGACGCCACCTGGATGTCCATCGACGGCGCGAGCGAGGGCGCCACGGTGCCGGGCTGGTAGCGGCCGCTCGTGAAGAGCCGTTGCAGGAGGTCGTTGCGGTTGGTGGCGACCACGAACCCGCCGGCGGGCATCCCCATCCGCGAGGCGAGCCAGCCGGCCAGGACGTTGCCGAAGTTCCCGGTGGGGACGACGAAACGGGGGGCGGTGCGCTTGTCGCCCGGGAGCCGGTTGACCGCGTGGAGGTAGTAGACCGATTGTGCGAGCACGCGGGCGAGGTTGATCGAGTTGACCGCCGAGAGGCGGGCCGCCGCCTTGAACTCGAGGTCGCCGAACAGCTCCTTGACGATACGCTGGGCGTCGTCGAACGAGCCCTCGATGGCGACCGGGTAGATGTTGT
Source organism: Verrucomicrobiales bacterium (assembly GCA_028280355.1). Classification (GTDB taxonomy): domain Bacteria; phylum Verrucomicrobiota; class Verrucomicrobiia; order Verrucomicrobiales; family DEV007; genus JANQMB01. The sequence goes on from JANQMB010000347.1 coordinate 5,772, forward strand.
CCGCCCCGCTGCACGTCATCTGCCGCTCCTGGAGCTCCGAGATGCGGCCCTGCGGATAGAGGATGAAGACGCGCGCGCCCGCCTTGTCCGCGAGGCCGTGGATGGCGGCCGAGCCGGTGTCGCCGGAGGTCGCCCCGAGCACGTTGATCGGCTCCCCGGTGCGGGCGATCTGGTCCGCGAACAGGTTGCCGACCAGCTGCAGGCCGAAATCTTTGAAGGCGAGGGTCGGGCCGTGGAACAGCTCGAGCACGAAGGTGTTGTCGTCGAGCTGGACGAGCGGCGCCGCGTCGTCGGGGTCGGGGAAGCCCGCGTAGGAGGCGGCCGCCAGGTCGTCGACCTGCTCCCCCGTGTGGTCGGTGTCGAAGTTCTTCAGGAACCCGGCGGCAAGCTCGGGGTAGGCGGCCGCACCCCCGTCGAGCAGCGGGCGGACGTCCGGCAGCGACTCGGGCACGTAGAGCCCGCCGTCCGGCGCCAGGCCCGAGGCGAAGGCGTCGGCGAAGCCCAGGGGAGGGGCGGTGCCCCTTGTCGATAGGAACCGCATCGGGCGAGGTCTAGCTCTTCAATGACTCGACCCTCAGCAGGGCGTGGTCGGCCTGTACCGCCCCGAGGTCGAGGATTTCGGCCAGCGCGGCGTCGACCGTCCCCTGGCTGGCGTCGTGGAGCAGGAGGACGAGCGGGATGTGCGCGGCCGGCGCCTCCGGCTCGGGCTGCACCACGGAGAGGATGCCGATGCCGTGGCGGCCGGTGATGTTGGCGATCTGCGCCAGCACCCCGGGTTGGTCGGCGACGCCCAGCCGCAGGTAGTATCCGGAGACGGTGTCCGCCAGCGGCAGCGCCTGGCCGAAGTCGCCGTGTGGGACGAACCCGGTGCAGCCGACCCCGTTGATCAGGTTCTCCGCGGCGTCCGCGAGGTCGCTGATCACCGCGCTGGAGGTCGCGTCCTGTCCGGCGCCGCTGCCGTAGAACAGCGTCTCGCCCACCACGTCGCCGCGCACGGCGACGGCGTTGAAGACCCCGTCGACCGAGGAGAGGATGTGGTCGCGCGGGATCAGGGAGGGCGCCACCCGCACTTCGATGCGCTCGTTGCCGGGCGCCTTGCGCACGACTCCGAGTAGCTTGATCTCGTAGCCCAGGCTGATGGCGAAGGCGACGTCGGTGAGCGAGACGTCCTCGATGCCGGTCACCGAGACCTCGTCCGGATGCAGCCAGCGGCCGTAGGAGAGCCAGGCGAGGATGATCGCCTTGTGCCCCGCGTCCCAGCCGTTGACGTCGAGCGCCGGGTCGGCCTCCGCGTACCCCTTCTCCTGCGCCTCGGCCAGGGCCTCCTCGAAGGCGATGCCCTCGGCCGTCATGCGCGTCAGGATGTAGTTCGAGGTCCCGTTGATGATGCCGTAGATCGAGTCGATGTGGTTGCCGACCAGCGCCTCCTTGACCGCCTTGATGATCGGGATCCCGCCGGCCACCGCGGCCTCGCAGTAGAGCGGCGCGTTCTGCTCCTCGGAGAGCTGCACCAGCTCCTTGCCCCGCTCGGCGAGCACCGCCTTGTTGCCGGTGACTACCGCCTTGCCGGCGCGCAGGGCGGAGCTGATCAGCTCGAAGGCGTCGTCGACGCCGCCGATCAGCTCGACCACCACGTCGACCTCCGGGTCGTCGACCAGCTCGCGCCAGCTCGTGGTGAGGATCTCGGCGGGGACGTCGACGTCGCGTTTGCGGTCGGGGTCGCGGACCGCGACCCTGACCACCCGCAGCTCGGCGCCGGTCCGCTCGTGCAGCAGCTCCGCGTTCTTGAGCAGGTTCTTGAACACCCCGGCGCCGACGTTGCCGAGTCCGGCGAGGCCGATGCGTAGCTGTTTGGGAGATCCGTCCACGGGTATGGAGTAAAAGGGCTCGCACTATCCAGGGGAAGCCTCTGGGGCGCAAGCGATTCGGGGGGGCCATTGTGGCTGGTCTGGGGCGCGCCTGGGGGGTATTCTAGCGGCGCGATGGCCAAGACTGCCCTGCTGCTCGACCCGATCTTCCGCAAGCACGACCCCGGCGCCGGGCACCCTGAGTCGGTCGCCCGATACACCGCGATCACCGAGGTGCTGGAGGGCGCCGGGCTGCCGGAGAGATGCCTGGCCCTCGAGCCCCGCGCCGCCCTCGAGGCGGAGCTGCTGGCGTGTCATAGCGAGGAGTATGTCGATACCGTGCGCGCGGACATCGCCGGCGGGTCGCACCTATTGAGCACCGGCGACACCCACGTCTGCGAGGCCTCGCTCGAGGTGGCCATGCGCGCGGCGGGCTCGGTGGTGTCGGCGGTGGAGAAGGTGTTCTCCGGCAAGGCCGACAACGCATTCTGTGCGGTTCGCCCGCCCGGCCACCACGCCACCGCCGACCGCGGCATGGGCTTCTGCATTTTCAACAACGTCGCCGTCGCCGCCCGGCACGCGCAGGCGAAGCTCGGCGCCGACCGGGTGGCGATCGTCGATTGGGACGTCCACCACGGCAACGGCACCCAGGACATCTTCTACGGGGACGGTTCGGTGTTTTTCTTCAGCACCCACCAGTCGCCGTGGTATCCCGGGACGGGCGCCGCCGGCGAGACCGGGGAGGGCGAGGGCGAGGGGACGACCCTCAACGCGCCCTTCGCCGCCGGCTCCGGGTTCGCGGAGATCGGCCCGGTGTTCCGCGAGCGTTTCAGGAAGGCGATGGGCGACTTCAAGCCGGATCTCGTGCTGGTCTCGGCGGGCTTCGACTCCCGGCTGGGCGACCCGCTTGGCGACTTCACCTTGACCGACCCGCAGTTCGTGGAGCTCACCGAGATGCTGCTCGAGGTCGCCCACAAGTACGCCGACGGCCGGCTGGTGTCTGTGTTGGAGGGGGGCTACAACACCGGCGGCCTCGCCAGCGCCGTGCGGGCGCATCTGGGGGCATTGATGGACGCCTAGCGCGATGTAGGGTGGTTTCGATGAACATGACATACCAACCGTCGGTGCGCCGGGTCAGGGGGCTCGGCCTGGGCGCCTGCCTGGCGGCTCTCTGTCTCTTTGCGCGCGGCGACGTCGGGGGGCGTGGCGATGGGGGGGCGTCTGGCGACGGGGACGTCCCGGGGCACCTCGGGGACGGTTGGGAGCTGGTGTGGGAGGATGGGTTTTCGGGCGGGGAGATCGACGCGACGAAGTGGAGGCACTGTCCGGAGTGGGTGCGGCAGGGTGGCGGGGGCCGTTGGAGCCACGAGGACGCCTACGTGGACGGCGACGGGAAACTCATCGTGCGCATCCGCAGGACGGATGAGGGGATACGCTCCGGGGCGCTGCGGACGGAGGGGCTGTTCTCCCAGAAGTTCGGCTACTTCGAGATCCGCTGTAAGGTTCCGGTGATCCGCGGTGGCTGGGCGGCCTTCTGGATGATGCCGGTCGGCGGGGTCCCGGTGGGGAAGGACAGGGGCAGGGAGGGGACGGAGATCGACGTGTTCGAGTCGATCTACGCCGAGAACGGCAACGTCCACCACGCGCTGCACTGGGGCGGGTATGGCGAGGAGCACGAGAAGGAGGGCATCGTGCTGAAGGGGCGGCCGGAGCTATACGAAGGGTACCACACCTATGGCGTCCTCTGGGACGAGGGGGGGTATGTTTTCTACATCGACGGGGAGGAGACCTGGCGCAGTTCCGCCGGCGGGGTCATGCGGGTGCCGGCGTATCTGAAGGTCTCGATCGAGGCGGCGAAGTGGGCGGGCGATATCGACAGCGAGGAGCTGCCGAAGCACATCGCGGTGGACTACGTGCGGGCGTATCGGCGGAAGGCGGGCCGGTAGCGTTGTCGTTGGGCGCCCGCCTGCCCCAGCTCACCCTTGCGGGCGCGCCGATCGCCACTATCTTCCCACCCCCGCCCGCAGGGGCGCCGCCAAGGCCAGCTTAGCTCAGTTGGTAGAGCAACTGATTTGTAATCAGTAGGTCGTCGGTTCGAACCCGACAGCTGGCTCGGCGGGCGGCGGTTCACTGGCGGCATCCGGAGGGCACGACGCGGGGTGATCGCGGTGCACCGGCTACCCGGACGGGTCGCGCGGTGCGATCACCGAGCCTCTGCGGCGTGCGCGCCCCAGGCGCACCTCCGGGAGGATCACCAGGCTGGCGAGCAGCATCATGCCGGCGCTGAACAGGGCGACGCCGTTGCCGAACTGGTGGAGCAGGGCGAAACCGACCGCCGGCGCGGCGGCCCCGCGCAAGCCGGTCATGAAGGAGTGCACCGACATGTACTCCGCTACGTGTTCCGCGGGGGCGACCTTGGTCACCCACAGCGACCAGGCGATGTTTCCGCCCGCGAAGGCGAAGCCCTGCAGGCCCGTGCCGATAGCCATCACCCAGAATCCGTCGCCGTAGAACACCACCAGCACCGCCGCCGAAAACAGGAAGTTCAAGATGATGCGCAGCATGTAGAAGTTCAGGCGGTCGAACAGCCAGCCCCAAGGGTAGGTGAAGAGGAGTTTGACGGTGCTCGGGATCACGAAGGTCAGCAGGGTGACCTGTAGCGCGCTGAAGCCGTTGCCGTATTTCGCGTTGGCGAAATACTCGGTCCAGAGCTTCAGCGCGGTGAGGTTGCCCAGCCCCATCAGCATCCAGGACACGATGAGGACGCGGAACTTCTTGTCGCTGCGCAGCCAGCGGAACGCCGTGAACGGGTTGGTGCTGCCCGCCGCCACCGGCGCCGTCGGGATGCGCAGCGTCAGCAGGGCCGCCCATGCCCCGGCGGCGGCGAAGACCCACAGCAGCGTCCGGAAGTTCTCCTCGCCGAGGTCGAGCCACCAGCCGGCGAACGATGCGAAGGCCACCGCGGTGACGCCGCGGAACATCGTGGTGGCGGCGAAGATCTTCCCGCGGCGCTGGCTCGGGTAGTTGTTCTGGTAGATCTGCGTCATCAGCGGCAGCGGCAACGTGAAAGTGAAGAAGGCGACGCTCAGGCCGGCCATGTAACAGGCCAGCGAGTCGGCGAAGGTGGCGGCGAAGGCGATGCTGGCGGCGCCGGAGAGGCCGAAGGCCGCGGCCGCACGGGTGATCGGCCAGCCGAGCCTCCGCACCAGCGGCACGACCGCCAGGCTGGCGATCAGCCCCGCCTGCGAGACCGCCAGCAGGAACGCCTTCTGCGCATCGCTGGCGTCGTAGTAGTTCAACGCCACCAGGCCCGCGAAGGGCACGATCATGTATTCCAGCATCCCCACCGGGACCGCCCGCCACAGCTCGAGGCGGAAGGTCTTGCGGGTCGTCTCGTTGGTCGGTCCCATTGTCGGTGCGGCGGGGGGCGCCCCTCTACCGATCGCGGGCGCGCCGCCGGAGGGTGACCGCCACATGCCCCCCGGCGGTCCGTGGCGGGACACCGGCTAAACGACCACGGCCGGGCGGGAAGTCAACGGCTAGCTCGTCAGCAGATGGTAGCCCAAAATCATCAGCGCCGCGTCGACCACCGCGTGGCTCGCCCATGCGCCGGCGAGGGTCCCCTGCCGCTGGTAGAGGACGCTCCAGATCAGGCCGCCGACGCCGACGCAGGCGCTGAAGAACAGCGCCCAGCCGAGCGGGAAGAACTGGGCGGTGACGACGATGTGGTGCAGCGAGAACCCGACGGCGGCGATCGCGTGGGCGGCCGGCCGGGGGACAAGGTCGCGCAGGTTGCCGTAGACGAACCAGCGCCAGTAGTACTCCTCCAGCAGCGAGTGGACGAAGGTCACGTAGAGCGCGAAGGGGATGAAGGACTCCAGGAAGCCCAGGGCGATCACCTTCTCCCGCACCGCCACCGCCCCGGCGTCGATGACGGTCGCCAGGGGCGTCGCCATCCACAGCGCCATGACCCCGGCGATCGGCAGCCCGATGGCCAGCCCCAGGGGGACGGCGCGCAGGTGCCGCTCGAGGGGGGCGGGCGCCGGGCGGAGCGGCCGGCGGAACAACAAGAGGGTGGCGAGCAGCGGCCAGGCGAGCAGGAAGACCTTGGTGGCGGCGTAGGTGGGTTGGGCGGAGGCCGCGTCCTTCAGCCAGACGAAGTAGGCCATCGCCGACAGCGACGGGACGACCAGGGCGACGCCGAGCGCCAGCCAGATCCTGCCTTTGGGAACCGTGGACATCGGCCAACCCTGTCGCCCCTGGTGGCGCCGGGCGAATCGAAAATCATCATGTCGGCCATCGGTCCCGGCGATGGCCGCCGGGGTTTAGCGCACGATCCGCTCCCAGCCCGGCATCATCAGGTGGTAGGCCTCCTTGACGTCGAACCAGCTGTGCTTCCAGGCGTAGAGCAGCCAGAGGGCGAGGGCGGCGGTGAGGGCGGTGGTGGAGATGATCCAGGGGTTGCGCAGCAACTGCTCCGGCTCCAGCCGCGCCGACTCCTCCTTCATCGCGTGCCGGAAGTAGGCGAGGATCGCCAGCATGATCATCGGGAAGACGATCACCAGGTTGCGCAGCGGCTCGTAGACCGCCATCGCGATGCCGGTGCAGAAGCAGAACATGCAGGCGTAGCAGATCATCGCCATGATCAGCCGCCCCTCGTTGTAGACCCGGAAGCTCTTGCGGTATTTCCCGGACAGGGAGTCGTCGCCGATGAAGCGGAACTCCGAGTAGCGTTTGCCGGTCATGAGCAGGGCGCCGAACAGCCACCACGCCATGATGATCGACAGCGGCGGCGCGGCGGACTCGTCCGCGGGGATCACCGCGTACCACCCCAGTAGCAGGCGCAGGGGGTTGTTGATCGACTCGGAGATGACGTCGAGGAAGGCCTTGTCCTTCAGCCGCACGGGCGGCACGTTGTAGAGCAGCGCGAAGCACATCAACACCGCCAGGCAGGCGAAGTAGAGGTGGTTCGGGAACAGCCACCACGCCAGGCCGAAGCCGGCGACCAGTAGCCCCACCATGATACCCCACAGGACGGGGACCTTCACCTTGCCCGCCGGGATGCCGCGCAGCTTCTTGGTAGGGTGCAGGGCGTCGAAGGGCGCGTCGAGGATCTCGTTGAGGATGTAGTAGGCAGAGGCGACCAGGCAGACCGGCAGCAGCGACAGGAGCGCGTTGGGGACGAAGTCGCCGGGCGGTTCGAGCCCGTAGTAGAGCACCAGCGCCACGGCGTGGCCGAAGACGATGAAGATGTTCTTCAGCCAGTGGTCGATACGGCAGATCTTGAGATACTCGAGCAAGGTGGTCGGTCGGGGCGATGGGGATCGGAGCGGCATGGATAGCGCAGGTCGCCGCGGCGGACAAAGGCTTTTGTGCCGGTGTCCGCTCGCCGTTCCGGGCCGAGCCCCCGACCGGCGGTACCAGGCCACGGAAACCCTCATTGAACGGGTTGCGGGGCCGTGTATTGGTTGGGGCGCCGTCCCCGTAGTTCAACGGATAGAACAAGGGTTTAGCCTCGCTACGCCCGGCTCTGCGGCTTCGCTCCGCGATAAAAAGGGAGCCGCTTCGCGGCGGCGCAGGCCACGGAAACCCTCATTGAATGGGCTGCGGGGCTGTGTATTGGTTGGGGCGCCGTCCCCGTAGTTCAACGGATAGAACAAGGGTTTCCTAAACCTTAGATGCAGGTTCGATTCCTGCCGGGGACGCCAAGGTCGCATTCGGCCGGATTGTCGTCGCGTTGCGTGATCGCGCCCCACCCTTTGAGTCCGGGGAACGCCCGCCTTGAATCTTCAGGAGATCTGGCGGACCCTTCGTCGCCCCCGGGGGGAGGCTGAGAGATCCGCCCGCCGCCCGGGGAGCCCCGGTTATCCGCCATGCGCATCCTCCATTTCGGTGACATCCACTTCTGGCGCCTGCAGCCCGACTGGGACCTCTACTACCCGAAGCGCGTCCTCGGCCTGGCCAACCTGGCGCTGCGCCGGCGCTACCGGTTCCCGCCGCACCTGGCCTGGAAGGCGGCGCGGCAGATCGCCGAGGAGGAGGCCGACCTGGTGGTGTTCTCGGGCGACCTGAGCACGATGTCGCTCGACGCCGAGTTCCGCGATGCCGCCGAGGCCCTCGCGCCGCTGTTCGAGAAATGGGGCGAGCGCCTGTTCGTGATCCCGGGCAACCACGACCGCTACACCCCGCGCAGCGTGCGCTCGCGACGGTATGAGAAGTATTTCCCCCAGGGCGCCCTCCCGGAGGGGAAAAGGGTGGTGGCCCGGCAGGTCGCGGACAGCCTTTCGGTGGTCGGTTTCGACGCCTCGCGCCCTTTCAAGGTGCGTTCGAACGGCCTATTCGACGAGGGCTTGGAAGCCGAGCTGGATGCCGAGCTCGGCCGCCTCGGCGGCGGGGGTGCGGTCGTCCTGGTGGGGCACTTCCCCTATGTCTACCCGCCCGAGGTCGAGGCGGCCTGGGATCACAAGCTGCTGCGCGACGAGGCGCTGGCCGAGCTGGTCGCGCGCCACCGCCCGGCGGTCTACCTGCACGGCCACAAGCACATCCGCTGGGCGCTGCGCGACGCGCGGACGCCAGACACGCTCTGCCTCAACTGCGGCCCGGCGGGCATGGCCTCGGAGCAGCCAGAGAAGCACGCCGGGTGGGTGAGCTTCGACCTGTCCGAGGGCGGCGAGGTCGGCGACCTCTGCCACGTACACCTCGGCGACGAGGGGGTGGTGCGGCGTGCGGTGGAGGTGCCGTAGCGGCCGCGATCCAGACCGGCGGTGGGGCTGGCTTCAGTTGGCGGAACAGATCAGCGCGGCGTGTTTGCCCTTCGCCCACATCGTCTCGAAATCCTCCTTCGCCATGCGCAACACTCCGACCGCGGTGTCGAGGACGAGGAACTGGTCGTGGCTCTGTCCGAAGACGACCACGTATCGCCTGGTCGGCGCGTCTTCGGCGTTTTCGACAGGGGGCACGAGGCCGGGGTAGCCGCCGGGGTCGAGCTCGATGTTGACGATCACCGGCCGGCCGTTGGTCAGCTGCTCGGAGAGCTGGTCGAGCGGCTTCTCCTTCATGGTGAGGGCGAAGGCCATGATGCCCTCGGCGATGGCGATGCGCCGCAGCCTGCGGATGCTGTATCCGGCCTCCGGGGTCTTGGTGGGGTATTTCTGGGCCAGCTGTGCCTCGTCGGCCTCGCCGTCCCAGTATCGGATCATCGCGGTGAGCGCCGACAGGCCGCCGGTGGGGTCGACCTCCTGCTGTACCGGCTCCAGCTCACAGTACTCGAAATGCTGCCTGGGCACCCCGTACCGCCCCGCAGGGTCCTCCCCCCCCAAGTCCCCATGGCGGCAGCCCGAGTAGCACAAGGTCAGCAGGGCCAGCAACGAGGCGGTGGTGACCGGGCTGAGGCCGGCTCTGTTGACGGGCGGTGCCATTTCCTTGTGGGACCGTGAGGGTGCCACAAGATGGCGGCTCCGACAAGGCCCGCGGGGCAGTCAAAAGAGCTCCGGCTGGTGCCGGGAAACCCTACGGAATGCGGCGTTGGAGAGCTCCGGGACGTGCCGGTCGAGCCCGTGCTTGCGGATGCCGGCGCGGATCATGGCGCGGATGTTCTCGGCGTGGGCGCCGTGTCCCTTGAATCGGTCGCCGAAGCGGTTCGCGTTTAGCTTGCCCCCGCGCAGCGAGCGGGTGCGGCCGAGGACCGCCTCCGCCTTGCCCGGCGGTGCCCTGTCGCGCAGCCAGGCCTCGAACACCGGGGCGACGTTGCCCGGCAGGCGCAGGGTGGTGTATCCGACGAAGCGCGCCCCGGCGGCCGCCGCGGCCTCGAGGATGGCCGGGATCTCGTGGTCGTTGAGGGCAGGGATCACCGGCGCCAGCATGACCCCCGCGGGCACCCCCGCCGCGTTGAGCTTCCGCACGGCTTCGAGCCGCATGCGGGGCGAGGAGGCGCGCGGCTCCAGGGCGGCGGCGAGCTCGTGGTCGAGCGAGGTGATGCTGAGGGCGACAGCGGCCGCGCCGTGCCCGGCCAGCTCCGCGAGGTGGTCGATGTCGCGGGTGACGAGGTGGTTCTTGGTGACGATCGTCACCGCCTGGCGCATCTCCGCCAGCACCGCCAGGCAGGAGCGGGTGATCTGCAGTTTTCGCTCGACTGGTTGATAGGGGTCGGTGACGCCCGAACAGTTGAGTTTCCCGGGGGGCTCGCGCATGCGGAGGAGCTCGTCGCGCAGCAGCTCGGCGGCGCCCTCCTTGACCAGGATCTTGCTCTCGAAGTCGATGCCGGCGTTCCAGCCGAGGTACTCGTGGGTGCGCCGCGCGTAACAGTAGGCGCAGCCGTGCTCGCAGCCCCGGTAGGGGTTGAGCGAGTAGTCGAAGGGGATGTCCGGGCTGTCGTTCCTCGAGATGATCGACCGCGAGTCGTCGCGGAAGAACTGGGTGCCCGGCGAGGGCGGCCTCCAGTCGGGGTCGGAGCGGCGCAGGTCCTCGAGCGCGTCCAGGTCGTCCTCGAGGTGCAGCCGCTCGAAGGGGTTCGGTGGGCATTCCCCGCTGCCGCGTCCGTGGGAGTCGATCACCGGGGAAAGTAACCTCAGATAGAAGACTGTTCAAACGAACAATATAAGGCGAGCGGCGCCCCTTTGCGGGGTTTGCCAAAGCGCGGCCGGCCGCTACACTGCGCCCGCGATGTTCCGTGTCTACCGATCCGCGGCGGGCTGCACGATCGAAAACGGTGGCCGATACGTCTCCGCGCCGGATTTCGATTTCGACGTGCTGTTCACCGCAGCGGACCCGGCTGGATACGCGGGGGGGCAGTTCGCGGCCGGCGCGCCGGGGGGGCACCCTGAGGGCGCCCTGGCGGCGCCGCTCGGGTCGCAGGAGGTCTGGGCGGCCGGGGTCACCTACTACCGCAGCCGGGCCGCCCGGATGGAGGAGAGCGAGGCGGCGGGCGGCGACCGTTTTTACGACCTGGTCTACGAGGCGGAGCGGCCGGAACTGTTTTTCAAGGCGACGCCAGCGCGCTGCCGGGGGCACCTCGACCAGGTGTGTATCCGCTCCGATTCGAGCTGGGATGTGCCGGAACCGGAGCTGACCCTGGCGGTCAGCGCGGCCGGCAAGGTGTTCGGATACACCGCTGGCAACGACATGAGCTCGCGCTCGATCGAGGGCGAGAACCCGCTCTACCTGCCGCAGGCGAAGGTGTACCGCGGCTCCTGTGCGCTCGGCCCCTGCCTGGTGGTGGGCGACCCGCCGGCGCCGGAGGCGAAGATCGCGGTCGCCGTCCGGCGCGGCGCCGACACCGTGTTCCGCGGCGAGACCGGGGTGGCGCAGATCAAACGCGGCTTCGACGAGCTGGCGGGCTTCCTGTTCCGCGACAACGAGTTCCCCCACGGGGCTCTGCTGATGACCGGCACCGGGGTGGTGCCCGGGCCCGATTTCACCCTCGCCTCGGGGGACACGATCACGATCACCGTCGACGGTGCCGGAACCCTGGAGAACAGGGTGGAGTGAAAGACGTCCAGTAGAACCATGACAGGAAGCCAACTCATCGGAGATAGCGAATCGGCCGCGGGCGCGGAGACCTTCCGCGCCCTCAACCCCGTCACCGGCGAGGCGCTCGACCCGCCTTTCCACGAGGCGACCGCGGCCGAGGTCGACGCGGCCTTGCGGTTGGCGGCGGAGGCCGCGGGGTTCCTGCGCGCCTCGACCGGTCCGCAGCGCCAGGCATTGCTCGAGGCGATCGCCGCGGAGATGGAGGCCGACGCCGGCGCGATCAAAGAACGGGTCGGGCTCGAGACCGGGTACCCGGGGGCGCGCCTCGATGGCGAGTTCGCGCGTACCCTGATGCAGCTGCGCACTTTTGGGCAGGTCGCCGCCGAGGGGAGCTGGGTCGGCGCTCGCATCGACACCGCGATCCCCGACCGCCAGCCCTTGGCGAAGCCCGACCTGCGGCGGATGTCGGTGCCGGTCGGACCGGTGGTGATCTTCGGCGCCAGCAACTTCCCGCTCGCCATCTCGGTGGCCGGTGGCGACCCGGCCTCGGCCCTTGCCGCCGGTTGCCCGATCGTCACCAAGGGCCACCCCTCGCACCCCGGTTCCTCGGAGCTGGTGGCGCGCGCCGTCCGGCGCGGGGTCGAGGCGGCGGGCTTCCCCGCAGGCACCTTCTCCATGCTGCAGGGTGCCGGGGAGGACACCGGGCGCCTGCTGGTCGAGCACCCGGAGACCCGCGCCGTGGCCTTCACCGGCTCGCTGCGCGGTGGCCGGGCCCTCTTCGACATCGCCGCGCGGCGCCCGGTCCCCGTCCCCGTCTACGCCGAGATGGGCAGCGTCAACCCGCAGTTCGTCCTGCCGGGCAAGCTCGACGCCGGCCCGGCGGCCTTCGCCGACGGCCTGTTCGCCTCGGTGACCATGGGCAACGGCCAGTTCTGCACCTGCCCGAGCATCGTCTTCGTGCCGCGGGGCGCTGCGCTGGAGGAGATGGCCGCGCGCTACCTGGAGCTAGTCGCCGGCTCCCGCGGGGCGCCGCTGCTCAACCGGGGCATCGCCTCGGCGTTCCGCTCCGGCATCGACGGGTGGCGGGAGGTCGCCGGGCTCGAGCTGCTCGGCGAGGGCTCGCTCGACGCCGCCGAGGTCGGGGCGGCGCCGGTGGTTGCCAAAATTTCGTTAGAGGACTTCGAGCGCAGCCGCGGGGTCTTCGCCGAGGAGGTGTTCGGCCCCTCGACCCTGCTCGTCGTCTGCCCGGACGCCGGTTGCTACGCCGACGCCGCGCGCGGCTTCGACGGCCAGCTCGGCGCCTCGGTCCACTGCGCCGAGGGGGAGCTCGCCGGCGCCGCCGGGCTGATGGAGGCCCTGGCCGGCTTCTCCGGCAGGGTCTGCGTCAACGGCTTCCCGACCGGCATCGAGGTGTGCGACTCGGTGCACCACGGCGGCCCCTACCCCGCCACCACCGACGCGCAGCACACCAGCATCGGGACCGCCGGCATCGCCCGTTGGGGGAGGCCGGTCAGCTATCAGAACACTCCCGATGCGCTGCTCCCGGACGCCCTCAAGGACGCCAACCCGCTCGGCCTGATGCGGCTGGTCGACGGGGAGTGGACGCGGGGCGGCGTCGATAGCGGGGGGTAGAGTAGCGACGAGCGTGGGCGGCACCGTTACCGCCTCGAGGGGCAAACCCCGTGGTTCCGATGAGCAGACTGGCGCGGATTGCGTTTTTCTGTGGCCGCAAAGATGCGCAAAAAACCACAAAAACTTTGCGAATCTTGTGCCTTTTTGCGGCTGCAAGTCGAATTAGACCGCTCTGGAAGATCCCCCGTCCACCCCTCCACCTCTTCTCCCGCCACTTGCGTCAACATGCCCTAGGCGTCGCGTCGGGGGGCGCCTGGAAACCGACCCGATTTAGGATGCTCTATTTCGCGGGTAGCGACTTCGCGAAGCCGATCGCCCGCGTCACCCAACCTTCCAGGTCGGCGTCGCTCTCGATGCCCTCCGGGTCGATGTAGACCATCGTCTTCATCGGCCTGCCGGTGAAGTCCATCGGGCGGGCGTGTTCCTCCCCCAGCGCGGCGGCGGCGCCCTCTTCACCGAGCCGCAGCATCAGCGTCTCGCCGACGATGCCGCACATCATGTTGCCATCCAGCAGGTAGCAGAGGCCGCCGAACATCTTCTTGGTGGCGACCCCCGCCTGGCGGGAGAGGATGCGGTCGAGCCGCTCCTCGAGATGTTCGTCGTAGGGCATCGGGTCAGCGCGTCGACCCTACTTCTTCCCAGGGGGGCGTCCTCCCTTTCCGGCGAGTTCGCGGTTGAGCGCCTCGATCTGCTTGCGGAGGCCGACCATCGCCTCTAGCGCCTGCGCGCAGTCGTCCCGGAGCGCCGCGTTTTCCTGCCGGATGGAGACGATGGCCTCGGTGTCCTTCCTCTCCCTGGCGGCCGCTTCGGCGAGCGTCTTGGTGGTGACGCGGCGGGCCATCTCGTACTTCTTCTGAAGCTTCTCCATCGCGTCCTCCACGGCCGCTCTCTCAGCGGTCGCCCGCTGGGCGGCGGCTGCGGCCTCGACCTCGACGGTTCTCTGCGTGGTGGCGAGCTTCTCGACCAGCGCCGCACGCTCCGACCTGGTGGCGGCCAGGGCCTTCTCGACCTCCGCCTTGGCCGCCGTCGCCTTCCGCAAGGCCCCCTCCATCTCCGCCAGCGACCGGGCGAGCTCCTGGGATCTCTTCGCCGCTGCCGCTGAAGCCTGTTTGGACTCGGCCAGCGCTTTCTCCAGCGCGGCGGTCTTCGCAAGGTGTTTGCGGAGGTCGAACTCCTTGCCACCAAGGAGCTTGCGCAGCTCTTTGACGCTCGCCTCGAGGGCCTTCACCTCGGCGTGGATGTCGCTTCCCCGATCGGCCTTCGGGGCCGGTTGGCGCCGCGCCTTCTTCTCGTCCGGTGTGGCGGTGGCGGGCAGGATGGTGGTGGCGATGAGGGCGGCGGCGAGGGCTTTCATGTCGGTCGGTGGGTTCTGGGATCGGCGCGGGGCGCGGGACGCCATCCTACCGCAGAGGGTACTCCCGCCGGAAGATTTTTCTGTCCTGGTCGCCACGGATGGGAGAGGGTCGGGGACGATGAAGATTGCGATCCAGTATTGAGGCCAATGAAACTACCATCCCCAGGCCGCCAGTTTGGCGGACGCGATCCAGCGCGGGGTTGATGGTGTCGACGTGGAGCTCGTCGAAGGCAGCGGCGGCGTGTTCGAGGTCACCGCGGACGGCGAGCCCATCTACTCGAAAGCGGAGACCGGGCGTTTCCCCGACCCGGGGGAGGTGGAGGCGTTGATCCGCGCGCGATGAGCGAGGGGGAGCAGCCGGTGGAGCACCCGATCACCTCGGAGCTCGACCTGCACACCTTCCGGCCCGCCGAGATCAGCTCCCTGTTGCCAGAGTATTTCCGCGTCTGTCGCGAGCGGGGGCTCCTACGCGTGCGGGTGATCCACGGCAAGGGCACCGGGACGTTGCGTGAAGGCGTCCATCGGCTGCTCGACCAGATGCCCGAGGTGGTGAGCGGATACCGGCTCGGTGACGAGACCTCGGGGGGATGGGGGGCGACCTGGGTCACCCTGCGGCCGGAGGCTGATTAGCTCCGGCAAAAGGCACGTTCTGTAGCCACGAGCGTGAGCGAGTGGGATGGCGGTCCCCAAGTGGGTGCTGGCTCCCGAGTGGATGCCGGCCTCCGTCGACTCGCTTACGCTCGTCGCTACCTCTACCCCCTGCGGGCGATCTGGAAGACCTCCGGAGGCTCCCCAAAGCCACTAAAGCCAGTAAAATTAATGTTTTCCAGTTTTTTATTGATCTAAGCTAATCAAAGTGGTTTGATGAGTATGAACGTTGATCGCCGGCCTGGCGGCGGCGGTCCAAAGGGGGATCACCATGATTAGTATCGAGCATGAACAGCCGGTCCATCATCGTTTTCTGGCCTGTGAGTGGGACGAAAGGGCACAAAAGGGAGGGGCTCCGGAAGAGGAGCATGTGCTGACGGCAGCGGATTTTGTCGTCGACGAGTTCGAACTCTACGGCTGCGGAGATTGACCACGGCGCGGTCGCCGATCGCGTATTGAAAAGCACGCCCCGGCCTCGCCGCGAGGGGGGCGGGCTGGTATCGGGTTTGCGGATGCGGGTGAGGTGGCTACCTTTCGCCGGTGCCGAGGAAGGCGATCAGGTCGCGCATTTCCTGGATGGTCAGGCGGCGATCGAGCTTGGCCGGCATGAGCGAGGTGACCCACGGGTGCCTGGCCTTGAGGTCGGCGAGGGGGATCTCGAAAAGCTGACCGTCGGTGCCCATGAAGGTCTGTGCTCCGCCTCCGTGCCGGCCTGTCGTCTCGACGGGGAGGCCAAGGTCGAGCTGGCCGTCCCAGCGCTCGAGCATCCAGGCCCGGTAGCGCGGGGCGACCTCCCTGCCTGGCTCGAGGATCGACGTCAGCAGTGCGGCCGTGGTCTCGCGTCTGCCGATCGCGGTGAGGTCGGGGCCGGCCCGGCGACCGTAACCACCGTGGGTATGACAGCGGGCACAGGCGCCGAGATGTTCGGAGAAGAACACGCGGCGACCCGCGCGCGGGTCGCCGGGGTGCAGGGCGATCTCCCCGGCCCACTCTTCCAGGGTGAGCCCGCGGTGATCGATCGCCCGATCGGGTGGGGGAGGGAGGTGGAGCTCCGCGTCCCGACGGGTCTCTGATCCGATATCCGGGTCGGCGGCAGCTTTCGCCAGCGCCGCCGGCGCATCCTTTCGTGTCCGCTGGCTCAGGTGCCAGACGGCGGCCTCCTGCAGGGGCGGGTTCTCTGTGGCGATGAGGGCTTCGAAGGTGGCGATGGGTAGCTTCTTGCTGTCGGGCGGGATGCTGCGCAGCGCGGCGGCGCGCTCGTCGGCCGGGCGCTCACTGTCCTCGACGACCTCGAGCAGCAGCGATTCGCGATCTACGGCCGGCACCTCCGCACCCAGGCGTTTGAGGGTGGCTGCCGCGGCTCCGAACAGCCGTGGGTGATGCAATGAGATGGCGAGCAGGTTCCGGATCTCGTCCGCGAACTCGACCCGTTTCTCGTCGGCGATCCAGCGGACCGCCGCGAGTCGCACAGCGGGGGAGGGGTCGGCGAGCGAGCGCTCGAGCAACCGCTCCCCCGATTTGGGGTCGTGCCATCGCGTGACGGAGAGGATGGCGACCTTCCCTTTCGGGTTCGCGGCGCCCCAAGCTAGGTAGCCCCCTCCGCCCGTGGCAGCGAGCCAAGGCGCCGTGGCAGCGCGGACGAACGGGTCGGGGTCGCCGGCGAGCGCGGCGAGGTTGGCCATCCCGACGACCGGTTTGCGGGAGTGGGGGATCGCGGTCTCGACGGGTTCTTTCGGTGTGAGCTTCCAGACGCGGCCCTTGCCGTGTACGGGGTAGCTCCCGTCGACCCAGTCGGTGAAGTAGATCGAGCCGTCGGGGGCGGTCGCGAGATCGACCGGGCGGAAGTCCGGGCCGCCGCGGACCACCGTCTCCATGGTCGCCGCGAACGACGCCCCTTCGGTCCGGAGCCGGTGGCTTTCGATGCGGTGGTGGCCCCAGCTGGTGACCCACAGTGCGTCGCCGACAGGGGTGACCGCGCAGGCTGCCTCGCCGGTGCCCGCGAGCATCGGCAAGGTGCCCGGTAGCTCGCCGTCCCAGGCTTGCAGCGGGTGGTTGCCAGAGCGCCCGTATCGGTACTGGTACCCGTAGTCGCCCCTGGCGACGACATGTAGCAGGCGGTTCGGCGGGCGGGAGTCCGGGTCGTTGTCGACGGCGAACAGCGAGTTGCCGGCGACAGTGATCCCGAAGGGGTTCCAGAAACCGGTGGCAATACGTTCCATCTCCGTCCCGTCCAAGCGCATGAGGTAGATGCTTCCGCCTTCGCCCCCCCCACTGTATCGTCGGCCGTCCGACCCGATCAGTTGATAAGGGTGGCCAAGGTTTTCGCCAAGGCCGAAGTAGATGTACCCGGGGGAACATAGGGCAAGGCCGCAGAGGCCGTTGTGTGGGTACTTGCCAGTGGTCTCGAGTTCGACCAGCGGCGTCTTCTTGTCTGCTTTCCCATCGCCATCGCTATGCTTTAGGGAAAAGATCTCCGAGCGGGAGGCGACGTAGACCGTTTCGTCCCAGTCGGCTCGGATCGACATCACGTGCTCGCCACCCTCCCAGAACACCTCGACTTTGTCGGCTTTCCCGTCGGCGTCGAGGTCGGACAGCGCCAGGATGCGGTCTTTTTCCGGCCCCTCGTAGCCCTCCGGCCGGAAATGGGTATGCGACTCGGCCACCAGCAGCCTGCCCGAGCTATCGACCGTGCAGCCGGTCGGCGTGCGCACGGCCGGCTGTTCGGCGAAGAGGGTGAGCTCGAAGCGGTCGTCGAGAAGCTCCGGCGGGGCGGCGACCGCGAGGCCGGGCAGGCCACAGGTGAGGGCGGATAGGCAGCGCCTGATCATCCGGGATTTTCGCATGGCGTGAGGCTCTATCATAACGCCGGTGCCACCAGCGGCTTAGGTGGCGCCCCCGGGGCCGCCAGGCGAGGTGGCGTCGGTCTCCCCCTACCGCAGCGGGTTGCGGCGGTGGGCCTTGCCCTCGCCGAAGCGGACCGCGTAGTCGGACACGCCCTCCTTCTTCTCGGGGAAGTCGGTGCTGATGAACTGGGCGCCGCTGGCCAGCGCCCGGTCGCGGCGGCGGGTGTCGTTGCGCCGCGCCTCGCGGGTCTCCGAGTCGGCGCGCGTGCGGACCAGGAAACCGGCGCGGACCAGCCTCTGGATCCGGTCGAAGCTGCGCACGGGGTCGTTGAGTTTGAACCAGGCGGCGGCGGGGTCGCCCTCGCCGACGCTGGCGAACAGCAGCCTCCCCTCCAGCGAGGGGTTGCCCTCCAGGTAGGCGTCGCGGATGCGGCCGCCGTTGTCGAGCGCGAACATGACCTTGCCGCGGGCGTCCTTCAGCTTCGGCCAGCCCCGCTCCAGCACCGCCGCCCGCAGGGTCTCCGACCCGCCGCGGACGGCGTCCGGGGTGATGAGTTCGTCCCGGCCGAAGACCTGCAGGATCTCCCCCTCGACGGCCTCGAGCTGCGCCCGGTCGAAGGGGATCGGCCTCTTCGACAACAGCACCTTTCGCTCGTCTTTCATCTCGAGCATGACGAGGATCGGCAGGTGTCCCGGGTTGCCCCGCGACCATGCCCGGATCTCCCGTAGCGCACCGATCAGGGTCGGCGTCGTGGTCCAGAAGTCGAAGTCCGGGACGTGTAGGACTTTGAAGCCGGGGGCGGCGAGCGCGGCGCGGTTCGCCTCGCCCCGGAACTCCCGGACCTGTTCGGCCGGCGACAGGTGGAGGCCGAGCGGGCTGGCGAAGTGGCCGCCCTCCGGGTCGGCGTAGACGTCGAGCTCGAAGTGCCGCAGGCCGAGCAGGTCGAGCTGTTCCGTCAGCGGGCGGTGGGTGTAGTCGAGCGACTCGCGCCACTCCGCTTTGATCCGCCCCATGGCGGCGAGCTGTGCCGGGGCGGGGGCGAGGTGGTAGGAGTTGTGCGTGCCGATGAGCTGGATGTCGTTCAGGTGCAGCTCCCCGTCGTCGGCCTGCGTGGGGTCGTGCCCGGAGGCGACGGCCAGCGCCAGGATGCAGCGTGAGATCTTCATGGGGTGTCGTGCTCTTCTACGGCGTGTACCTATCGCCCCGAGAATAGTCTCGGGCGGACGGCGCCCTTGGAAGGAGAAAGTTCGGCCCGTCGCCCCGATCGGGATCGGGGTCAGACGGCATCGCGGAATGCGGGGGCCGCCTTGCAGAGGAACTTTTTGCAGTTCGCCGCGCGCAAGCACTTGCGACAGACGAACTTCGGATCGGCGACGCAGGCCTCGATCAGGATCTTGTCCTTGGCGAAACTGGTCTTCTTTTTGAGCTTACAGAGCGTCGGCATCTCCGGGGGGGAACAGGATGGTCGTCGTTGTCGAAGACCACTTTCGGCGTCGGCATCCGAGGGTCAAGATGAAAATGAGACCCATTCTCAATATTGGGCGGGGATGTTTTTTGGATGGGGGATCGGGGCGCCGGGTGTGGGCGGCAAGATGCCGCCCCTCCTTGGGGGCGTTATATTCATAGGAGGGGCGGCATCT
>JANQMB010000349.1 GCA_028280355.1 Verrucomicrobiales bacterium
AGATGCCGCCCCTCCGATGGACAAGGATGCCCCCAGGAGGGGCGGCATCTTGCCGCCCAGACCCGCCGGTTTCCCGAAGCCATCTTGACAGAGCAACCGGGGCGATCCACCACTTCTCAGCCCCTATGAAATCCCCTTGGCCAGCGCCCGTCCTATTGTCCCTCTCCACCCTCGTCCTCGCTGCCGGCTGCGCGCGCGACTCGGAGCCGGTCGGCCGCGTCTCGCCTCCCGCGGAGAGCGACGCGGTATCCGAGATCGCGTTCGACCCCCCGGGGGGGTGGGAAGCATACGACGCCAACAGCTCGATGCGCTACGCCAGCTACCGGGTGGGCGGCGAGGGCGGGCCGGGCGTCGATATCTCGATCACCCCGCTCGGCGAGGTGGCCGGCAAGGAGCTCGCCTACGTCAACCTCTGGCGGGCCACCCTCGGTTTCGAGACGCCGCTGGAGGAGGGGGCTGAAGGGCTCTTCGAGCAGGCGACTTTCGGCGGGCGACGTTTCGATATGTTCGACCAGACGAGCCCGGAGCCAATCATCGACGGCGAGCGATACGCCCGCATCTACCTCGCCTCGATCACCCACGGCGACACGCGCTGGTTCTTCAAGATGGCCGGCGACGCCGAACTGCTCACAGCGCAGATCCCGGCGTTCGAGGAGATGCTCGCCTCCGTGCGTTTCGGGGAGCGCTAGGCCCTTCCCCCTGCGGGAGAACGGCGTTGCCGGTTCAGCGATATCCAGGTAGATTTCCCGCATGAGCCTACCCCACCACTCCGGAACCGAGCGCTGGGACCGCCGCAAGTTCATGGCCGGCGTCGGCCTCGGGGCGGCGGCGTTCCTGACGCCGGGCGCCTTCGCCGAGGCCCTCCAGCGCACCCCCAGGCAGGTCGAGGGACCGTTCTACCCCGATGAGATGCCGCTCGACACCGACAACGACCTGCTGGTGATCGGCGACTCGACCACACCGGCGATCGGGACCGTCACCCACCTCTCCGGCACCGTGAAGAACGTGCGCGGCGGACCGGTCCGCAACGCCCTGGTCGAGATATGGCAGGTGGGCGCGAAGGGGGTGTATATGCACACGAAGGACCGCGACCGTGGGCGCGACAAAGAGTTCCAGGGGTACGGGCGCTTCTCGACCGACTCGAAGGGGCGATACTACTTCCGCACGGTCAAACCGGTGCCCTACCCCGGCCGCACGCCCCACATCCACGTCGCGGTTAGCCAGAAGGGGAAGCGGATGCTAACCTCGCAGTGCTACATCAAGGGCGAACCCCTGAACGCCAGGGACGGTCTCTACCGCCGCCTCGGGAAAGAGGGGCAGGAGCTGACCACGATCGACTTCGCGCCGCTGAAGGGCAGCGAGGCCGAGGAGCTCGCTGCGCGTTGGGATCTGGTGATCGGGCTGACGCCGGAGGGCTGATTGTCGCGGATCCCAAGATCGGCCGGTTCTGGCAGCTCCCGCAGGGGCTCCGTATGGGCTGCCGGGCGATCCCTATCGGATAGCGGTCAACCGGACGAACAACCTGTTGCCGGGTGTGGGGGATCCCGGGGGCCACGTGAACTGGAGGGTCTGGCGCCCGTTGGCGTCCTGGCTGACACTGGTCAGCTCGAAGCTGTCGCCGAGCGATTGCCATGTGATCAGGTCGTCCGACCAGAGCGCGTCGAGCGCCACGTCCTCGGCGGCGAGGTTTCGGGTATAGGAGAGGGTTAGCCGGTCGCCTGCGAGCGTGATCGCCGGCAGGCCGTCGTGCGCACCGGGTGGGTGGCCGAGGGCGTAGTCGAGCAGGTCGTCGATCCCGTTGGCGTCCGCATCGAGCCCGGCGGTGCCGGAGAACGTGGTGGCGTCGCTCGCATCGGGGTTGCCGCCCGCCTGCGCGCTGGGTCGCCAGCTGGCGGCGAGGTCGGGGTCGGGGTTCGAGGCCGGGGCGACGAGCACCAGGCTCGGCCCCAGCCCGTCGGCGGCCTCCGGCCACGGTGTCTTGTCGTTGTAGGTGAACTCCTTGATCGTGCTGTTGGTGGCGTCGTCGAGTTTGATCCTCTCGCCGTCGTTGTCGAGGAGGGTGGAGTTCTCGAACTCGCCCGCCACCGGCAGACCAGTTCCATGGACGGCCTCGAAGGCGGCCTGGTCCCGCACCACCAACACGCGCGCCCCGGGGGCGAGGCTGGTGACCGCCGAGCCGGCGAACGCGAAATCGATCCCGGCGGAGAACCTGATACCGTCGAGGTCGAGGGTGGTCGAGCTGCTGATGTTCAACAGCTCGACAAACTCCGCCCCTGGGTCGCCCGCGGGGTGGTACATGAGCTCTGAGACGACGAGGTGGAGTTGCGCGGCGGATGGGGCGGCCGGGGTGGTCGTCTGGCGGACGGGGGTCCCGGCGGCGTCGGAGAGGGTCAGGGGCTCGCCGAAGTTGGACAGGTGGCCGCTGTAGGGCCCCTGCACGAAGCGCCCCTCGCTGCCGGTCGGCGAACTCCCGCGGGCGCGAAAGGCCGAGACGTCCGGAGAGAGGTAGAGGCTGTCGCCGGCAGGGATGACAGTGCCGGGTTTGAGAGTGATGCTGATCCCGCCGGCCAGCGTCCAGCCGGAGACGTCGACGGCGAACGCGTTGGGGTTGACGAGCTCGACGTATTCCTCGTCCTGGTTGCCGGAGGGCGGGTTGAACTCGACCGCGCCGAAGTCGATCGCCGGGGCGGCCGGCTGCGGAGGGGGGATCCCGGCACCCTGGCCGCCGCCCGAGGCCTCGTCGAGCAGCTCGCAGGAGAACAGCATGTCGGAGCTGGTCGCCCCCTCGTTCATCGCCTGTACGGCCAACACGTTCCGGCCGTCGATGAGGTCACCTTTGAAGCTCGTGATGTCGAAGTCGGTGAACACCACTGCCGACCCGTCGCCGTGCGGGGCCGTGGCCGCCGAGTTCCAGGCTGGCGTCGCCGGGTCATTGCGACCGGCGACCCGGGTGCCGTTGAGATAGGCGACGAACCCGTCGTCGTATCTGACGCGCAGCTTGAGGAAGCCGATCGCGGACCTGTCGGCGAGGTCGAACTCGTAGCGCACGTAGCAGGTGTTGTTTTCGTTGAGGTTGTCACCGTCGACATCGATGCGCATGGCGGCCGGGATGGCCGGCGAGAGGAGGTCGATCCCCAACAGCGGGGTATAGCTCTGGCTAAAGGCCCGCTCGTAGCCGACGGCGTTGGCGCCGCTGAGCCACCCGGAGTCGTCGAAACCCGCGAGCTTCCAGGTGTCCCCGAGCGAGGCGCCGGTCGGGACGAGGGCGGTCACCGGGGCGGTGGCCTCGGGGATTAGGACCGTCCCGCTCCCACTCTGGCCCTCGGTGACGGTCAGGTAGGGGACGCGGGGGGTGAGGTATTCGTTTTTGATCCGGTCCGCCGCGGCCTCCAACGTGAAATCGGCGGTGCCGAAATGCGCATCGCCGCCCCAGGTGGCCTTGTCGAGGAGGACATCGGGTCCGATCTGGGCCACCAGCTCGTCGATCCGGCTCTGGAAGTAGCCGCTGGAGAGGTGCCTATCGATCAGGCTGCGGATACGCCGGTTGAGCATCGCCCTGGTCCTGGGGTCGGCGACGATCACCTCGAGGAAGTGGTTGTATTTCCCCCCCGAGAGCGTGTATGGCCGGGCGCCGATGTAAGGGTGGCTGGCGTACTGCTGGCCCGACACGATCGCGTCGGTGTTCAGGGCGTTGGGGCCGAAAGTCAGGTCGAGGTCCCAGGGCAGCATCGTCCACTCGCCGCTCCCGTCGGAGTCCCGGTAGAGGTAGTGGTTCTTATCGCTGCCGTCGATATTTTGCGTGATGCAGGTGGTCGCCATATAGTTGATGTGTGTCGGCAGGTCGACGTTGTCGAAGAGGTAGCCCTCGAGCGCGCCCCCGGTCTGCGCGATCCCGTCGATGAAGGCGTCCAGGTCGGACTTGTCCTCGTGCCGGCGGGTCTTCTTCTCCCACCGCGAAAGCGGTGTCGACGGCTCGTAGTGTGTCGGCGCGATCGCCCCCTTGTAGAGCGCACCGTCGGGGTCGAGGTCCCAGCGTCTCAGGAAGTCGCGGTCCGGCTGCTCGACCAGGACCGCCACGTTCCAGAACGCCCCGTTCTGGCGAAGGTGGACGAGGAAGGCCTCGGGCGACGGCATGCCCGCGTCGCGCTGGTGTTCGTAGGACAGCACGGCGCGCACGTAGCTCTTGTCGGTGTAGGTCGTGTTGAGGTTGATCTCGTCGACGCGCGGGACGCCGTCGCGAAAGCGGAAATGGTGCCCGTCGTTGAAGTCGATCTTGTAGCTCTTCTTTGGCCAGTTGATCGAGGTGCCGCCGCGGGCGCGCGAGAAGATGTTGTCGAAGAACTCGCCGTTGTAGAAGAAGGCGCCGCGGGTGCCGGACCGGGTTTCGGTGCCCGAGGGGTTTTCGACGAAGCGGTGCATCACGGGGAGTTGGGTCGTGATGCCGGGGTCGGCGATGACGGTCCCATGGTACTCGGGGGTGCCGCCCGGGTCGGCGAACAGGGGGGCGCGGCTCACGTCGCCGCCCTGGTCCTCGGCCGTCACATACCAGCGCACCATCTCACCCGGGGCGGACGCCGACGCGGGGATCGTGGCCGTATAGACCCCGCCCCCGGAGTCGTTCATCGGGACGGCGGTTTCGCCAGCGAACATCACCCGGTAGTGGAGGGTCGCGGCGACTACCGGCGAGGTGCCGGGTGAGATCTCGGCCCTCACCACGATCGGGTCGGCGTCGCCGGGAACGGGGTCCGGGTTCTCGGTGAGGTTGCGGACGACCGGTCCGGTGAGAGCCGAGTTTGGCGCGCCGGGCGTCGGCGGGAACAGCGCGCCCCGTTCCGGGGGGCTGCCGTGGGAGCCATGGCTGACGTGGGGCTGCTGCGGGGGGAAGGCGGGGGAGAACGCGTCCGCGACGGTCGTGCCGTCGGGCATGACCAGCGCCAGGTACTCGCCGTCGCCGTCGAGCTTGAAACTGGTGTGGAGTTCGGCGCCCGCGGTCGAGCGGTCCTTGCCCGACGCGAAGACGACGAGGTAGCCCACGCCCGGGACCGAGACGGCGGGGAGCTGCCACTTGGTCAGGTTTGCCGGGTCGTCGGTCAGATACCATCCGTTGAGCGAAACGGGTGCCAGGTCGGGGTTGAAGATCTCGATCCAGTCCGAAGCGTCCCCGTCCCCATCCTCCAGGCCGCCGTCGTTGATCGCGAGGAACTCGCTGATGAAGGGGGGGGCGCCGGGCGCGCCGACGCCGACGGTGACCTGTGCGTCGGTGCTGCCCTGCGCGTTGCTTGCGGTCAGTGTGAAGATCGTCGTCTGTGTGAGGTTCGCGGCGAACGCTGTCGTCTGGCCTGTGACGTCGCTGTTCGCGAACGGCCCGCCGTCGAGGGTGAGGGCGTCGGCGTCGCTGACGACCCACGACAGGGTGGCAGCCTCGCCCGGGCTCACCGCCGCGGGTGTCGCGGTGAAACCTGTGATCGCCGGCAGCCCTGCGAGGAGCGCGGTGCGGCCCGAAGTCTTCGCCGCGCTCGTTGCCGCGGCGGCCGACCACGACCTGCCCATTGCCGCGCACGTGCCGCTGGCCATGACTGCATCCGAGGCCGGTCCGACCGTCGGCAGCATGGAGCATTTTCGTAACATCGAACTGGACTGCGCTTCCAACTGGCAGGAACTGCATGCGACCCGGGTGCAATTATTGAGCAACGATGACGGCATGAGCGGGCGCGCTTTGCGAAGCTCAC
>JANQMB010000046.1 GCA_028280355.1 Verrucomicrobiales bacterium
TTTCCACCCCACCTATAGCCGGGAAAGGCGTGGTTGCCAAGCAGTTGCGCCCGCCGCCCCGGCCGCGCTACAGGATCAGCATGCAGTCCCCGTAGCTGAAGAAACGGAACCGCTCCTCCACCGCCCGGGCGTATGCTTCGCGCATCAGCCCCGTCCCCGCCAGCGCGCACACCAGCATGAACAGCGTGCTCTTGGGGAGGTGGAAGTTGGTCAGCAGCGCGCCGGTGCGGCGGAACTCGAAACCGGGGTAGATGAAGATGTCCGTCTCGCCCGGCCCCGCGGCGACCGGGCGCCCGCCGGACGACAGGTGTTCGAGCACGCGCGCGACGGTGGTGCCGACCGAGATCACGCGCCGCGCCCCGTTGATCGCCGCCGCGGCCTCCGGTGAGACGTCGAAGCGCTCGGAGTGCATCTCGTGGTCGGCGACCCGCTCGGCGCGCACCGGGCGGAAGGTGCCGACGCCGACGTGCAGGGTGACGAAGGCGTGCGGTAGCGAGGCGGTCAGCTCCGGGGTGAAGTGCAGCCCGGCGGTGGGGGCGGCGATCGCCCCCGGGCGCCGCGCGTAGACGGTCTGGTAGCGCTCCTGGTCGACCTCTTCCGCGTCGCGCCCCATGTAGTGCGGGAGCGCCAGCTCGCCGTGTTCAGCGATGTCGATCGGCGCCTCGAAACGCAGCAGCCGCTCGCCCTTGTCGAGGGTCGCCTCCACCGTGCCGCGGACCCCGGCGACCGTCACCCCCCGGCCGGGCCGCATCTTTCTCCCCGGCCGCACCAGGCACTTCCACAGCCCGGGCTCCGGCTCCTCGAGGCGCACGATCTCGACCCCGCCGTCGTCGGAGAAGAAGCGCGAGGGGACGACCCGGGTGTCGTTGAACACCACCAGGTCGCCGTCGCCGACGTGCCCCGCGAACTCGGAGAAATGCCCCGGGCGCACGCTGCCGGCGGCGCGGTCGACCACCATCATGCGCGAGGCGTCGCGCCGGCCGCCCGGGCGCGAGGCGATCAGCTCCTCAGGCAGCGGGTAGTCGAAGTCGTCGGTGCGGAGGTCAGTGGGCATCTCGGGGGTCGTCCAACTCGGAGCTTGTCAGCGCCCACTTGAAACCGCAAATTGCGGGGATGTCGAACCCCAGATACGGCCTCGCCGCTGCCGCGGTGGTGTCTTGTGCCCTCTCGGCGTGCCTCGCCGGGTGCAAGACGCAGCGCACGGTGACCTGGGAGCGGGGCGGGGCGCCCGACAAGCTGACCGAGCGCTTCGTCGGGCAGTCGATGGAGAAGTGGAACGACGGCGAGCGGCATGCGATGGACCGCCAGCGCACCAGCCCGGAACGGATTTTCGGCGGCAAGCGCGACAACTCGCAGTTCGGCGGCGAGGACTACGGCACCAAGAAGTTCCGCGGCTCGGGCGAGAAGTTCTCGGGCAACAAGAGGTACGAGCCCGACACCTACCAGTTCGTCCGCGACCGCGAGCTGGCGCGCGAGGCGGCCGCCGCCGCCGGCAAGCAGTATGGCGACGCCGGGGCGGAGGCGCCCGAGAGCCGCCGGGGCTGGTTCGGCCGGGACAAGTCGGTGGCCACCAAGAGCGCCTACGGGAGCGACAAAAAGGTGGCGAGCACGCCCCTGGCCGAGGCGGAGAGGGCGCAGGAACTCAACCGTGAGCGCGGCCTCGACATCGTCAACCCGTCGGGGTCGGAATACGCCCCGAAGGAGCTGAGCATCGACGAGGTGCGGAAGATCCTCGGCCGCTAGCCCGCCGCGCCCGGGGGCGGGCGCCGAAGTGTGGGCGTACGATGGCTCCCCTTTGGTCCGGTCTGTCGTCTGGTTTCTCCAACAATCATGTTGGACAGTGCGGGAAATCTTTTTTCAGTGGCTGCGCATGTCACCGGAACAACAGCTCGCCACCCTCACCCGCGGGACCGCCAAGGTCCTCAGCGAGAAGGAGCTGTTGGAGAAGCTGAAGGGCGGCAGGCCGCTGCGCGCCAAACTCGGCGTCGACCCCACCGCCCCGGACATCCACCTCGGCCACACCGTGGTGTTGGAGAAACTGCGCCAGTTCCAGTCCCTCGGGCACCAGGCGGTGCTCATCATCGGCGACTTCACCGCCACCGTCGGCGACCCCACCGGGCGCTCGACGACCCGCCCCCCGCTCGGCCGCGAGGAGGTCCTGGCCAACGCCGAGACCTACACCGACCAGGCCTTCAAGATCCTCGACCGCGAGCAGACCGAGGTGGTCTACAACGGCGAGTGGTTCCGCGGCATGACCTACGAGGAGGTGCTCAAGCTCAACGCCCGGGCGACCATGCAGCAGATGCTGCAGCGCGAGGACTTCCGCAACCGCATCGACCGGGCGGAGGAGGTCCGGCTGCACGAGATCCAGTACCCGATCATGCAGGGCTGGGACTCGGTCGAGGTGCGGGCCGACGTCGAGCTCGGCGGCACCGACCAGCTCTTCAACATCCTCGTCGGCCGGGACATGCAGAAGTCGCAGGGCATGGACCCGCAGGTCGTCATGTGCCTGCCGCTGCTGGAGGGCACGGACGGGACGAAGAAGATGTCGAAGAGCTACGGCAACTACATCGGCGTCGACGAGCCGCCCGCCGAGATGTTCGGCAAGGCCATGAGCATCTCCGACGAGCTGATGGACCGCTGGTACACCCTCCTGCTGGGTGAGGGGCGCGACCCCGGCCTGCACCCGATGGAGGCGAAGAAGACGCTCGCCGCCAGGCTGGTCGCCCGCTACCACGACGAGGCGGCGGCCGGCGCGGCGCGGGTGGACTTCGAGTCGAAGTTCGTCAAACACGACGCCGGCGCCGACTGGCCGGAGGTCGACCTCGGCGACGAACGCCGCCTGATCGCCTCGGTTGCGCTCGCCTACGGGGAGGGCCACGGGGCGAAGCGCAGCGGCGGCGAGATCCGCCAGCTCATCGCCCAGGGCGCGGTGCAGCTCGACGGCGAGAAGCTCACCGACATCAAGGCCGAGCTGCCCGCCGAGGTGTCCGGCAAGGTGCTGCGCCTCGACAAGAAACGCAGCGTGCGGCTGGTGTAGGCGCGCGGGTCGCCGGGTGCTACGCGGTGTTGGCGGGTCGGCGTTTTTTTGCGATGGTGTGTAACCGCCCCGGCGAAACCCCCCATGAGATAGTATGAGACGCGATACTCTTCTCCCGATCGTGACCATGGCCCTCATCGGCGTGGCGGTGTGCCAGGCCGGTCTCGACGAGCCGACCGAGGGGCAGACCGCGCGCTGGGAGGAGATGCTGTCAGGGCTGCGGTCGGAGGACTTTGCCGAACGGCAGAGAGCGGTGGCGGCGCTCGGCGACCTTCCTTTCCAGGCGATCCCCTGGGTGGAATCGAAACTCGAGACAGCCGATGCGGGGCGTGACCCCGAGTCGCGACGCCAGCTCGCGACCGCCATGCGGCGCCTCCAGAAACGTCTTGCGCGGGCGCAGCTCGAGAGCGGGTCGCCGTTGGAGATCGACCTCGAGGCGACCCGTCCCGGGGAGGTGTTCGCGGCGGTCAACGCCCTGGGCAGCCTGCCGTTCTGTGCGCTCGATCCCGATGACATCTGGCCGGCCGCCCAGGTGGCGGACTTCAAGTTCAGCGGTTCCTACTGGGGGGCCGTCGACCACCTGTTCCGGGTGTTCCCGCCGGACGCCGACCTCGCCCCGGAGCGTGAAGATCTCGGCCTCGAACACGATGTCGGCTTTATGGGGGAACCCGACCTGGTGTCGCTCGGGCAGCCCCATGTGACGACCGGCGTTCTGCGTGTGCGCGCTGGGAGAACCGCGTTGGAGCACTCGAACGGCAGGGACTATTTCGTGTTCACCCTGGTCCCGAAGGTGGAGCCGACCTACGTCGTCAAGAAGGTGTCGCTGCTGGTCAAGGGGGTCGAGCTGGGGGACGGGACCACGCTGGTGCCCGAGGGGCGCATGCGCTCTTTCGACGCTGGCCCAGGGTACGGCTCTTCGACGTTCCGGCCGGTGCCGGAGTTCACGTGGGCGATCCCGCTCGAGACTCCGCTCGATGTCAGCCGTCCCGCGAAGATCGATGGGCTGGCTGAACTCAGACTGCAGCGGTTGAGCTGGATCGACCGCGAGCTGCCGAATCCGAACGAGAGCGTCGGCCTCGGTGGCGGTGTCCGTCTGACCGTCACCGAGAAGGGTGAGGACTCGATCAGGATCAAGATCGACGGCAAGTTCGACCAGTACTTCGACCTCAGCCGTCACGACGGTGAGGGCATGCGTCATCTCTTCTCCTTCCGCGACGCCGACGGTGGGGAGATCGGGTTCAACGTCTTCAGCTCGGGCGCCGGGGATCGCGGCAACAGATGGCACCAGACCTTCGGGTGCCGTTTCTCGAAGGGCGACCCCGCGTCGATTCGTATCCTGGTTCCGGGTGAGATGGAAAAGATCCAGATACCGATGGTTCTCGATCCCGTGCCGCTGCCCCGGGTTGGCGAGGGTGAATAGGGTGTGTGGAAGCCAGCTGGGTCGCTTGCGAGCGATAGGGTGTTGTTCCGGCGACACAGAGAGGCATCTCCCGCTTGTTGAAATTATTGGAAAATACCATAATTTCTATCCATGAAAGGTTTCTTGGTGGCGGTCGCAGCCATTGCTGGCGTGTTTTACTGGATCCATCAGAACGATCCGGCGCGGTCGGGTGATTCCGGTGTGGGGGCGACGGGGATCGCCGTGGAGATCAACCCAGGCAACTACGAGTCCCAGGTGAAACAGAGCGGGGTGCCGGTACTCGCCTATTTTTGGGCGCCGTGGTGAGGCCCCTGCAAACGGGTTTCACCGGAGGTGAAACAGGTCGCGGGCGACTTGGCGGGCGAGGCGGTGGTGGCGTTGATCAACGTCGATGACAACCCAGGCGCTGCTCGGGAGCTCGGGGTTCGCGGCATCCCGGCGATGGTCATCGTGAAGGACGGCGAGGCGGTGGGACGGGTTCGCGGACGGGATCACGCCGCCATCCTCAGGGGGGTACGCGACGCGCTGTAAATTGGCAATCCGCCGGTCAGCCAGATCGGGATCCCATGGCAGTTGACGGGGTGCTGGCGGAACGCCGTTTTCTTGCGATGGTGTGTAACCGGTTCGGGGAAAACCCCCAGCACGTGGCATGAGACGCGACATTTTTCTCCTGACGGTGATCATGGCCTTCGTCGGCGCGATGGTTTGTCCGGTGGTCTCCGCGGGATCTGCCGAGGAGCAGACCGCGCGCTGGGAGGCGATGCTGTCGGGTCTGCGGTCGGAGGATTTCGCCGAGCGGCAGAGGGCGGTGGCGGAGCTCGGCGACCTTCCTCTCGAGGCGATCCCCTGGGTCGAATCGAGGCTGGAGACCGCTGGCGCTGACGGTGACGCCGAGTTGCGCAGCCAGCTTGCGATCACCATGCGGCGCCTCCAGAGACGTCTCGAGCGGGCGCAGCTCGAGAACGGGTCGCCGGTGGAGATCGACCTTGAAGCTGCTGGGCCGGATGAGGTGTTGGCGGCGGTCAACGCCCTCGGCAGCTTGCCGCTCTTCGTCTTGGAGCCCAACCGTATCTGGTCGGGCGAAAAGGCCGCGGATTTCAGGTTCAGCGGCTCCTATTGGGGGGCCGTCGACCACCTGCTCCGGGTGTTCCCACCGGACGTAGACCTCGCCCCGGAGCGTGAAGATTTCGGTCTTCACTGCGGTTTCACGTCCTTGGCAGTAGCCGATCTTACGGCGTTCGGGCAGCCCCATGTGACCTCCGGTCTCCTGCGTGTCCGCGTTGGCAGAACCGGGTTCGAGCGCTTTAATGGCAGGGACTATTTCGTGCTCACCTTGATCCCGAAGGTGGAGCCGAAATATCGCGTCGAGAGGTTGTCGCTGACGGTCGAGGGGGTCGAGCTGGGGGACGGAAGCAAGCTGGTGCCGGAGGACCGCGCCCGTTCTTTCGATGCGGACCAGGGACACGGCGTCCGGTCTTTCCGCCCGGCGCCGGATTTCACCTGGGCGATCCCGCTCGAAAACCCGATCGACACCAGCCGCGCCGCGAAGGTCGAAGGGTTCGCCGAACTCAAGTTGCGGAGGTTGGCCTGGAGCGAGTGCGAGTTGCCGGCGCTGAACGAATCCGTAGCCGTCGGTCACGGTATCCGTCTGGCAGTCACCAAGAAGGGCGACCGATCGGTCGAGATCAAGATCGAAGGCGAAGGTAACCAGCATTACTCGCTCCGGACTCACAACGACGAAGCCGGGCGCCGTTTTTTCACCTTCCGTGACGCTGACGGTGGGGAGGTCGGGTTCGACGTCATCGGATCGGGCGGTGGGAGTGGAGGTGGCAAATGGCACCAGACCTTCAATTGCCGTTTTAAGAAGGGCGAGCCCGTCTCGGTGCGGCTTCTGCTCCCGGGTGAGAGGGAGGAGATTCAGATGCCGGTGGTCTTCGACGCCGTGCCGCTGCCCTTGGGTGGGGGCGAGTAGGTACAGGGGCGGTCTTCTCGTAGGAAGTCGCTTGCGAGCGATAGGGGCCAAGACCGTCGTCCTGTCCCTCTTGGGAGTGCGGCTCGCCTTGAGGTACCCTAGCCCGGATATTTCGCGAAAGCGAGGCAGGCGTCATCTGTGGACAGCTGCTAGCCGCCCGTTGCTCGAGGGTCGGTCTTGGGGTGCGACCGGGCC
>JANQMB010000047.1 GCA_028280355.1 Verrucomicrobiales bacterium
AACACCGGACGCCGCTTGTCCTGCATCCAGGTAAGCAGCTTGCCGAGCACGCGTTGTCCCGTGCCGCCGTCGCCCTCGCCCACCGAAAGGGCCTTCTCCATCTCGTCGATCCACAGCACGCAGGGCGCCACCGAGCCGGCGAGGTCAACCGCCCGGCGGAAGTTCTTCTCCGACTCGCCGATGTATTTGTTGAACAGCGCGCCGGCGTCGAGTTTCAGGAGGGGGATCCCCCAGCGGCGGGCGATGGCCCGGGCGGCCAGCGACTTCCCGCATCCCTGGACGCCGACGATGAGGATCCCGCGCGGCGGCTCCAGGTTCCACTGTGCCGCCTGTGCCGAGAAACCGGTCTCCGCCCGCCCCAGCCAGGCCTTGAGCCCCGCGAACCCGCCGAGGTCGGCGCGGTTGGCCTCGGGCGGGAAGTACTCCAGCAGCCCGCCGTCCCTGATGAGGCGCGCCTTGTTGCCGCGGATGCCGGTGACGTCTTCTGCGTTCAGCCGCCCGTCGCCGAGGACCGCCTGCACCACCGCCTGCCGGGCCTGGTTCAAGGTCATGCCCGACAGCGCGCCGATCAGCTGGCCGCGGAGGTCGCCGGTGTCCTCCATCTCGAAGTGGTGTTTCTCCCCCAGCGAGCGCACGGTCTCGTCGAGCATCCGCGCCAGCTCGTCGGCCCCCGGCAGCTCCAGGCGGTAGAAGGCGGCGAGGTGTTCGAGCTCCGCCGGCAACCCCACCTGGCCGCCGGAGATCACCAGGCTCGAACCGTCCTCGGCCATCCCGGCCACCGTCTCGCGCAAGACCCGCGCCGCGCCCGGGTCGCCGAGGTGCGGGGCGAGGTCCTTGAACAGGAACACCGCCCGCACGCTGAGGTCCTCGGAGTGCTTGAGCGCGGCGATCGGCGCACCCGTGGTCTGCCCCAGGATGGCGCTCTCGCCCGGGTGCCGACAGAGGCCGCGCCCCAGCGACCAGCTGAAGAGCGGCAGGTCGAGGATCTCGCAGATGTCGACCAGCAGGCCCTCGAGGCGCTCCTCTTCGACCGTCTCGACGGCGACCAGGGGGTGGTAGGAACCGATCAGGGTTCTGAGGTCGTGCAGGGCGGCGGGCGAGGACATCTGGGGTGGGGGATTTGCTCGGCGGGTCAGAATGGGCTAGGTGGGGCGCGGTGTCTACGTCGCCCGCAGCGTAGCCCTACTGCATCATCGTGACTCTACAAGGAAAGGCGATCGTCGTCACCGGCAGCTCGATGGGGATCGGCGAGGCGATCGCGCGCCGCGCCGCCCGGGAGGGTGCGCGGGTGTTCGTGCACGGGGTCGAGGAGGGGGCGACGCGGGCGGTGGCCGGGGAGCTCGGGGCACCGTGCTATGTGGGCGACCTCTCCGACCCGGCGCACTGTGAGGAGCTGGTGGCGCGGGCCGCCGCCGAGCTGGGGGGGATCCACGGGCTGGTCAACAACGCCGGGGTCGTGTGGCGGAACCTCATCGGGGGTACCGATGCCGGGTTCTGGGACTCGGTGATGAACATCAACGCGCGCGCGCCGATGCTGCTCATCCGCGCCGCCCTGCCCCACCTTGCGGCTGCGCGCGGGCACGTGGTCAACATCGGTTCGGTCAACGCCTACTCCGGCGAACCGAACCTGGTCGCCTACAGCGCGGCCAAGGGCGCGCTCATGACCCTGACGCGCAACCTGGGCGACACCCTGCACCGCGAGCACGGCGTGAAGGTCAACCTGCTCAACCCCGGCTGGGTGTCGAGCGAGGGTGAGAAACAGCGCAAGATCGACGAGGGGATGGCCGAGGACTGGTTCGAGACCTTGGGTGGGGAGGTGGCGCCTGCCGGCCGGATCCTCTCGCCCGACGAGATCGCCGCCACCGCCGTCCACTTCCTCACCGACGACCTCGGCCCGGTCAGCGGGCAGGTGATCGAGCTGGAGCAGTTCCCCCTCATCGGCAGGAACGCCCCGAAGTGCTAGGGGCGTCCGCCAGCCCCCTGTGCGATGGCGCGATAATGCGCTATGTTGCCGGATGGCGCACAGGCGCATCCGACCGCGCCGGTCGCCTATCTGCCCAGGGAGATTACCCCCCCCTCGGTAGTAGTAGGTAGATCCGATCGCCCGATCCCATGTCCGCGAGAATACAGATCGCAGCAGCCCTCTGCACGGGGCTGTGTGCCGTGGCGGGGGCGGCGCCCCCGGACGCGGCACAGCTGCAGTTTTTCGAGTCGGAGATCCGCCCCCTGCTGGCCGACCACTGCTACCGCTGCCACTCCCACCGCGCCGAGAAGCTCAAGGGCGGGCTCTATCTGGACCACGGCTCGACGCTCCTCGCGGGGGGCGACGCCGGTCCGGTTGTGGTGCCGGGCGACCCCGGTGGGAGCCTGCTCATCGAGGCGGTGCGCTACAAGGACCCGGACATCCAGATGCCGCCGAAGAAGAAACTCTCCAACGCGCAGATCGCGGCGCTGGAGAAGTGGGTGGCGATGGGTGCCCCGTGGCCGGAGGAGCCCCCGCCGACTTCGGAGAAGAAACTCGGGCCGAAGGACTTCGACCTCGCCGCCCGCAGGGCGGAGCACTGGTGTTGGCAGCCGGTGCGCCGGGGCGCGCCACCGGTGGTGAGAGACCGGTCGTGGTCCTCGGATCCGATCGACCTCCACGTCCTGGCCAAGCTGGAGGAGAAGGGGCTCGCGCCATCGCCGCGAGCGGCGAAGCACACGCTGATCCGGCGTGCCTACTTCGACCTGATCGGCCTGCCGCCGACCCCGGAACAGGTGGCCGCCTTCGAGGCCGACCGTTCTCCTGAGGCCTTCGCGAAGGTGGTGGACGGGCTCCTCGCCTCGCCGCACTTCGGGGAGCGCTGGGCGAGGCATTGGATGGACCTGGTGCGCTACGCGGAGAGCTGCGGGCACGAGTTCGATTACCCGATCCCGCACGCGCCCGAATACCGCGACTACCTGATCCGCGCCTTCAACGCCGACGTCCCCTTCGACCGCTTCGCGACCGAGCATATCGCCGGCGACCTGTTGGAGGAACCGCGGCGCAACCTGGAGGGGGGCTTCGACGAGTCGGTGATCGGCACCGGTTTCTGGCACCTGCACGAGGCGACCCACGCCCCGACCGACGTCCGCGAGAACGAGGCGGAGAGGGTCGACAACCAGATCGACGTGTTCAGCAAGACTTTCCTCGGTGTCACCGTGGCCTGTGCGAGGTGCCACGATCACATGTTCGACGCGATTTCGACGAAGGATTACTACGCGCTCGCCGGCTACCTGCAGAGCTCGCGGCGCCAGGAGGCGATGCTCGACCCCGGCGGCAAGATCGCCGCGGCGGCCGGGGGGCTGGAGAGGATCAAGGCGGGGGTCGACGAGGGGATGCAGAAGCCCATCGCGGCGGGGGTCGATCCGGAGACGGTCGCCCGCTACCTCATGGCGGCGCGCGATGCCCTGCGTGGGGAGATCCCCGGATCTGCAGGTGCGCCGGGGTCGCGCGCGGACGCCGTTTCCACCCCGGCACATGGCGCACCTTTGCTGGGCGACCTGGCGAAGGCTTACAGGATCGAGGCCGCTACCCTGGCGCGCTGGGTGGGGGCGCTCGGGGCGGCGGAGGCGAAGGATCCTGCCCATCCGCTTTTCGTCTGGTCGCAGTTTGTCGAGGGCGAGAAGAACCCGCCCCAGGCGGTGTTCGGCAAGCGCCTGGGCGATGTCAAACAGCGCCTCGAGGAGCAGGGGCGCCGGCGCGCCGCGGCCGCGGGGAACGCGGTGAAGCTTGTCGATTTCTCCGAAGTGGGTTCGACCTACCGTGCGGCGGGCTGGTTCGCCGACGGACCGGCGTTCGGGGACGGGCCGGCGGTTGCGGGCGAGTGGTCGGGGGGCAACGGTGCCGCCGGGGTCCCCGGAAGGGCGCACAGCGGTCTCCTGGCGCGCGAGCTGCAGGGCGTGTTGCGCTCGCCGACCTTCGAGATCACCGGCACGCAGATCCACCTCCGCGGCGTCGCCCACAAGGGGGGGCTGCAGGTCAGGGTGATCGTCGATGGCTACGCGATGGAGCCCTACAACGGGCTGCTGTTCAAAGGGACTCGGATCGGCGATGCGGACACCGGCGGACAGACGAAGTGGCTCACGCTGGGTGGCGACCTGCGCCTCCACCGCGGCCGCACGGCGCACCTGGAGTTTATCGACCACGGCCCGGGGTTCTTCGAGCTGGACGAGGTCTGGATCTCTGACGCCGGGCCGCCACCGGCCGCCGCGTCGCCGCTCGGCCTCAAGTTGGCGGGCAACAGCAAGATCGGGTCGGTCAAAGGCCTCGCGCTCGCCTACGGCTGGCTGGTCAAACACAGCGCCGCTGGAGACGCCGGTGCCGGGGGTGGGCGCCTGTTGGCCCTGGCGATGTCCTGCGGGCTCGGCGACCCGGGCCACGAGGCCGCGCTGGCCGGGGCGGGGGCACAGATGGCGCCGATCGCGAAATCGATCCCCGCGCCGCGCCGGGTGCAGGCTCTGACCGACGGCACGGCCGAGGACGAGTTCGTGTTCCTGCGTGGCAGCCACAAGCGGCTGGGCGACCAGGTGCCGCGCCGTTTCCTGACCGCCCTGGGTGGCGAGTCGATGCAGGCCCCGCCGGACGGCAGCGGGCGCCTCGGGCTCGCCAGGCAGGTGGTCGCCGCCGACAACCCGCTGACCTCGCGGGTGATCGCCAACCGCCTCTGGCACCACCTGCTCGGCCGCGGCATCGTGCCGACCACCGACGACTTCGGGGTGCTCGGCCAGCCGCCTTCGCACCCCGAGCTGCTCGACCACCTCGCCGCCTCCCTGGTCGACGACGGCTGGTCGATCAAGCGGGCGCTGCGGCGCATCATGTTGAGCGAGACCTACGCGCAGCGCAGCGCCGCCGGCGGGAGGGGGGACGAGGTCGACCCGCAGAACCTGTTGCTGCACCGCGCCAACCTGCGCCGCCTGCAGGGCGAGGCGATCCGCGACAGCATGCTGGCGATCTCCGGGCGCCTCGATCGAAAGATGTTCGGCAAGCCGGTCCCGGTGCACCTGACCGCCTTCATGACCGGGCGCGGCCGGCCGGGGAGCGGGCCGCTCGACGGCGCCGGCAGGCGGAGCATCTATACCTCGGTGAAGCGCAACTTCCTGCCGCCGATGATGCTGTCCTTCGACACGCCGATCCCCTTTAGCTCGATGGGGCGCCGCACCTCCTCGAACGTGCCCGCCCAGGCGCTGATCCTGATGAACGACCCCTTCGTCCACGGGCAGGCGGAGCTGTGGGCGAAGCGGGTGGCGGCGGGCGAGCCCGACCCGGCCGGTGCGGTGCGGCGCATGTATCTCGAGGCTTTCGGCCGGGCGCCGGACGCCGCGGAGCTGGCCGCCGGCACCGCCTTCCTCGCCGGGGCCCCGGGCGGGGAGGGGTTGCGCGACTATGCGCACGTGCTGTTCAACACGAAAGAGTTTATCTTCATCCACTAGGACTCCGCCATGCACTGCCACCGTTTCCGACCCCTCTCGCTGAGCCGGCGGGAGATGCTGAAGGGCTCCGGCTTCGGGTTCGGCGCCTTCGCGCTGGACGCCCTGTTGGGCACCAGGGCCGCCGCCGCAGAGCGCGCCGGGGGGCACGGCGTCCACCACCCGGCGACGGCGAAGAACGTCATCTTCCTCTACATGGACGGCGGCGTGTCACACGTCGACTCCTTCGACCCGAAACCGGCGCTCAAGGAACACAACGGCAAAGACCCGGCGCAGTTCTTCGAGGTCGCGCCCACCCAGTTCAACAACAACGGCAAGATCCTCGCCAGCCCCTGGGGCTTCAAAAAGTACGGCGAGAGCGGGACGCCGGTCAGCGACCTGTTCCCGCACATCGCCTCGCATGCCGACAAGCTGGCGGTGGTGCGCTCGATGACCTCGAAGTTCTCCGAGCACACCAACGCGAACTACTTCCTGCACACCGGGAGCGGCCTGCAGGGGCGGCCGAGCATGGGCGCCTGGGTCACCTACGGGCTCGGCAGCGAGAGCGAGGACCTGCCCGGCTTCGTGGTGCTCAACGGTGGCCTGACGCCGCCGGGCGGGCTCGACAACTTCAACAGCGGGTTCCTGCCCGCCAGCTACCAGGGCTCCGTCTTCCAGCCCAAGTCGGCGCCGGTGGCGAACATCTCGCGCCGCGAGCGCGACGCCGCCTCCCAGCGCCGCAAGCTCGACCTGCTGGCGGAGCTCGACGCCGGGGCCGCCGTCCGGTCGGGGGGGCAGGACGCCATCGAGTCGGCGATCGCCAACTACGAGATGGCCTTCCGCATGCAGAGCTCGGTGCCCGAACTGGCCGACCTCTCCGGGGAGCCGGAGAAGCTCAAGGAGGCCTACGGGATGAACCACGGCTACGACAAGACGCGGATCTTCGCCGCCGAGTGCCTGATGGCGCGGCGGCTGGTCGAGCGGGGGGTGCGCTTCGTCGAGCTGACCTGCCCCAACGTCGGCCACGACCGCTGGGACGCGCACAACAACCTCAAGAAGAACCACGAGGATAACGCCCGGGCGGTCGACCAGCCGATAGGGGCCCTGCTGGCCGACCTCGAGCAGCGCGGCATGCTCGACGAGACCCTGGTGATCTGGGCGGGCGAGTTCGGCCGCACCCCGTTCGCGCAGGGCAGCAACGGCCGCGACCACCACCCTTTCGCCTACTCCATCTGGATGGCCGGCGGCGGCGTCAAGGGTGGCACGATCTACGGTGAGACCGACCCGTTCGGCTACCACATCCTCGAGGGCAAGCTGGAGATGCACGACATGCACGCCACCATGTTGCACCTGCTGGGGGTCGACCATACGCGTAGCACCTACCGCTTCAGCGGCCGCGACATGCGCCTCACCGACGTACACGGGCACGTGGTGAAGGACATCATCGCCTAGGGCGCCCGCCCTCCAGACATAGGATCGGGGGTAGCCACGAGCGTGAGCGAGTGGGGGGCCGGCCGCTGTCGACTCGCTCACGCTCGTCGCTACCCCCCCACATCTACCGATGCGTCTGGCGACCCCGCCTTTGCGTTGGCACGCCCTGGCGCACTTTAAAACGAGTTGTACCCCTAGCCCGGATATTTCGCGAAAGCGAGGCAGGCGTCATCTGTGGACAGCTGCTAGCCGCCCGTTGCTCGAGGGTCGGTCTTGGGGTGCGACCGGGCC
>JANQMB010000064.1 GCA_028280355.1 Verrucomicrobiales bacterium
TCAACGGCGTCGCGTGGACGGCGAAGCTCGAGATCCCCGAGGGCGGGGTCGACTCGCCGGCCATCACCCGCAAGGAGCTCGAGGCGACCCTCGATGGACCCAAGAAGAAATGATGCCCGCGGCGCCCCCGCGGTACCCTGCCTGCTAGCCATGATCAGAACCACCATCCTCGCCTCCGCCGCGCTCGCCTTCACACTGGGTTGCGGGATCGCGCAGGTTCCCGAAAAGAACGAGCGCCAGCCCGGCCAGGAGCGCATCGACGGCTATACCAACACGCCGAAGCAGCCCCCCCCGGACGACAAGTGGCACATCCACGACCCGGGCCGGTCGCAGCCGCCGGTCGTCGAACCGAAGTACGACGGGGACCCCGTCCCCGCGCCCGCCGGGGCGAAGGTGCTGTTCGACGGCAAGTCGCTCGACGGCTGGTCGAACAAGGGGTGGCTGCTGGAGGGCGGCGCGATGGTGGCGAAGAAGGGCAAGCAGCTGTCGGTCGAAAAGTTCGGCGACGGCCACTACCACGTCGAATGGCTGGTGCCCGCGGGGCTCAAAGGTTACGGCCAGAAACAGGGCAACAGCGGCGTGTTCCTGATGAACCGATACGAGCTACAGGTGCTCAACTGCTGGGGCAACCGCACCTATCCCGACGGGATGGCCGGCGCGGTCTATGGCCAGACCCCGCCGCTGGCCAACGCCTGCCGCAAGCCCGGCGAGTGGCAGGCGTACGACATCCATTTCAAGGCGCCGGTGTTCGAGGACGGCAAGCTGGTCTCCCCGGCCTATGTCACCGTCTACCTCAACAACGTCTTGGTGCAGGACAACACCGAGGTCCGCGGTTCGACGTCCTGGCGGCGCCTGCCGAAGTACACCCCGCATGCCGGGGTCGACAGCATCCAGCTCCAGGACCACGGCAGCCCGGTGCGCTTCCGCAACATCTGGGTCGCGCCGCTGACGAAGAAGCTGGGGAGATAGCCCGGTTCTCGTTTCGCGCGGCAGCGCGGGTGGGGCGCTCTCGATGGGCGCGCCGGCGGACATGCGCGCGTCCAAGCTATCTACCTCTCGGGGGGGACTGTTCCGAAACCCCTTAGTTCCGCCAGCTGGCGTCGCGGCGGAACTCGACGGGGCCGGAGATCCGGACCTCGGCGTCGCCCTGGTGGCTGCGCAGCTCGATCGAGCCGGCGAGCTCGGCCTTCAGGTCCTGGTAGAGGTGCAGCGAGCGGTAGATCTTGCCCTCCAGCCGGACCTTGACGTCCTGGCGGGAGCCCCCCGACTCGAAGGTGCCCTCCGCCTCGATGTCCGCGGCGACCTCGGCGCAGCGCTGGCCGCCGACGTTCTCGGTGGCGAGCAGGCGCATCTTGACCTCCCCCGTCCGCAGCCGGAAGCGCGGTCCGAGCAGGGCGGAGACGGCCTGAGGGTCGGGTCTCCAGACGTCGTTGAACCCGAGGTACTCCTCCGGGTAGAGCGCGTCCGCGCGCAGGTCGGCGGAGGTGAAGCCGGCGGGGACCTCCTTCCCTGGCGCATCCGGCAGCGAGTATCTCCACCCCCCGTCGCCATCGGGCTCGGCGAGCACGGTCTCGCCCGCCAGGGGATCGGGGAGCGACTGGTCGATCTCCTCCTGTTCGACGAACTGGGTCTGTAGCTCCGCGCCGCCCTCGCCGACCTCGATCTCCCTGCCGCCGTTCTCGAGGAAGCGGATGGTCTGCTGGTCGGTCAGGATGACCTGCATCTTGCCGGTGGTCTCGTTCTCGCCGATGCGCTGCAAGATGGAGCCGCCCTCGATGGCGAGGATCTCGGTGACCGAGAGCGTGGCGCCGGCCGGGGGGGAGTTCTTGCCGCGCAGGAGGATCGAGCCCCCGCTGGGCAGCGCCCCCATCTCGGTCCCGGGGTCCTCCGTCGGAACCTCGCCGCCATCGCCGCAGGCCGCGAGCAGGAGGGCGAAGGAGAGGGCGGGGAGCTGCAGTCTTCTGGGGGCGGGCATTAGCGAGTTCCACTATCGGCCGAGATCGTCGAGCGCGCCACCCTCGGGCCGATGCCGGTGAGGATCTCCCAGGGGATGGTGCCGGCCCGGCGCGCCAGCTCCTCAACCGTGATCGCCGGCGCGTCGCCCCCGGACGCCCCCACCAGGGTCGCGATGTCCCCAGGGGCGGGGGGTGGGTCGCATGCCCCGACATCGACCATGATCTGGTCCATGGTGACGTTGCCGAGCAGCGGACAGCGCCGGCCCGAGACAGATACCTCCGCGCCGCTCCCCGACAGGTGGCGCGGGTAGCCGTCGCCGTACCCGACCGCGACCGTGGCGACGCGGGTCGGCCCGGTGGCGACGAAGCGGCGCCCGTAGCTGACGCCGGAGCCGGCGGGCAGCAGGCGCACCTGGGTGATCCTGGCCCGCCACCGCAGGGCCGGTCGCAGCCCGCCAGGGCCGTCGCCGGCCGGCTGGGCGCCATATAGCATCAGGCCGGGGCGCACCATATTGCCGCCGGCGGCGCCGAAACCGAGCACGCCGGCGCTGTTGGCGAGATGTTTCCAACGGGGTTCTAACCCGGTGTCCGCACAGAGCGCGGCGAAGCGGCCGATCTGCCCGGCGGTGAACTCCGCGTCGCCGTCGGCGGACGGGAAATGGGTCGCCATCCCGACGACCTCGAGCCCTGGTAGCTCCGCGACCTCCCTCGCGGCCCCGGCGAAGTCGCCCTCGAGGAAGCCGATGCGGCCCATGCCGGTATCGACTACCAGGTGGACCGGGGCGGGGGTCCCGGACTCCAGCGCCAGCGCGTTGTATGCCTCCGCCTCGTCCCGGCTGGACACCGTCACCTGGATGCCGGCGCGCAGGGCGGGTTCGCGCTCGTCGGGCAGCAGCGCCCCGAGCACCATCACCATCGCCCCCGGGGCCACGGCCTCGCGTACCGCCAGCGCCTCGGCCAGGGTGGCGACCCCGAAGGCCTCCACCTCGGGCGCCAGCGCCCTGGTGACCTCCCGCAGGCCATGGCCGTATCCGTCCGCCTTGACGACCGCCATGACCGCCGCGCCGCCCGCCGCCGCACGGGCGGCGCGGGCGTTGTGAACCAGCGCGTCCGGGTCGACCTCGATCCAGTTGCGCCTCGGGTTGGGCGGTGGCATCGGCGGGACGATACCCCCCGGCCGTGGCGCGACAATCCGATTGTTGGCAGATTCGTGGGACCGGCCATCCGCTTTTCGCTGGCGCCGGGCCGCGGTCCCGATGCACACTTGGTTCCAGCAGTCCTCCGCCCCCTCCGATGCGCCAGTCCCCTACCGTCCTCGCCCTCCTCGTCGCTATCGCCCTGGCGCCGCTCGCCGCATACGCCGACGGGGCGCGCGGTGGCTCCCGCCCCCCGGCGCGCCGCCCGGGCACCACCCCGTTCCGGGTCTCGGTGGCCGCCTATATGCCGAGGGTCTCCATCGAGGGTGTGCGGCGTGCCGGCGATCTGGTGTTGGTGGACGTCGCCTATCGCGTGCGCCGCGGCCACGTGGAACGGGTCGAGCTGCTGGTCGACGGCGAGAAGGTCGCCGACATCAAGGTGCCCGGCTCCAGCCGGTCCGGGACCCTCACCGCCAAGCTCGGTGCGGCGGCGATCGGCGAGGGTGCGCATTCGATCGTCGCCCGTGCCGCCCAGGGCCGCCCGGGTCACCAGTCGAAAGTCCGCAGCTCCAAGCCCGCCAAGTTCACCCTCTGAACTGCCGCTACAAGGGGTTCGGCGTACAGGGTTGCCGACCTCTTGCTGAACACTGAAAACTGAACACTAGCAAACTTTCTCCCCCGTGGACATCCGCCCCGACGAATACGAACAGCTCGGCAGCTTCTACCTGGGTCGCGAATACGACCTGAAGGCGGGGTCCCCGGGCGACGAGCTGCTGCTCTACGACTCCAAGGACCTGGTGACCCACGGGGTCGTGTTGGGGATGACGGGTTCGGGCAAGACCGGCCTGTGCATGGCGCTGCTAGAGGAGGCGGCGATCGACGGCGTGCCGGCGCTGGTGATCGACCCGAAGGGGGACATCGCCAACCTCATGCTCAATTTCCCCGAGCTGCGCGGCGAGGACTTCCGGCCCTGGGTCAACGAGGACGACGCCGCGAAGGCCGGCCTGGACCCCGACGGGTATGCGCAGTCCCAGGCCGACCTCTGGCGCGACGGGCTCGCCGACTGGGGGCAGGATGGCGGGCGCATGCGCAGGCTGCGGGATTCGGTCGACGTCAATATCTACACACCCGGTAGCAGCGCCGGTATCCCGGTGTCGATCCTGGGTTCGCTCGACGCGCCGCCCTTCGAGGTGGTCGACGACGCCGAGGCCTTCGCCGACCACATCGAGAGCACCGCCACCAGCCTGCTGTCGCTGATGGGGATCGAGGCCGACCCCGTGCAGAGCCGCGAGCACATCCTGCTGTCCAACATCCTCGCCCGGCGCTGGCGGGAGGGGGAGGACCTCGGGCTCGAGCGGCTGATCCTCGACATCCAGGACCCGCCCTTCGACAAGGTGGGCGTGCTGGGGCTGGAGTCGTTCTACCCCGGCAAAGACCGCGCCAAGCTGGCCATGTCGCTCAACAACCTGCTCGCCTCGCCCGGGTTCGCGACCTGGCTGGAGGGGGAGCCGCTGGACATCTCGGCGATGCTGCGCGCGCCCGACGGCCGCCCGCGGGTGTCGATCTTCTCGATCGCGCACCTGGACGACGCGGAGCGGATGTTCTTCGTCTCCCTGCTGCTCAACGGGACGGTGTCCTGGATGCGCGCCCAGTCTGGCACGTCCAGCCTGCGGGCGCTGCTGTACATGGACGAGATCTATGGATACCTACCGCCGACCGCGAACCCGCCGTCGAAGAGGCCGCTGATGACGATGCTCAAGCAGTCGCGCGCCTTCGGTTTGGGGGTTCTGCTAGCGACGCAGAACCCCGTCGACCTCGACTACAAGGCCCTGTCGAACATCGGCACCTGGTTCCTCGGCCGGCTACAGACCGAGCGGGACAAGATGCGGGTGCTCGACGGTCTCGAGGGCGCGGCCGCCACCGGGGACGGGGGCTTCGACCGCGGGGCGATGGAGGAGTTGCTGGCCGGGCTCGGTAGCCGGGTGTTTCTGATGAACAACGTCCACGAGGAGGCGCCCGCCGTCTTCCACGTGCGCTGGGTCATGTCCTACCTGCGCGGCCCGCTCACCCGCGGCCAGATCCGTCAGCTGATGCGGCCGAAGTTGGAGGCCGCCGAGG
>JANQMB010000102.1 GCA_028280355.1 Verrucomicrobiales bacterium
GGGGCCCTGGGGGAACGGGGTCCCCCTAGAAGCGGTAGCCCATGTTGAACTGGACACGGAAGTCGTCCTCCGTGAACTCGTCCTTCTTGAGCGGCCAGGCGAGATCGACGCGGATCGGTCCGACCGGCAGGTAGAAATCGATGCCGACGCCGACGTCGGAGAGGTACTCGCCGCCGAGGTCCCAGGAGTCGGCCGACACCATACCACCATCGTAGAAGACGTGGCTGCGCAGCTTGCGCAGGTTGAACACCGGGAAGCTATACTCGGCGGTGAAGTAGGCCGCGGTCTTGCCGCCCAGCGGCTCGCCCTGCTCGTCCCGCAAGTCCGCCCCGGTGGCCTCGCGGAAGCCGTAGCCGCGCAGGTTGTTGGCGCCGCCCAGGAACTCGCGGT
This sequence comes from Verrucomicrobiales bacterium, assembly GCA_028280355.1. Lineage (GTDB taxonomy): Bacteria > Verrucomicrobiota > Verrucomicrobiia > Verrucomicrobiales > DEV007 > JANQMB01. The sequence goes on from JANQMB010000102.1 coordinate 391, forward strand.
CGAAGATCGGCGAGTCGCCGTTGATCGTGCGGAACTCGCCGCTGAGGCTGAACACGCTGTCGAAGGGCAGCAGGAAATACTTCGCCCCCTTGAGCTGGAAGCCGGTGTTCGAGACGTCGCCGAACGACGCGTCACCGCCGATCGACACCCGGTGGCCACGGCGGGTGAGGTACTGGCTGTCGCGGGTGTCCCAGATATAGGTGAGGGCGAACAGGCCGCGGCTGCTCTTGCCCTCCTCCATCTTCAGCTCGTCGGAGGCGTCGGAATCGACCGCGATATCGTACTGCTCCAGGTTGAGCTTCGCCGAGATCGAGGTGTACTGCCCGAGGGTCTTGCCGAGCCCCAGGTAGCCGCCGGCGTTGGTCTGGTCGTACTTGTCGGACAGGAACAGCAGGTCGCGGTAATAGAGGCCGGTGCTGAACGACAGCTTGCGGTCGAACAGCCAGGGCTCGGTGAAGTCCAGCTGGAAGTCCTTGCGCTTGGTGCCGTATTTCAGGCCGAGGCGTATCTTCTGACCGCCGCCCGTGTGCGGCTTGCCCCACAGGTTGAAGTTGGTCTGCACGACATCGACGAACCCGACCAGCTCGTCGATCGAGCTGAAACCCGCGCCGAAGTTGACCGAGCCGGTCGACTTCTCGCGCACGTCGATGTTGAGGTCGGTGTGGAAGGGGGTCGAGGAGGCGGTCGGGGTGATATCGACGGTGTCGAAATAGCCGAGCCCCATCAGGCGGTTGCGGCTGACCTCGACCAGGTCCTGGTTGTAGACGTCGCCCGGTGCCACCGCCAGCTCGCGGCGGATGACCTTGTCGCGGGTCTTGTCGTTGCCGGAGATGTTGATCAGCTCGATGGTGCTCTGCACGCCCTCGGAGACGATGTACTCGATATCGACCGAGGTGCCGCCGGCGCTGCTGATACGCGGCATGACCCGCACGTTCGAGTAGCCGTTGTTGCCGTAATACTTGCGCAGCCCCTTGATGTCCGACTTGATCCCCTTCGACGAGTAGATCGCGCCGGGCTGCATGCTCAGCCTCGCCAGGACCTCGACCTCGGAGACCGCCTCGATGCCGGAGACGCTGACGTTGTTGACGCTGTACTTCTCGCCCTCGCTGATGTGGATGACGAGGTCGACCTTGTCGCCCACCGGCTCGCGATGGACGTCGGTGACCCGAGCGTTGAGGTAGCCCTCGTCGCGGTAGTGCTCCTCGATGCGGATCACGTCCTCCTCGAGCAGCGCGGTGTCGATGCCGCGGTTCTTCTTGAAGATGTTGTAGATCTTCTGCTCCTTGACCTGCATCTGGTCGGCGAGGGTGCGGTCGGAGATGGCCTCGTTGCCGTAGAAGCGGATCTTGTTGAGGCGCTCCTTGGTGCCCTCGTTGATGACGAAGGTGACGCGGGAGAAGCCGGACTGCTCCGCGCTGTCGACCTTGTAGGTCACCCCGACGTTCGAGAAGCCCTTCTTCTTGTAGTAGTCCTCGAGGTTGAGGCGCGCGTTCTCCAGCTGGCCGTCGTCGAAGGGGTCGCCGATCGCCAGCTCGGTCTCCTTCCGCAGCTTGGTGCTGGAGAGCGAGTTCCCGATGAACACCACCTCGCCGAGCGTGGCGCGGGTCTGCACCAGGTAGATGACCCGCACGCCGCCGTTGAAGGGCTCGGTCAACACCCGGACGCTATCGACATGGCCGCTGCTATAGAGGCTCTTGATGTCCTCCTCGACCACCTGCGAATCGAGCTCGGAGCCGACCGCGGTACGGATCTGGGCGAGGATCACCGAGCTGGCGACCGTCTCCTCACCGATATACTGGATGGAGATGTCCTTGACCTGCTCCGCCTCCGCCAGCGGGGCCGTCAAGAGCGCGAACAGGAGGGCGAGCACGCTGACTGCGACCCTGGAGATTGGCGTTGTCGTCGATACGGCTGGCAACATGCGGATCAGTCTTCGTGCGGCAGTCGTTAGAATCTCCTAGTTTTTCGATTTTGCGACCGCTCTTTAGAGCAAATTCCAGCCCTGCTCACAAGGCTTCATTTCCCCCATTTAATTCCTCTAACTATCTGAAACCGTGAATATTTCGTATGGTTTAAAGAAACAGGTTGGAACACTATGCCGATGTGCTGGCGCTTGTCAAAGCCGCTCTTTGCCCATTTCGCAAGCTTGCGAATCGGACGGCGGGCGAAATTCTCATCCCGCCCCTCGACAAATTTATTAACACCGGTTAACTTTCCTACCGGCCGTCGGGGCGCCCTCTGGCTCAATTCCCGCTTACCGTGACGCAGAATTTCTATACAGAGGCCACCGAGGCGCCCGACACGCCCTTCGACGTCTCGCTGCGGCCGCCCGACCTCGCCGAGTTCTGCGGGCAGGAAAAGGTGAAGGAGCGCCTGGCGCTGATGGTCGAGGCGGCGCAGGGTCGCGGCGACGTCCTCGCCCACATCCTGCTCAGCGGCCCCCCGGGCCTGGGCAAGACGACCCTCGCCCACATCATCGCCAACGCCACCGGCGCCGAGCTCCACTGCACCAGCGGACCGCAGATCGAGAAGGCCGGCGACCTGGCGGGGGTGCTCACCAACCTCAAGCGCGGCGACGTGCTGTTCATCGACGAGATCCACCGCCTGCACCCGGCGATCGAGGAGTACCTCTACCCGGCGATGGAGGACTACCGGCTCGACATCATCATCGACCAGGGGCCGAACGCCCGCACCATCGAGCTCTCACTGCCGCGCTTCACACTGGTCGGCGCCACCACCCGCGCCGGGATGCTGACCGCCCCGCTGCGCTCGCGCTTCACCATGACCAACCGGCTCGACTACTACTCGGCCGAGGAGCTGACCCACATCGTGCGGCGCTCCGCCGGCCTGATCGGGGTGGAGATCGAGCCGGGCGGGGCACTGGAGGTCGCCTCGCGCGCCCGCGGCACCCCCAGGGTCGCCAACTCGCTGCTGCGCTGGGTGCGCGACTACGCCCAGGTGCGCGCCGGTGGCGTGGTCACCGCCGAGGTGGCCGACCGGGCGCTGGCGATGATCGACATCGACGACGACGGGCTCGACGAGATGGACAAGCGCATCCTCGAGGCGCTGGTCTACAAGTTCGACGGCGGGCCGGTGGGGCTGAGCTCGCTGGCGGTGGCGGTCGGCGAGGACGCCTCCACGCTCGAGGAGGTCTACGAGCCCTACCTGATCATGCAGGGCATGCTCGCCCGGACGCCGCGCGGCCGGGTGGCGATGACCAGCGCCTACGAAAAGATCGGCGCGCCACCTCCGGCCGGGGGCCGCGCGGCGGACATCGAACTGAACCTGGGAGACTGACGCGATACCATGGACACCCTGCAACTGCTCTTCGACAAGATCGGCGACCCCGAGTACCGCCACCTGCTGCTCGAGCCCGTGCTCATCTACGGCGTGCTGCTCGGGGTGGTCGCCTTCGTGTGCGCCTTCCTGTTCAAGGAGCGCAAGATGCAGCTCGCGGCGCTGGTGGTGATCATGGTCTCGGCGCTGACCATCGTGCCCTACCTGAAGTCGCGCGGCGTGGCGGACCAGCGGGCGGAGCGGTTGTTCTCCGACCGGGCCGGGGAGATCGCCGCCCAGCGCGAGGCCCGCAAGGATGCCCGGTGGGCCTACTTCGCCGTCGCCGGGCTGGCCGGCGTCACCCTGCTGATGGGGGCCCACAAGGGCAAACCGGGGCTGATCGTCGGGGTCGCCACCGTCGGCGCCGGCGTCTGCCTGGTCCTGTTCAGCATGGCGATGCACCTCAAGGACGCCCAGATCTACCACCCGAACCTGCGCGGCGGACAGGCGGAGGTCGCCGGCGGCCGCGGGGATCCCCGGGAGCCCCCCGGGGCGCGCGACCGGCGCGCCCTCAGCTCGCGGATCGTCGAGCCGTAGACCCCCTCCCCTGGCGGCGGCAACAGGCGCCTCCGGGCGGGTGCGGCGGGCACGCGCCGGCTGACCCTAGTAGGCCGCCGTCAGGACGAAGTCTTTCGTCTCCGAGATCGGCACGCCGCCCTCCCGCTCGCGGCTGATCGCGAACAGGGTGACGCCCCCGGCCGACGCCGGGGCGCTGGAGGTGTCCCTGGTGACGATACGCATCTCGGCCTTGCCGCCCTCGGTGTCGAACACCCCGCCGTCGAGCGGGTTCTCGTACCCCTCCGACACTACCCACAGCTGGTAATCCCCCCCCTCGCCCAGCGCGGGGAGGTTCTCGACCTTCAGCACCCCGGTACCCCGGGAGTCGTCCCAGACGATGAAGGCCTTGAACGACTGGTCCACCTGGCTGGCCAGCTCCCGCACCCGCAGGTCGGAGGCCTCCGCCCGCTCGGCGAGCCTGGCGACCTCCCCCTCCAGCCGGCCGGCACGCGAACGCTCCGCGTCCCACGAAAGCAGGGCCAGGCCGGCGGCCAGCGCGAAGCCCGCGGCCAGGGTCCAGGGAAGCCGGGCCGACCGGGCGAAGCTAGCCACCCCGGCGGCGGGCGCAGGGCGGCCTCTGACGCCGACCCCGGTGGCCGCCGCCATCACCTCGGCGCGCAGCCCGGACCGCGGTTCGCGGACCGGCACGTCCGCCAGCGCGAAGGCGCTGAAGGCATCGACCATCTCGGCCACCTCGGCATGCGGGTCGCCGTCGGCGCAGTCGAACAGCGCGCGCACCTCGGCCTCTAACGCCGCCTCACCCATCGGCCACCTCCTCCCCTGCGAGCGCCGCCTTCAGTTTGGCGAGCCCATACCGGATGCGGGACTTCACGGTACCCAGCGACTCGCCGACGCGCTCGGCTATCTCGCTATGCGTGAGCCCGCCGAAGAAGGCCAGCTCGATCATCTCGCTCTGCTTCTCCGGCAGGCGCCCCATCGCCTCCCGCACGCGCGCCGCCCGCTCCCTGCCATAGACGAGGTCGGCGGCGGTCTCGGCCGTCGCCACCTCGCGCGCGGGACCCGCCTCGACACCCGGCGGCCCGGGGATGCGGCGCCCCTGCGCCCGCACCCGGTCGATGCAGCGGTTGCGCAAAACGGCGGCCAACCAGCTGAACAATTTCCCACGCGAGAGATCGACCGTATTCCCCTTCTTCCACAGCGACACGAAGGTGTCCTGCACCACCTCCTCGCACTCCCGGTCGTTGCGCAACATCTTGTAGGCCAACGAGTAGAGCGGCCTGGAATAGCGGTCGTACGCCACGCCCAACACGGCCGGATCCCGGCGGACGAGGCCATCCAAGATCTCGCTATCCAATTGCTCCTCCTCAGCCACTACCAAAGCCATATCAGATCTGCGGCGCTCCCGCCATCGGAAAGGCACCAGCCCCTCAGCCGCCGGAGGCAGGGTCTGGATCTGCAGGGACATCGTCTCGGGACACGGGCTCTCCCCGCGCCAGCGGCGGGGCCGGCACCGCCAGCCCCGCCGTCGCACGGAAATGTGGGTCTCCGGTTACTCGGGCATCACCACGCTATCGATCACGTGGATCACTCCGTTGCTCGCCTCGATGTCGGTCTTCACGACCTTCGCCCCGTCGACCATGACCACCCCGCCGTCGACGGAGATGGTCAACTCGTCGCCGGACGCGGTCTTGACCTTGCCGGCTGCGACGTCCTTCGCCATCACCTTGCCGGGGACGACGTGGTAGGTCAGGACCTTGGTCAGCTTGCCTTTGTTCTCCGGCTTGAGCAGCGACTCGACGGCGCCGTCTGGGAGCTTCCCGAACGCGGAGTTCGTCGGCGCGAACACGGTGTACGGACCGTCGCCCTTCAGGGTGTCGACCAGCCCTGCCGCCTTCACCGCGGCGACTAGGGTGGCGAAGTTCTCGTCGCCGGCGGCGACGTCGACGATGTCTTTCTTGGCGGAGTCGCCCGCGGCGAGGGCGATTCCGAAGGAGGCCGCCACGGCGGCGCATGTACTGATGGTTTTTCTCATCGGTTTGGGTTCCTGTATCAGGTGGTTATGTTGTTCTGTTATGCATCGGGCCGCCCCCCGCATACACCGATGAGAACGCCGCGGCCCGCGGGGTGGACCTATGAAATCGCAGGGGCCAGCCGGCGCCCCACCACTGAGACACCCCCCGCCGGCGGCCGGGGGCGCTAGGGCCTGCCGATCCCCGTCTGGAACACGTAGTACTCCGGCGCCAGGTCGGCGAGTGGCCCCTCGAGCTTGGCGAGCTCCTCCGCCGGACCGTGGACCTCGACGCGGGCGAGGTCCGAGATCGTCAACGCCTCGCCGATCAACGCTTCGACGTTGGCGAGATGTTCCAACAGGCCCTCGGCCCCGTCATAGGCCTCGCGGCAGTGCACGGTGTCGCCGCAGACCGAGAAGTCGTACCAGTGGCACCTGCCCTCGGTGCGGGTGCGCTCGACGAACTTCGGCAACAGCGCCTCGAAGTCCCCGAGCTTGCCCTCGTGGCATTTGAAGTAGGGGTGGATGCTGACGACCTGGCTCATCTCGGACCCCTTATCGCCCGGCCGGGGGGGGCGAGTCAAGCCCCTCCGGTGCCGACAGGACGCCCTCCAGCCACTCGAGCACCTTGTCGCGATACTCGCCGCCGTTGCGTGAAAGCGAGTCGTCGTGCCGGCCGCCCTCGACCCTCAGGAAGGTCTTCGGCTCGCCGGCCTTCGCGAACAGCGCCTCGCCCTCGGCGATCGGGATGATCGCGTCGCCGGTCCCGTGGACGAGGAGCAGCGGCACCGGCGCGATCTTGTCGACGTGGCCGATCGGCGAAAGCTCGTCGCTGACCAGCTTCGCCCCCACCGCCCCCGCCTTCCTGCGGGCGATGTTCCGATAGGAGCTGAAGGCGGCGTCGGTGATCACCGCCCGCAACCCCTCGACCGGCCGCGCCCCGAGCGCGGCCAGCGCCTTGGTCCCGCCGATGCTGTGGGAGAACGAGACCAGCCTGGAGCGGTCGATGTCGTCCCTCGACCGCACGTATTCGAAGGCGGCGCTCACGTCCTCCACCAGCCCCCTGCGGCTGACCTCGCCGGCCGACCTCCCGAAACCGCGGTAGTCCCATAACAATACGTTGTATCCACGCGGAGGGAGCCAGGCGACGAACTCGAGGTGGTACGACACGTTGCCCGCGTTGCCGTGGGAGAACACCACCGTCGCCTCCGCCTCGCCCGCACCGCCGGCCGCGGGGATGAACCAGCCGTGCAGCTCCGTCCCGTCCCCCGACCCGAAGCGGACGTCCTCGTATTCGAGCTCGTAGTCCTCCGGCGTCCAGCGCAGGTCGCGCATCGGGAAATAGAACAGCTTGTCGCCGCCGTTCTTGCCGAGCACCGCCTCCGCGAGCCCGGCGATCTCGCCGCTTTCGTCCGCCAGCAGTTTCTCGAGGAACTTCCCGGCGGCCCCGATGGCCTCGTCCTCCTCCGCGGCGGCCCGCTGGGCGGGGGGGGCGAGGAGGAGGGCCACCAGGCACAGTCCGGCGAGGGTCGGCGGTTTCTCGTGTAGCGTGTTCATGGCGGGGAACATCGCCCGCTTCGGCCCGCCGGCAAGCGGACGGATCCCCCGTGAGGAAAGGCCCCTCCGCGACATCCATAGCCATACGCAAGCCACCTCGAAGCCCGATGAGACCCGCCCTCCTCACCGCGGCCGCGCTCGCGGCCGCCCCCCTCACGTCCGCCGCCCGGCAGCCCAACATCATCTTCATGCTCGCCGACGACCTCGGCTACGCGGAGCTGGGCTGTTACGGGCAAAAGCACATCCGCACCCCGCACATCGACGGGCTCGCGGCGGACGGGGTCCGGTTCACCCAGCATTACTCCGGCCAGGCGGTGTGCGCGCCCTGCCGCTGCGTGCTGATGACCGGCAAGCACCCGGGCCACGCCTACATCCGCGACAACGGCGACCCGAAAGACGGTTCCACCAGACACTTCCCCTTCCCCGGCCAGAACCCGATCCCAGACGGCGAGACCACCATCGCCGAGCTGCTCAAGGCCCGCGGCTACACGACGGCGGCGATCGGCAAGTGGGGCCTCGGCCACTTCGGGACAGAGGGCGACCCGAACCGGCAGGGCTTCGACCTCTTCTTCGGTTACAACTGCCAGCGCCACGCCCACAACCACTTCCCGAAGTTCCTCTGGAGGAACGGCGAGAAGGTCCCGCAGCCCGGCAACACCCGGGAGCTCGACGGCGCGACCCACTCCCAGGACGCCTTCACCGCGGAGGCCCTGCGCTTCATCAGGGAGAACAGGGGCGACCCCTTCTTCCTCTACCTCGCCTACGCCATCCCCCACCTCTCCATCCAGACCACCGAGAGGTGGCTGGGGGGATACAGGGACTCCATCCCCGAGGAGGATTACCAGCACCGCGGCTACCTCCGGCACCCGTTCCCACGCGCGGGGTACGCCGCCATGGTCACCATGATGGACGACTCGGTCGGACAGGTGACCGCGCTGCTCGCGGAGCTCGGGCTCGAAGACGACACCCTGGTGATCTTCACCTCGGACAACGGCCCCACCTACGACCGCCTCGGCGGGTCGGACTCGGACTTCTTCGAGAGCGCCGGTGTGTTCAGGGGGCTCAAGGGCAGCCTCTACGAAGGCGGCATCCGGGTGCCGATGGTCGCCCGCTGGCCGGGGCAGATCGAGGCCGGGGGGACCAGCGACCACGTCAGCGCGTTCTGGGACTGGCTGCCGACGCTGTGCGAGGTGGCCGGCGCCGAGGCACCCCGCCACACCGACGGTATCTCCCTGCTCCCCGCGCTCACCGGCCGGCCGCAAAGGGAGCACGAGTTCCTCTACTGGGAGTTCCCAGGTTACGGCGGACAGCAGGCCGTGCGGATGGGGGAATGGAAGGGGGTGCGCCAGAAAGTCCGCAGGGCGAAGGGTCCGGCCGACCTGAAGACCGAGCTCTACCACCTGGGCGAGGACCCCGGCGAGCGCGACGACCTCGCCGCGGCGCACCCGGAGGTGGTGGAAAAGATCGAGGCGATCATGGCATGCGAACACACCCCGAGCGCGCTGTTCCCGCTGCTGCCCGGGGAGGGGCGCCCCGCGAAAAAGGGCGGCTGATCTGGCGCCGACTCCCCTACCTACGCCGGGCTCAGCTCGAGCTCGCCCTTGCGGTAGTGCGGCAGCCAGGCGATGCCACAGGTCTCGAGGGTGATGTTGCGCTTCAGGGTCTTGACCCGGACGGTGGCCAGCGGCTCGGTGGCGGGGTCGATGCTGGCGCGGGCGGCGTCGATCTCCCCCCTCAGCTCGACCTCCATCTCGGCGACCTTCGCGCGCACGCCCTCCAGCTTGTCCTCCGCCACCCGTACGTCACGCGCCTCCTTCATCGCCCGCGAGGCGGAGGCCGACCCCCGGCTGACCTTGGTGCTGGTGATCTTGCGCCGGCCACCGCCGAACAGGACGCCCAGGATGCTCGAGCCGATGTTGATGGCGCCTTTCATCTTCGCCGCGCTGGCCTGCGCCCTCTGCTCCTCGAGGTGCCCCTCGGCACGCTCGAGCTGCGCGTAGAGGCGCTCGAGCCTCTTGCCGTATTTCTCCCGCAGCGCCTCCACCCGCCGGTCGCGCTCCTCACGGGCGGCGCCGGCGAGCCGCGCCCGGAAATCGCGCTCCGCCTCGCCCGGGCGCGAGACCTTGCCCAGCGACGGCGACTTGAGAAGTTCGAACGCCCCCTCGCGATAGAGGCGGTCGACGAAGGCGTCGCCCCAGCGCTCGAAGTTGTCCGCCTCGAGCGCGACCCCGGGCAACTCCGCGAACGCACAGGGCTCCTGCGGGCGGTCGCCCGCCCCCCCCAGCCCGCGATGCAGGCGGACCGACAGGTCCCAGTCGACCTCCTGGCTGTTGGCGCCGATCCGGGTGACCTCGACGGCGCGGTAGCTGCCCTCGAGGCCAAACTTGGGCTCGGAGATGTAGACGTCGGCGACCCGCAGGACGGCCGGCAGGTAGACGAGCGCGACGCCCTGCCGGGGTCTGGCGGCCGGCAGGAACACCTGCCGGACCGATCCCGGAACCGGCGGGCGCCCGCCTCCATCGGCCGCGGTCGCCGGTGCCCCGGCGCCGGGCGCGGCCGGGGTGGCCTCGGGGACCGCCGGCGCGGACGCGCTGCCGGCGCCGCCCTCGGCGGCCTCCAACTTCGGCCGCATCAGCTGACGGATCTGGCCGCGGGTGAGCGGGCCGCGCAGGTAGGACATGACCCAGCGCACGTGGAAGACGG
>JANQMB010000114.1 GCA_028280355.1 Verrucomicrobiales bacterium
ATGTAGCGGTTCGTGGTGCTCAGAGTCGCAGTGCTACCGACCCCGGCCGTAAACGAGTTCTGGTTCACCGCGGTGAGCGAGGTGGTGATCGCCGCGCTGAGGTCGGCCGCCGCCGCGTCCACCGCCGCCCTGGCGGTCGTGCCGCCGAAACCGGCCCCGAAGAAACCGTTGGTGTCCAAGCTGTAGTCCAGCTGGATGGTGAGCGCGGGGGCGCTCGCTGTGGCTCCGACCGACGCGACGAGGGCGGCGATCCAACGGGGGGGGCGGGGTACAAATCTCATCCCCGTTGACTAAAGAAAGCTCCCGCCCTCCGTCAATTGGCAATGCGCCCCAAATACCCCCTTGGCCGGAGGTCTATGGACACTCGATCTTGAGCCGCAAAAAGCGTCCCGGGGCCGTCGCAATGGCCTGGCTATCAGTGGCCTTGTAGGTGCGCAGGGTGCCGTCGTCGGAGAGCAGCTGCACCGAGACGGCGCCCCCCGCGTCCGCCCAGGCCGCACAGTCGGCCGACAGCTGCGGGGTGACCGTCACCCCGACGGGCAGGTGCGCTGTGGTGTAGGTGAGGGTGAGGAAGCCGTTCTCGACGGCGACCTGCGGCAGCGCCGCGGCCGGGTCGGCGGCGTTCGGATCGAGGCCGAGGGCGAACTCGGCCAGGTTGGCGATGCCGTCGAGGTCCGGGTCGTCGCCCTTGCCGGTCACCCCGACCGCCGGGGCGCCGAACTGCGCCACCACCCACTCGTCGTAGCTGCTACCCGCGGGCCCGGACGCGCGCCAGCCGGACTTGAGCGACCAGTTGGCGGTCGCGCCACCGGGGTCGACCACCACCAGCGACGCGCCACCGCCGTCGGTCTCGGGGTACCAGGCGTCGTCGAACTGGAAGTCGAGGATGCCCGCCGACAGCGAGGCGATCTCCATCCGCACCCGCTCGCCACCGTTGCTGAGCTGGCCGCCGTATTCCCCGACCAGGTTCAGCGCGGTGCCGTACGCGGCCTCGAAGCCGGCGGTGTCGGAGGCGATATACGCGACCCCTCCCGGCGCCAGGTTCGAGGCCGGGAAGCGGAACGAGATCCCCTCGTCGAACTGCACGTCGCCGAGGGGGATCGCCGTATCCCCGACGTTCTGCAGTTTGAGGTACTCGTGCCCGCGGCCGCCCGGGGGGTTGTACATCAGCTCGACGATGCGCAGGCCCCCCAGCACCCGCGTCTCCTCGCTGAGGTCGGTGCCGTTCGAGAACCCTGGGGTGGGCAGCGCGAAGTCGGCGAACAGCGGTGACCCGTCGGTGGCGCGGCCGCCAGAGACGTCGTCGACCCCGTTGTTGAACTGCACCCGGTCGATCTCGGTACCGTCGGAATCGAACAGGCCGACCGACTCGAGCAGTTTCGAGAGGCCGAAGGAGAGGTGGCTCGGGCCCTGGCCCGGGTCGTTGTCGGCGATGAACTTCACGAACCCGGAGGCGCCGATGAAGCTCAGCGCCGCGACCCGGTGCCGCGCCGGGTCGTTGTTCGGGTCGTCGCTCAGGCTCAGGCCACCGAGCGCGACCGGCAGCCCGGTCGGGTTGAAGAGTTCGAGGAAGTCGTTGTCGTAGACGAAACCGTTGGTGGCCAGCCACTCGTTGATGAGCAGCCCGCGGGGCGAGCCGAGGGGGACCGCGGCACCGTTGGCGGCCCCCGGGGTGGGGAGCATGGGGGCGAAGGCCCCCGCCTGGCCGGCGCGGCCGATCGAGCGGTCGCGGAGCTGGAAGCCGAACTCGACGCCGTCGAGCAGGCCGCCGCCGTTCGCCGCGGTGTCGAACAGGAACACCCCCTCGCCGTCGTTGTCCAAGCCGAACCCGGTATGCAGGCCGCTCGTGCCGTCGGGCGCGTTGGCGAAAACCACCAGGTAGCCCCCCGCGGGGACGACGGTGCCAGCCGGGAAGCTCCAGCCGAGCACGCGGGAGTTCACGTCCGAGAGCACCATCCCGGACAGGTCCCGCGCCGCCGTGCTGTCGTTCCAGATCTCGACGAAGTCGGGTTGGGTCCCCTCGTGGTTGAAAGCCCCGCCGTTGTCCGCCAGCACCTCGTTGATCACCAGCCGCGACAGCGACGAGTCGACCGTCCACCGCCGCGAGGCGGTGGCCTCGGCGAAGTCCTGCCAGACCCCGCCGGAGTCCTTGCCCACCACCTCGACCTGGTGTTCGCCATCGGCGAGGCCGGCCAGCGCGAGCGGCGTCGACACCGGCACCGGGGCGCTCCAGGCGCCGCCGTCGAGGCGCCAGCGGTACTCGGTGATGAAGCTGCCCCCCTCGATGCCGGAGATGCCCGGCATGTGGACCGCCAGCGTCGCACCGGTGTCGCGGGTCAGGGCGGGCGGCTCGCCGGAGACCGTGGCGCCGGCGGGCACCGCGTACCCCATGTCGGCACCGTTGATACCGGAGCCCGACGCCGGCGAGCCCGGCGCCAGCGTGTAGTCGCCCGCCGCCGGGTCGGCGAAGAGCGGGTCGGTGTCGATGTTGCCCTGGCCGAGGCCGTGGTGGGCGGCGGGGAGGATGTTGAGGGAGGCGGCGATCACCGGGTCGTCCTCGCCGGGGGCGGCGAACTGGTTGGCGAACATCGCCGCGTTGTCGCGGAAGATGTTGCCGCGCATGGTGATCCCGTCCCCGGGCACGACGCCGGAGCGGACCGGCTCGTCGAAGTTGATCGCAGCGATGGTGGCGCCGACCACGGTGTTGTTCTCGAAGATCGCGTCGGAGTGGTTCTTCAGCAGCAGGGCGTGGTCGACGTCGACGAACAGGTTCCGGACGACCGTGATGTGGGCGCTCCCGTCGGTGGCGATGGCGTTCGAGGTGCTCTCGCGCGCCGGGTCGTCGGTGTGGATGTTCATGAACACGTTGCCCTCGATGTGGGCGTCGATCCCGTCGAAGTCGAGGCAGTCGTCCGTCCCTCCGGTGAAGGTGTTGCCGATCACGTAGATGATCGGCCCCGGGCGGCGGCCGCCGGAGAAGTCGATGATGTCGTTGTAGCCCGAGGAGGTGCGGAAGAGGTTGCCGACCAGGTTGAAGTAGTCGTCCCCCGCCAGGACCAAGCCGTGGATCACCTCGCTGCCGCTGGTGGACGGGAAGTCGCAGGCGACGACGTCCAGCTGCGGCCCGCTGACCTCAAGCACCGTCTCGGTGGTACCCGTCCAGCGCACGTGGTCGAGCCGCAGGCGCGAGTCGGTCACCCCGAGCGAGTGGGACGCGGCGTCGGACCCGTCCTGGTCCACGTAGGCCATCCGGTTGTCGGAGGGGGTGTTCTCGAAGTAGACGCCATCCCAGCCGCCCGCCGTCCCGGGCT
>JANQMB010000137.1 GCA_028280355.1 Verrucomicrobiales bacterium
TCTCGGCGAACTGCAGCGGGGTCTGCCCCCCGCCCTGGTCTGCCGCAGGGTCGGCGCCGGCGTCCAGCAGCAGCCCCGCGACCTCGGCGTAGCCCTTGAACGCGACCCCGCCGAGCGGGGTCTGGCCGCGGTCGTTGCGGCGGTCGACCTCGGCGCCGAGCCCGAGCAACAGGGTGACCGCCTCGGGGTGGTCGTTGTAGGCGGCCAGCATGAGCAGCGAGTTGCCGGAGCGGTCCGACAGGTTCACCGGCAGGCCGGCCGCCAGCATCGGCGCGAGGTTCACCACGTCGCCGGCGCGGGCGAAGTCGAGCGCCCGGGACTGGAGAAGGGAATAGCGCGCCTCCTCTTCCGGCGTCAATACGGGCGGGCTAGGATCAGACGCCGGGGTCGGAGGGCGAGGAGGCGCGCTTGGGCATGTGGGACCGGGATCCATCGGGGAAAAAGGGAGGGCTAGGCCAGGGCGGGTTCGGGTTCGGTGCCGGACATCTGGGGCTGCTCGCCCGCCAACGCGGCGCGGACGCCGGCGCCGTACGCAGGGTCGGCGCGGTCGAAGTGGGCGAGCTGGCGTTCGACGATCTCGCCGGGCACCCCCTCCATCGCCTCGGCGATGTTCTGGCAGAGACGCGCCTGCTCGTCGGCGGGCATCAGGCGGAACAGGTCCCCCGGCTGGGTGTAGTCGTCATTGCCCTCGCGGTGGTCCCAGCGGTCGGCGTCGCCGGAGATCTCCAGCGGCGGCTCCGCGAAGGCCGCGTCGTCGGCCGGCCCCCCCATGCTGTTCGGCTCGTAGAAGGCGTCGCCGCCACCGGGCGAGGTGAAGTTCATCTGGCCGTCCATGTGGTAGTGGTCGACCGCGGACTTCGGGCGGTTCACCGGCAGGGCCTCGTACCAGGTCCCGACCCGGTAACGGTGGGCGTCGGCGTAGGAGAACACCCGCGCCTGCAGCATCTTGTCCGGCGACCAGCTGATGCCGGGCACGACGTTGGAGGGGCTGAAGGCGCTCTGCTCGACCTCGGCGAAGTAGTTCTCCGGGTTCCGGTTCAGCTCCAGGACGCCGACGTCGATCAGGGGGTAGTCCCCGTGCGGCCAGACCTTGGTCAGGTCGAAGGGGTTGAAGGCGCATTTTTCGGCGTCCGCCTCCGGCATCACCTGGACCTTGAAGTCCCAGCGCGGGAAGCCGCCGGCCTCGATGCTCTCGTAGAGGTCGCGCTGCGAGCTCTCGCGGTCCCTGGCGACGACCGCGGCGGCCTCGGCGTTGGTCATGCACTCGATCCCCTGCTGCGTCTTGAAGTGGAACTTCACCCAGAAGCGCTCACCTGCGGCGTTGATGAAGGAGTAGGTGTGCGAGCCATACCCGTTGGTGTGGCGGTAGCTCCTCGGCAGGCCGCGGTCGGAGAACAGGATCGTCACCTGGTGCAGCGACTCCGGGCTCAGGGACCAGAAGTCCCACATCGCCGTCGCCGAACGCACGTTGGTTCTCGGGTGGCGCTTCTGGGTATGGATGAAATCGGGGAACTTCAGCGGGTCGCGGACGAAGAACACCGGCGTGTTGTTGCCGACCATGTCCCAGTTGCCCCCGTCGGTGTAGAACTTCAACGCCCAGCCGCGCACGTCCCGCTCGGCGTCGGCGGCGCCCCGCTCGCCGGCCACCGTGGAGAAGCGCAGCAGGCACTCGGTCTCCTTGCCGACCTCGGCGAAAACCGAGGCCTTGCTGTACTTCGTGATGTCGTTTGTCACCGTCAGCTTGCCGAACGCCCCGGAGCCTTTGGCGTGCACCACGCGCTCCGGGATCCGCTCGCGGTTCTGGTGCGCCAGCTTCTCGATCAGCTGGTAGTCCTGCAGCAACACCGGACCGCGCGGGCCGGCGGTGGCCGAGTTCTGGTTGTCGGCGACGGGGTTGCCGCCGGTGGTCGTCATCACTTTCCTGGCCGCTTTATCGGGGGATCTCATCTCTCGAATCTCCACCATCAAACCAGAAACAGACCATTCGGACAAAGATATTGATTTTATTCAAACCATAGGCAATTCCTATATATAGAACCTCATGGAATTCCGCCAGATACGCTATTTTCTCCACATCGCCGAGGAGGGCAGTTTCTCCGCGGCGGCCCGCAAGTGTGGCGTCGCTCAGCCGTCGCTGAGCCAGCAGATCCAGAACCTCGAGGCCGAGCTCGGCGAGGCCTTGCTCAAGCGCGGTGCGCGCGGCGTCTCGCTCACCGAGGCCGGGGAGATGGTCTACGAGCGGGCGCGGCGGATGGTCGACGAGGGCGACGCCCTGATCGCGTCGTTCCAGGAGCGGGGCAGTGCGAGCGGCGGCGAGGTGTGCTTCGGCGTCATCCCGACGGTGGCCCCCTCGCTGCTCCCCGAGGTGTTGATCGAGTTCCGCGAGCTGGCGCCGGACGCCAAGATCCGCGTGCGCGAGTCGCAGACCGAGCGCCTGGTGCGCATGGTGGTCGACGAGGAGGTCGAGTTCGCGGTGGTGAGCGACATCGACGCCGCCACCCGCAAGAAGTATTCGCTGCACGTGAAGACGCTGTTCCAGGAGCCGCTGCTGCTGGCGGTGAGCTCTCGGGACCCGATGGCGCGGGTGGACCACCCGATCGACGTCGCCGACATCAACCCCGCGGAGGTGCTCTCGCTCAGCGGCGGCCACTGCCTCCAGGACCAGGTGCCCAAGGTCTGCCGCCGGGGGGGGCAGGGGCAGATCGCGACCTGCGAACAGCTGCCCACCCTGCTGGCCATGGTGCGGGCGCGGCTCGGGGTCGCCTTCGTCCCCGGCATGTTCGTGCGCGAGAACGAGACGCGCGGCGTCGATTTCCTGCCGCTGCGCAACCCTGCCCCCAGCCGCGACATCAACGTGATGAAACGCCGCGGCAGGAAGCTCGGCCCGCTGGCAGAACGGCTGCTCAAGCTGATCGGCAGGTGGTAGGGCGGCGCCAATGACTAAGGTCTAACCACTGATGACTAACAAATACCCAATGACGAACGGCAGAATGGGGACACCGGTTCCGAGCCCGGCCGCCCCCTAGTCATTAGGCCTTAGTCATTAGTCATTCGGGCCGGCTCCGCCGGCCCGCTACCCCGCCGTGATCGCGGCGCGCTCGTCGGCGAGGCCGCCGGACTTCTCGAGGTAGTAGTCGTAGTCGCCGGCGTACTTCGTGATCTGGCCCTTGCTGATGTGCCAGACGGTGGTGCCGAGCTTGCGGATGAAGTGGACGTCGTGCGAGATGAACACCAGCGTGCCCTCGTACTTCGCCAGCGCGACGATGATCGCCTCGATGCTGACCAGGTCGAGGTGGGTGGTGGGCTCGTCCATCAGCAACAGGTTGGGCGGGTCGACGAGGAACTTCACCAGGTTGACGCGGCTCTTCTCGCCGCCGCTCAGCACCTTGGTCTTCTTGAACACCTCCTCCTTGCGGAACAGGAAGGAGCCGAGCACGCCGCGGCACTCGTCCTCGGTGAGGTCCTTGGCGCTCTTGGCCACCTCCTCGAGGACGGTCGCCTCCGGGTCGAGGGTCGCGGCGCGGTGCTGGCTGAAGTACCCGATGCGGCAGTTGTGCCCGAGGTCGCGCTCGCCCTTCTGGAACTCGAGCACGCCGGCCAGCATCTTGAGCAGGGTCGACTTCCCCGCGCCGTTCGGCCCGACCAGGGCGACCCGGTCGCCGCGCTCGATGTCGACGTCGAGGTTCTGGTAGATCTTCAGGTCGCCGTATGCCATGTCGACGCCCTTGAGGCTGATGACGCGCTGGCCGCTGCGGGTCGGCTGCGGGAACTGGATCTTGAACACCTTGCGCGGGGAGCGCGGCCTCTCGAGCTTCTCCATCTTGTCGAGCTGCCGCTGCCGGCTCTGTGCCTGCGCGGCCTTCGACGCCACCGAGCGGAACCGGTCGATGAACTCCTGGCTCTTCTCGATCTCCTTCTGCTGGTTCTTCCACGCCGCCATGCGCTGCTCGAAACGCTGCTCCCGCTGCGCCTCGAACTTCGAATAGTTCCCGGTGTACTGGACGAGCTTCTGGTCCTCGATGTCGTAGACGGTCGCGATCAGCTCGTCCATGAAGGCGCGGTCGTGCGAGATCAGCAACACGGCGCCGGGGTACGACTTCAGGTAGTTCTGGAACCAGAGCAGCGAGGCGAGGTCGAGGTGGTTGGTGGGCTCGTCGAGCATCAGCAGGTCGGGCTCCATCGCCAGCAGCCGCGAGAGGTGGGCGCGCATCACCCAGCCGCCGCTCATCTCTTTCGCGGCGCGCCCGAAGTCCGCCTCCTCGAAGCCCAGCCCGCGCAGCATCTTCTTCGCCTTGGCCTCGAGGCCCGGGTCGCTGAGGGTGTCATACTTGGCCTGCGCCTGGTAGTACTCCGGCACGTCGACGGTGCCCTCCCCCTCCAGGCGCCGCAGCGTCGCCTCGAGCTCGGCCAGCACCCCCGCCCGGCCGGTGGCGACGTCCAGCACCGACTCGTCGCCGAGCGCCTCGCTCTCCTGCGGCAGGAACCCGAGGGTGGTCCACTCGTCGCGCTCGACCTCGCCCCTGTCCGCCGTGTCGTCCTCCAGGATGATGTTGAACAGCGTCGACTTGCCGGCGCCGTTCGGCCCGACCAGGGCGACGCGCTCGGCGTAGTTCACCGTGAAGCTGGCGCCCTCGAACAGGGTGCGGCCGCCGACGGACTTGGTGAGGTTGCGGATGTTCAGCATGCGTGGCCGTCCTTGCCACAGGATGCGGCGGCGCGCAAGGCGGGCGGGGCGACCCCGACCGCGGCGCTACTTCTCCCTCGGCATCGCGGCGCCGGTGTCCTTCCGCCAGGCGTGGAGATCCCGCTTCAGGCGCGCCGCGAGCTCGGGTTTCTCCCCCGAGAGGTCCTTCTTCTCCCCGACGTCCTCGCGGAGGTTGTAGAGCTCCACGGAGCCGTCGTCGAAGAACTCGATCAGTTTGAAGTCGCCCTCGCGCACGGCGCTGCCGAGGCGGTTGTCCTTGTGGAAGGCGAAGTTGGGGAAGTGCCAGAAGATGGCCTTGCGCCCCAGCCCCCCCTTGCCGGTGAGGAGGGGCAGCAGGCTCTCGCCGTCGAGCGGCACCCCCGGCGCCGGCTCCAGGCCGGCGACCTCGAGCAGGGTCGGGTTGAAGTCGGTGCTGTATACGGGGGTCGCGTCCGTCGTCCCCGCCTTCACCTTCCCCGGCCAGCGCACGATGAGCGGCACCCGGATCCCCCCCTCGTAGAGGTGCCCCTTGTCGGCGCGCAGCGGGCGGGCGTCGCCGACCCCCCCGTACGGCCCGTTGTCCGAGGTGAAGACCACGACCGTCTCGCCGGCGATCCCCATCTCGTCGAGCGACGCGAACACCCTGCCCATCGCGAGGTCCATCGCCTCGATCATCGCCGCGTAGCGGTGGTCGTTGTAGCCCTCGACCGGGCGGTCTTTGTATTTCGCCACCAGCTCGGCGGGCGCCTCCATCGGCCAGTGCACCGTGTAGTTCCAGAGGGCGACGAAGAACGGTTTCCCCGCCGCGTTCTGCTTCTTCATGAAGGCGATGGTCTCGTCCGCGAGGCGGTCGGGGAGATACTCGCCCTCCTCCCGGTCGGGCAGGAAGTCGATGCGGTAGGGGTCGAAGAAAGTCGGCGGGCCGCCGAAGGAGCAGCCGCCGATGTTGATGTCGAAACCCTGGTGGAGGGGGTTGAACTGGTCGTCGCCCTCCTTGTAGAGGTGCCACTTGCCGATGAAGGCGGTGGCGTACCCGGCGTCTCCCCTGAGCCGCTCGGCGAGCGTCACGTGCTCCAGCGGCAGGTGGTCGCGCATCTCCGCCGGCAGGAGCTTCGAGTCCTCCGGGGTGAAGCGGTCCTGGTGCGGCAGGTGGTTGGTGAGATGGAGGCGGGCCGGCGACTGCCCGGTCATGATCGCGGCGCGGGTCGGCGAGCAGACCGGGGCGGCGGCGTACGCGTCGGTGAAACGCATCCCCTGCGCCGCGAAGGCGTCGATGTGGGGCGTGTGGAGCTTGTCGTTGCCCTGGCAGCCCAGGTCCATCCAGCCCATGTCGTCGATCAGGATGAAGAGGATGTTGGGCTTCTCCTCGGCGGACGCGGTCCCCGCGACGAGGGCGGTGAGGAGGAGGGCGATGAGTGTGCGCATGGGAGGGAGTTTGCTAGTGTTCAGTTTTCAGTGTTCAGACCAGGACTGCTACGCCTAGCGTAAGAAATTGCCGATCCGGGTTCGCCTATCTTCGCTGAAAACTGAAAACTGAAAACTTCAAACTTTGTTCGCCTTCTCCCTCGCCTCGCGGAAGAAGGTCTGCAGGAGCAGGGCGCAGTCGTCGCCGAGCACGCCGGGGGTGATCTCGCAGGCGTGGTTGAGGGTCGGCTGCTGCAGGATGTTGACGAAGCCGCCGCCGCAGGCGCCGTCCTTGGGCGAGGGGCAACCGAAGATCACCCGCCGCACCCGGCAGTGGACGATCGCCCCGGCGCACATCGGGCAGGGCTCCTTGGTGACGTAGAGGTCGCAGTCGGTCAGGCGCCAGTCTCCGACCGCGCCCTCGGCCGAGGTGAGCGCCAGCATCTCCGCGTGGGCGGTGGCGTCCTTTAGCGCCTCGACCTGGTTGAAGCCCCGCGCGATCACCCGCGCCTCGCGGACCACGACCGCCCCGACCGGCACCTCCCCCCGCTCGTAGGCCTTGGCAGCCTCGCGCAGCGCCTGCCCCATGAAGAAGGCGTCGCTCTGCAGGTCGATGGGTGGCTGGTCGCTCATGGGTCTGTCCGTCTGCCGGGACCCGGCGCTTGCGGGGGCGCGGGCGCTGAAGATAGTGGCAGCAGATGCCCGATTACAACCAAAGGATCGTCGCCCCCTCGCTGCTCGCCGCCGACTGGACCCAGCTCGGCGCCGAATGCGCCCGCGCCCTCGACGCCGGCGCCGACTGGCTGCACCTCGACGTCATGGACGGCCACTTCGTCGACAACATCTCCTACGGGCCGAGCTTCATCAAACACGTGCGCCGCGCCGCGCCCAACGCCTTCCTGGACGCCCACCTGATGATCGAGCGCCCCGACCACTACCTGGAGCGCTTCGTCGACGCCGGGGTGGACAACATCACCGTACACGTCGAGCCGGACTACGACGTCGCCGGCACGCTGGCGCGGACCCGCGAGGCCGGGGTCTCGGCCGGGCTGGCGATCAACCCGGCGACGCCGCTCGACGACGCCGGACCATATCTGGGGGACATCGACCTGCTGCTGGTAATGACCGTCGTCCCGGGTTTCGGCGGGCAGAGTTTCATGGAGGAGGAGACCATGCCCAAAGTCACCGCGGCGCGCGCGCTCCGCGAGGAGCGGGGCCTGGGGTTCCACATCGAGGTCGATGGCGGGGTCGACCCCGAGACGGCTCCGGTGGCCGCGGCGGCCGGCGCCAACGTGCTGGTCGCCGGCACCTCGGCCTTCAAGGCGCCCGACATGGCGGCGGCGGTGGCGCAGCTGCGCGACGCCTAGGGCATGTTCACCTCTGTAGCGACGAGCGTGAGCGAGTCGACAGGGGCCGCCCCCCCACTCGCTCACGCTCGTGGCTACCCCCCAGAGGCGACCCCCGCCTTTGCGTGAACACGGCCTAACGGCGGCGGGCGGAAGGGCTACCCGGGGCGGATCTCACCCCGGAGCTCATCGAGCTGCCGCCTCAGCTCGCGGACCTGTCTGCGCTGGTTGGCGTTCGCGGCGCCGACGAAGAAGAAGCAGATGGGCAGGAAGGCGAAAAAGGCCGGCTGCCACCACTGCCCTCCCGCCGTCGACACGGTGGACCCGAAGAGCGCCGGGAGGGATAGGAACGCGCATAGAACCGCCGGGACCCAAGGCTCGACGGCCGATCTCTTTTCATCTAACGGTTGCATAAATGGTCTTCTGTTCCGGGAGAGATCGGTTGCCCACACGCCCTCCGCCCCGCTACTCCCCGCGACCAGCCCCCCCCGCCCGCATCCTCATCCCCGCTTCCATCAACCTCAGAAAACCGGCCTGGTTCTGGGCGAAGACCTCGAGCTGGTCGGCCGGGAGGAGATGCGCCACCCGGCCCCGGATCTTGCGGTGGAGGGCGCGGTAACCCTCCGCGTAGGCCTCCTCCCGCTCGGCGCTGATCGTGCCCGAGGCGATCTCTTCGGCGGAGGGCGGATCGGTGGAGAAGATATGCGACTGGCGCTCCTCATACATGATCGCCATCAGCTCCCTCTCGGTCTCGAAAGGGAGCTCTTGCCCCAGCTCCTCGAGCGTCGCCCGGAAAGCCGACAGCTCCTTGCGCTCGGCGATGGACCGCTCGAAACGCTCGAACTCGTCATACCGCTCCTCGCCTAGGGCCTCCCTGATCTTCGTCTCGTACTCCTCGTAGGCGAACCCGCCCTCCCCTCCGGCACCAGCTTCGGCCAATGCGGAGAACTGCCTGCCGAGGAGCAACTTGTTCAGCTGCGCCCGCTCCGCATCACCGAGCTCGAAGTGGTCGAAGAGCCCCCCATAGGAGCTGGCGATCTCCGCCTCCATCCGCTCTCCCAACAGGCGCCGCATCACCGGGTCTTCCAACATTTCCGTGTACGGTGCGCCGGACGACACCTCAGAGGATCCCTGCGCCCCCTTCCCTGTGCCGCCGCCGGCGCTGCCCGGACCCGTGAGGGCGGACCCGCCCCGCCGCCCCGCGCCCCCGTCGTCAACCCCGGGGCGGCCGGCCTCCGTTGCGCTCTCCGCGTCCTGCTCATAGACGACGAGCTCCTCCTTCAGGGTGTCGATGGTGTTCCATTGGACGCCGATCGGCACGGCGGCGACGGCGGCGACGAGGAGGGCGGTTTTCGTTTTGGCGTAGGTCATGGTCTGGATGGTGTTGGCGATCAAAGTGGCTGCGCCTACGGATTGGGCGCCGGCGACCGCGCCCCCGGAGACCGCGGCGGCGACCCCCGCCGGGGCCGCCTTGGCCGACTCGGCAGCGAGGATCGAGGCGAGCGCCGCCGCCGGTGCTGCCACCCCGCGGCGCCTCATCAGCCCCTCGAGTTTCCCGAGCACGCGCGACACCTGTCTCTGGCTGGCGGCCTCCGACTTCCCGACCACCCGCGAGACCTCCCGGAAGCTGAGGCCCTCGAAGAAGCGCAGCAGGACCAACCTGCGGTCGTCGTCGGAGAGTTCGTCGATCGCCTCGTCCAGGAGTGGCAAGACGGTGTCGGGCGGGGTGCCCGAAACCGTCTGGACGGAGGTGTGTTCGGTATAGGCTTTCATTTTCCGTTGGCGCCGAGACTCACCGCGTATCGCCCTGGCGGATTCGTAGAGGGCCGTCCGGTGCAACCAGCCGGCGAGGCCGGCGCCGGCACGCAGCCGGTGGGCCTTGCGCGCAAGGACGGTGAAGACGTTCTGGGAGACCTCCTCCGCCATCCCGACATCGCCCGTACGGCGGAGCGCACAGCCGAACACCATGTCGATGTGGCGTTCGACGAGTCCCCCGAAGGCGGCATCGCTGCCGCTGGCGACATAGTCGTGGAGGAGCTGCTGTTCGTCTCGGTCTGGCATAGGTGGGCTCCCGCCCACCCTATACCCCCCAGATCGGGGGGGAATCAGACATCGGGGTCGATTTTCTTTGTCGGCGCCAACCCGACCTGGCCGCGGGGTTCCCCGGGGGCGACGAGAAAGGGCGCCCCAGAACCCGGGGCGCCCTCTCGGCGAATCCTCTGTGGGAAGTGGTGCCTAGACCCCCGCCGCCACGGCCACCTGGCCGGCGGCCTGCTTCTTGCGGTGCTCGTCGACGAAGTACTTCATCGTGTTGTAGATCACCGAGTCGAGGTCGTGCTCCGGCTCCCAGCCGAGCAGGGTGCGGGCCTTGGTGATGTCGGCGATGCGCCGGTCGCAGTCCTCGTACCCCTTGCCGTAGAACTCCTCGCCGCTGATGCTGACGATCTCCGGCCGCGGCGGGTCGCCCTCCTGGCGGAACTTCTCGTCGAACATGTCGCACATCTTGTTGGCGAGCTCGGCGATGGTCAGCTCGTTCTCGGGCGTTCCGATGTTGAAGATCTGCCCCTCGCAGTTCCCGCCCTTGTCCTCGATGATGCGCACCATGCAATCGACGGCGTCGTCGATGTAGGTGTAGGCGCGGTACGCCTCGCCGCCGTCGACCAGCTTGATCGGCTGGTTGCCGTAGAGCAGGGCGTCCATGAAGTGGGAGAACACGCGCGGGTTGCCGCCCCCGCACTCGGAGGGCAGGTAGTCGATCCGGGGACCGACGAAGTTGAAAGGGCGGATGACGCTGAACTGGAAACCCTCGGTCTTCCACAGCGCGTCGAGCACGCGCTCGAGCAGCTGCTTGGCGCAGGCGTAGATCCAGCGGTGGTTCTTCACCGGCCCCATGATGAGCGGGGTCTCGTCCTCGGCGAACGGGCAGGGGTGGGTCTTCGAGCTGAGGCCGAACTGCTCCGCCGCCTTGGCGGCGGTGATGCCGTAGACCTCGCAGGTGGAGAACTGGATCAGCCGCTTCTTGTACTTCCGGCACTGGTCCACCACCTTCATGTTCTGCGTGTAGTTGAGGTCGTAGACCTCGAACGGGGACTCCACGTAGAGCGAGGGGTTGGCGACGGCGACCAGGTCGACGACGATGTCCGTATCGCGCACCAGCGCGTCCACCTGCTCCTCGTCCTTGGAGATGTCGAGATGCAGGTAGGTCAGTTTCGAATCGGGATCCTTGATCAAATGATCGATCTTCTCCTCCTCGATATCGACAGCGGTCACGTCGTGAACCCCGTCCCTGAGAAGGCGCTCGGTCAAATTGACACCTATGAATCCCCCGGCTCCTAATAGCAGAACTTTCATTGTTGGTTTGGTGCTTTCACGCCTCCCCCAAAGCGGGCGTGACTAACGGGCGCTAGCTTTACAGGCTTCGAATATCATCTGCAAGACTTTAAAGGAGGGCATTTTTCCACCTCGCCCACCCCACAAAATACGTCCCGCCCGGCCACCTGGATCCGCCCCAAAACCACCCTATCCAGGAATTACAGAAACCCTAACTAGTGGGGTCGTCGGAGTCGCCGAGTTGGAACCCCTCGACCTTGCCGAGCACGTCGGACATGTCCTCCACCGCATCCCATACATCGCGCACCACGTAGATCGGGGCACCGGATTGGACGGCGAGCGCGATGCAGTCGCTCGGCCTGGCGTCGATCTCGACGATCTTCTTTTCTGACAGCTCGTTCTCGGAGCTGAGGATGAGGCGCCCGAAGTAGACGCCGTCTTTGACATCGTTGACGACCACCCGCTGTACCTTGGCGCCCAGGGCGGCAAGCGTGTGCCCGAACAGGTCGTGGGTCTGCGGACGCTCCTTGGGGAGGTCCCGCATGAACATCAGGATCGCCCCCCCGACCATCTGGTCGACATAGATGACGAATACCTTCTCGTCCGTACCGAGGAACACCGCGCAACCACCGCTGGTGGGTAGCGCGGCCTTCACCTCGACTTCGACGACGGCGTTGTTCATCTCCATCCCCACAGTCCGCGGTGGGGGCGGGCCGGTCAAGGGATGCCGGCGCGATCCCGTGGGCGGGGTCCGCTAGCGGATGCCCTCCTCGACGTAGCGCCGCGACAGCTCGACGTAGTTCTCGGCCAAGCCCTTGAGCGATCGCTGTCTCTCCAGGTCGAGGGTGCGGACGACCTTCGCCGGGGAGCCGACCACCAGCGACCCCGGCGGAATCTGCGTCCCCATGGTCACCAGCGCCCCGGCGCCGACGATCGACCGGGCCCCGACGGTCGCCCCGTCCATCACGATCGCCCCCATCCCGACCAGCACCTCGTCCTCGATCTCGCACGCGTGGAGGATCGCACGGTGGCCGACGGTCACATACTCGCCGACGCGGGTCCCCTGCTCGCACTCGAGGTGCACGACCGAGCCGTCCTGGATATTCGAGCGCGGCCCGATGACGATCTTCTCGATATCCGCCCGCAGCACCGCGGAATACCAGATGCTCGCCTCCTCGCCGACCGTGACGGCGCCGATGAGATCGGCGCTGGAGGCGACGAAGGCCGCGGGGTGCACCTCCGGGCGGTGTTCGAGGAGATCCGGTCTGGGCATGATAAATCAGGATTATTTAAGGCTCCTAAGCAATTTGGGAGCCCAAAAAAGGTGTTTAGGGGGCAAAATCCCCCAAAAATGGGGCATTTCAGCACATTTTTACGCCCAGACGGCTTTACAAGATCGGTTAAATTGCCTATGAAACCCCTATGAACAAAGGAGAACTCATCGAAGCAGTGCAGAAAGCTCTTGGGGAAGAAGCCTCAAAGAAAGACGCGGAGTCGGCCTTGACCGCCGTTTTGGATTCGATCGCCAACGGTGTCCGTGGCGACGGCAATGTCCAGATCATCGGGTTCGGAACCTTCAAGAAAAAGAACCGTGCCGCGCGTATGGGTCGCAACCCGAAGACCGGCGAGCCGATGCAGATCGCCGCATCGACCTCGGTGGGCTTCACCCCCTCGGCTGCGCTGAAAAAGTCGCTCTAGCCAAGGCGCCCTCCTGCGTTCGCGCTACCGGGGACGCTACCAAGTCAACCACCAACCTCCGTTTGCGAAGACCCGTCCACGACAGGGCGGGTTTTTCGCGTACCGAGGGCGCCGCCGCGGGGGGTGGCGCCCCTACATGCTGGCGGCGGCGAACATCCCCGCCGCCTTATGCAAGGTCTCGTCGAACTCCGCCCCCGGGTCGGAGTCGGCGACGATCCCGGCGCCGGTATGTAGGGCGACCGACCGGCCTTCGACGACCGCGGTGCGGATGGCGATGCTGAACTGGCTCTCGCCGTTGGCGCCCAGGTATCCGATCGCGCCCGTGTAGAGGCCGCGCGGCACGGGCTCGAGCTCGGCGATGATCTCCAGCGCCCTGCGCTTCGGAGCCCCGCTGATCGAGCCGCCGGGGAAACAGGCGGCGAGGGCGCCCAGGTGGTCGACCCCAGGGCGGAGCTGGCCCTCGACAGTGCTGACCAGATGGAACACCTGCGGGAACCGCTCCAGTTTGAGCAGCTCGGCGACCCGGACGCTGCCGAACTCGCAGACCTGCCCCAGGTCGTTGCGCTCGAGGTCGGTGATCATCACGAGCTCCGCGATCTCCTTCGGGGAGGTCATCAGCTCGTACGCCGACCGCTCGTCCTCCCCGGGGTCCGCGTAGCGGGGCCGGGTGCCCTTGATCGGCCGGGTGCGCACCCGCGAGCCGCTCAGGTCCAGGAAACATTCCGGCGACGCGGACAGGACCTGTCGCCCCCCCAGGTCGAAGAAGGCCATATGGGGCGCGGGGGAGCAGCTGCGCAGCTGCGCGTAGAGCGCGAAGGCGTCGGCGCCCGGGGGCCAGGGCGCCTCGAAGCGCTGCGAGAGGTTGACCTGGTAGATGTCGCCCGCCGCGATGTATTCTTTCGCCGCCTGCACCATCTCGCAAAACCGCCGGCGCCCGAGCCCGGGACAGAAGTCGAGCCGCACACGATCGTCCCGCGGCGCCTCCCCCCCCGCACCCAGGTGGTCCCCCAAACGACCGACCTCCAGCCACTCGTCCCGGTCGTGGCGATAGATCATCAGGTGCCGGTAGCGGCCGAGACGGTAAGCCCCATCGAAATCCACCGTCCCGAATAGCCCCCCCAGCGGCACCCCGAAATCCGCCTGCCCCCCACCGCGGACACCCTCCAACGCGGCGCGCAGGGGATCGAGGTCCCCCTGTAGATCGCCACAGATCACCTCGTCGGGGAGCGCCCCGATGATCGACAGCCCGCCCCTGTCCGCCTGCGGTGAACCGGCGCCGGCGCTATCCAGGAAGAAGAACCCCGACAGCGAGCGCAGCCTGCTGGCGACCTGCAGTGGCGAGAGGTCGATCGCCAGCCGGCGCGGCCGGATCGGGAACGGCGCTCTGGTGGGCACGGGGTAGGTTCCCGGGCAGCGGGTCGGGCGCAAGCCGGAATTCCACCGCCCGGCGGAACCCGTGCAAATTCATGGCCTCGACAGCAGTTCAGGCTAAGGTTGTCGCCTCCAGCCCGTATAGTCATCGGTCAGAGGAGATGTCGCACCCCATCACCATATCGACCTATCCCCCCAGCCGCAGCTTCGCGGCTGCGATCGGCGTGCTGGTGGCCGTCGCCTTCTGCCTGGCGGTGGCCGCAGGCCTGGCGGCCTTGAAACACCTCAGCCCGCCGGCCGACCCTCCCGCGGCTGCCCCACCCTCGGATACGAACCCCCGGGAGACGGGGCAGGTCTCGCCACCGGTCGCCCAGCCCAGCCCCGATCCGGCCTGGACGCCGCCGGTCCAACCGGTCTCGCCACCGGAGATCGACCTGCCCCCGGCCCCACCGGTCGTCCCGCTGCCGCGCCCCGGCGCGATCTACCAGCCGGAGGTCCTCGAGCTGGTGGAGCTGGCGGTGGTGCTGCGGCGCGACGGCGACACCGCCGCGGCGCTCGACAAACTGCGCCACGCCGACAGGCTGCTCCCCGAGCACCCACGCATCCTCTGGGAGCTGGCCCAGGTCTACCGGGCGATGTCGCTCGTCAACAAGGCCGAGGCCAAGCTGCTGCGGCTGCGCGACCTCGGCCCGGGCGCCGGCGGGGAGTACTTCGAACTCGCCTCCCTCTCGC
>JANQMB010000144.1 GCA_028280355.1 Verrucomicrobiales bacterium
GTGCGCTCCCCGGCGATAGCCCATCCAAGAGACTACCACGCCACGCTAAAGCCGTCGCCTAAAGGCGAGGGTTTCAACCCTCCCAGAGTGGGACAATGACGGTTGCGCATCGCCCCCCACCTAGAACCATCCCGCCACGCCAACGACCGAATTCCCCCTTGGCAAAGCACCAAATTCGTCTAGCTTTCGATTGAAAATGAGACCCGTTCTCAATTGATTTCATTCTGCGATCTCCCGTGTCTATAGCCGACGTCACCACCACGCCTACCCTCGGGGACTTGCAACCCGGGGACGAGGTCACCATCAAGCGTTTCTTGTCCGACGACCCCGCCTTCCTGCGCTTCCGTGAACTGGGGCTGCTGCCGGGCACGGCGGTGACCCTGGTGCGCCGCGCACCGCTCGGCGACCCGATCGAGTTCGAGGTGCGTGGCTCGCTGCTCTCGGTTCGCCAACATGAGGCGGAACAGATCGAAGTCGAGGCCTAGCCGGCGCCCCTCCCCGCCGGGACAGCCCGGCAGATCCCGCTAGCTCCCCAAGGGATGTCCGACGCCACCGGCCAGCGCCCCGACGGCGGGGTCACGCAGAACCTCCCGCCGGAGGACAGGCGCGTGTTCGCCCTGGTGGGCAACCCGAACTGCGGCAAGACGACGCTCTTCAACGCCCTCACCGGCATGCGCCAGAAGGTGGGCAACTACCCCGGCGTCACCGTCGAGCGCAAGGAGGGGACCTGCATCTCCCAGCACGGCAAGGAGCTGCTGGTGATCGATCTGCCGGGAGCCTACTCGCTGAACGCCCGCTCGCCCGACGAGGAGGTGCTGCGTGATGTCCTGTTAGGCCGGCGCCCGGACACGCCGCGCCCGGACGTGGTGATCTGCGTCATCGACGCCTCCAACCCGGAGCGCAACCTCTACCTCGCCAGCCAGGTGCTGGAGCTCGGCCTGCCGGTCATCGTCGCGCTCAACATGACCGACATCGCCGAGGCGAGGGACCTGCGGGTGGACGCGCGCGCCATGGGCGAGGCGCTCGGCGTGCCGGTGGTGCCGATGCGCGCCAACACCCGCGAGGGCATCCCGGAGCTGCGCATCGCGATGAGCCGCCACGACCTGCCGGTGTCGCACCACAAGGTCGACCTGCCCGCCGACGTCGCCTCCCTGCTGGAGCGCTTCGGCCACGGCGACAACCGCGCGGCGCTCTACCTGCTCGACGAGGAGGCGGCGCACGAACACGCCGACGCCGACTGGCAGAACCGCCTGATCGCCGACCGCTACGAGGCGATCGGGAAAGTCTGCGAGCGCGCCGTCGGCGAGCCGGCCGCCGGACCGACGCCGACCGACCGGCTCGACGCCCTCCTGCTCCACAAGGTCTGGGGGTGGGCGGCGCTGGTCGCCATCCTAGGCTCGCTCTTCGTCCTGATCTTCTCGGTCGCCAACGTGCCCATGGGCTGGATCGAGGCGGCCTTCGCGGCGGCCGGTGACGGCGTGCGCGCGGCGATGCCGGAGGGCGACCTGCGCGACCTGATCACCGACGGGATGCTCGCCGGGGTCGAGGGCGTGGTGATCTTCCTGCCGCAGATCCTCATCCTGTTCTTCTTCCTCGGGCTGATGGAAGACACCGGCTACATGTCGCGGGTGGCCTTCATCATGGACCGGCTGATGTCGAAGGTGGGCCTCAGCGGCAAGTCCACCGTCCCGCTGCTGGGCTCTTACGCCTGTGCGATCCCCGGCGTGATGGGCGCGCGCACCATCCCCGGCGCCAAGGATCGCCTGATCACGATCCTGGTGGCGCCCTTCGCCAGCTGCACCGCCCGCCTCCCGGTCTACATCCTGATGATCGGCCTGCTGGTGCCAGGGGGGGAGATCCCGGCGCTCACCAAGGCCGGATACCTGCTCGGCCTCTACGCCCTCGGCACCCTGGGGATCTTCGCCTTCGCCGGGTTGTTCAACCGCGTGTTGAAGCGGGCCGGCAACTCGCCGCCGATCATGGAACTGCCGGGCTACAAGGCGCCGTCGTGGAAGTCGATCCTGCTGCACATGTGGGACCGCTCCTACGTGTTCGTCCGCCGCGCCGGCACCATCATCCTCGGCATCTCGATCATCCTCTGGGCGCTGCAGACCTACCCGAAGTCCGGCGCGGACGACCCGGCGACGCATGCGGAGCAAAGCTACGCCGGCCAGATCGGGCGCGCCATCGAACCGGCCATCGAACCGCTCGGCTTCGACGCCAAGATCGGCGTCGGGCTGGTGGCCTCCTTCGCCGCGCGCGAGGTGTTCGTCTCCGCCATGTCGATCGCCTACAGTGTCGACGAGGAGGGCGACGACGCCGGCGAGGAGCTGCGCGACAAGCTGCGCGGGGCGAAGCGCGACGATGGCAGCCCCGTCTTCACCCCCCTGACCTGCCTCAGCCTGCTGGTGTTTTTCGTCTTCGCCCTGCAGTGCATGAGCACCGTCGCGGTCGTGCGCCGCGAGACCAACTCCTGGCGCTGGGCGATCTTCCAGCTGGCCTACATGACCGGCTTCGCCTACCTTGCGTCGCTGGCCGTCTATCAGGGCGGCCGGCTGCTCGGCTTCAGCTGAGCGGAACCCCGCGGAGAATACCCGTGAGCCCCCAGACCCAGACCTGGATCACCTTGACCATCGTCGGCCTGACGGTGGCCGCTTTCGCGTGGCGGATCCTCCGCAAGCGCAGGACGGCCGCCAGCCGCCCATGCTGCGGCGGGCGCTGCGGATGCGCCGCGTCGTCGGAGAGGCGGGCCAGCGCCCGGCGGGAGCAGTCGCCGCGCCGGGGTTCCGCCGCGACGTAGCGCATCGATGCGGACAGGCACCTCGAGTCCGCAGCCCATTCGTGGACCACTGGAGCGCGAGTGTCCACACTCGCAACCGGGCCACCCCACGGCGAGCGTGAACGCTCGCGCTCCGATCGCCCCCCCTATCGCCGCACCTCACCCGTCATCGGGACGAAGCGCACGTCGAGCACGTCGGTACGCCTGACCTCGCCATCGCGCTTCTCGAGCAGGTAGAGCTTCTGCACACCACCGGCCTCGCCGACCGGGATGATCATGCGGCCGCCGTCTTTGAGCTGTTCGACCAGCGGCTCGGGGATCCGGTCGGGGGCACAGGTGACGACGATCGCGTCGAAGGGCGCGTGTTCCAGCCACCCGCGGTAGCCGTCGCCGTGCCTGACGGTGACGTTCCGGTATCGCAGCTCCCCGAAAACCGCCCGCGCCCCGGCGGCGAGCTCTTCGACGATCTCGATGGTGTAGACGTGCCCGACGAGACCGGCCAAGACCGCCGCCTGGTACCCCGACCCGGTACCGATCTCGAGCACGATGTCATCCGGCCTCGGCCGGAGCTGCTCCGTCATGAGAGCGACGATATACGGCTGCGAGATCGTCTGGCCGCGGCCGATGGGGAGGGGGCGGTCGCGATAGGCGTGGTCGCGGATCGCGCCCGGCACGAACCGGTGTCGCGGCACCGCGGCCACCGCCCGCAGGACGCGCCCGTCCTCGATCCGATAGCGGCGGCGTAAAGTCTCTACCATCGCCGCGCGCGCGCGGGTGAACCGGTCGGCCTCGCCACCGCCGGGCGCGGCGTCGGGTTCCGCCCTGTCCGTGCCGGCGCAGCCCGCGAGGGCGAACAGGGAGGCGCCCAACAGGGCGGGCGGACAGCGGCTGACGGCGATCGTTCCCATGGCGCCAGGGGCACCATCGTCTCACCGCCAACACCCCGCAAGGGGGACGCGCCTCACTGCTCGACGACGCGGTAGATCGCCTCCGGATGGACGTCCGCCACGCCCTCGTCCACCACCGTGATCGTCCGCCCGTCGCCCGACAGGCCGGTCTCCACCACCGTCCAGGTCCCGCCCCCGACGCGGCGTTGCAGTTCGTACGACGCGCCGGCCTCGGTCTTGATCGAGAGCATGAAGTCGCCCGAACCCAGCGCCACCGCCGGCACCCGCTGGGGCAGGGCGGACACAAGGTCGAGCGCGCCGAACACCAGCGCGTCGACCGTCGACCCGCCGTTGACCCTACCGCGGACGGTCAGCAGAAACTGGCCCGCGTCGTTGTAGGTGTCGGGGTTCAAATCGAAGAACAGCAGGTCGAAGCCGAGCAGGCCCATCACCTCCCCCGGGGCGATCTCGATCTCGTCGAGGATGCGCAGAATCTCCCTGGCGCCACCACCAGACGGGATCAGCCACATCGACCTCGTCCGGTTCGCCGGGCCTTCGGCCGCCTCCGTGCGCATGGTGGCGAGCAGGTCCCCGCGCGGGTTCATCACCGCGCGCTCGAGACGTTCGATGCGCCGGCCGGGCCGCAGCGGGACGTCGTCGCCCGCCAAAAGCAGGGTCTCCAACGAGCCCGACGCCCAGAGGAACAGGCCGCTGCGGCCGTCCTCGAGGCTGGCGCGGAACATCACGTCCCCGTTGCGGCCGATGTCGAACTCCTCGATGGAGCTGATCACCCCGCCGGCGGGGTCACCCGGGGCGGCCGTGGTCCCCTCGAGGACGACCAGCTGCGAACCGTCCCCCGCCTTGGTGAACCACAGGCCCTCCCGCAGGCGGCCGGTCGCGGGCACGATCACCCGCCCGAGGAAGACGGCGCGGCGATCCACCGTGACCCGCCAGTCCACGAAACCGACCCAGCCCGGGGCGCCCGGCACACCCGGCGCGGCCTGGGCGGAGGAGGCCAGCAGATCCAGATCGAGGAAGCGGTCCCTCTGCGCCCACAGCGAGTGCGAGGTGTGGTTGGAGAAGCCGGCGGTCTCGAGCTGCGAGGTATAGAACACCACCCCGTCGTCGGCGACCCAGATCCTCGCCTGGTTCACCAGGGTGCCGAAGAACGCACCCGTGTCCCCGGCGGCATCGGTGCGGCGCACCAGTTCAACCGCGTTCGCACCGCCGGTGTCCACCGACCCGGCAATGATCGACTTCCCGGTCACGTTGCCCTCCACGCGGACCACCCGGTCGAGGGTCATCGCCACCTTGCCACCATCGTTCATCGCATAGTTGTGGACGCTGCCAGAACCGACGCGGAGCGCCGTCGGGTCGTTGAAGAACACGACGGCGCCCGGCGTCCCGAACCAGTTGCGGGTCTCGAGCCCGCCGATCACCCCTCCGTTCACCACCGTCCCGGCCACCGCCATCCGACCGAAGCCGTCCACCCCCGAAAGGAACATCGAGTTGACGGGGTTCCCGCCGCCCCCGGGCGAGGAGCCCTCCCTCATCACCAGGCTCATGCCGCCCTCGAACCAGCGCCAGACCCCCTGGTCCGCGCCGGGGTCGATCGGCCCCGGCGTCTGCCGGGCGAGGGCGTTCATCACCACGTGGCCACCCGACCCGAGCAACGCCTGGAACGGCAAGGCGCCGAAGGTCACCCCCGGTTCGACAAACCCAGGCGCCGGGTCACCGAACGCGACGATCTTCTGGAAATCCGCATCCACCCCGGCGGCGACGGCAGCGGACAGCAGCCAGAACAACCCGCAGACCCGGATCCTCTCGAGCATGCATCAGGGTAGACGACCCGGGGCGGCGACGTCAAATCACGTATCTCCGACCCGCATACCAACCACATCATCCCCGTCTCTCAACCGGGAGGCATGCGACCGCCATCTCCTTGATCCCCCGCTCGAGATGATCCAGAACCCGGCGTTGTTGCCGTCGCCCGTGTGTCCCCGAAAGGAGATCTCCCGCGATCAGACCGCCACATGAACCCTGGCGTCGGCCCTCGCGTTGTTGAGCGAAGCGACCTCCATCTCGAAGTCGGTGCGTGGCGGGACAACGACCCCGCCACCTCCCCCTCCGGTCTGGGGACCCTCGGAGCTTCGTTCGAGATCCCTCGCCGCCATGGACTGGAGCCGCGAGCTGTCGGTGAACTCGACCGTAAAGGTATCAGACCCTCCGAACGGGACCGTGAGGTAAGGCCAGCCGTCCGGCAGCCTGGGGAGTTCGCTCCCCCCCGCGTCGCGGATCGACGTGTCGCCAATCAGGAGATCCTGGCCAGTTTCCCAGGGGAGCAGGCGGAAGGTGTCGCCCCCCCCAAGTTTCATCCAGAACTCCTGGACGCTCTTGTCGTGCGGAGCGAACGACGCCGGGTCCAGCAACTCCGGATCGCCCGGAGGGGCGCCCGTGTTCGAGATCTTGAAATGGTAGCGAAACTTGTTAGGGGCGATTGGGACCTTTTTGACGTAACTGAGCTGAACCTTGCCGCCTGTGAACATGCGGACCGTCGCGACCGGGCGTTCGCCTAGCCCGCCGAGGCCGACCCGCGGCAGGATGGTGCGCTCGTATGTCCAGGCGGAGCCGCCTGCGGGCTTCGCGAGCAACAAACTCGGGGCCCTCGTCGCCCCACCCATGGTGATCGTGACGCGGACGGCACCGGTCGAGGAGACAGACTGGGGCACGGAGCGCTGGCCGAGCGGCGTCGCCACCACGTTGCCGCCGGCATCGTAGTGTCCGAGGGCCAGCTCGTAGGCCCCGGCCGGGACGTCGGTGGTCACCCGCAGGCCCAGGAACCGGACCGTGCTCCCCCGGGAGGCCTGCGCACGGTTCGCCGCGGCGAGCACCGCCTGCCACATGTTGACCCTCCCCGAACCGATCCCGCGATCCCTCTCCGAACGGAGGCGCGGGACGGGGTTCGGGACAGCCCCGGAGACCTCTGTGATCGGGTCTGCAGATTGCACCAGGATCTCTTTCACAACCGCCGCCGGCGTCCCCCGCGGCAGGATCCGGAACAGTAGGGCGGCCAGTCCCGAGACCATCGGCGCCGCCATCGAGGTGGCGTTGGCAACCACCCGCGTCTCGGTGGTGCCCAGCGCCCAGATCCTATGGGCGTATGCGGCGAGGTCGATGTCCCCACCGACCCCCGCCGGGTCGTATTGGCTGCCGTCGCTCCCGGCCGTGATCAACCAGCGCTCCTCGGGGCCATGAGGGTCGCCCATGAACCCGCTCACCATCGTGCCGCCAACCACGATGTAGTTCCTCTCCTCCGCCTCGCTCAGGGGCCCGTCGGTGTCGTCCGGGTCGAGGTTCGATTTGATCGAGGTGAGGGCCATCCGGTCGAGCGGCCCGTCGAAGTTCCCGGCCGCCACGACCACCAGCCGGTCTTGTGCGATCAGCCTGCGTATCGGTGCGATATAGTAGTATTCGTTCTCCCCTTTGGCCTCGTCGGCCGTGGCACAGACCCTCCCCGTGGAGATGTTGATGACGCGGCAGTCGGGATCCGCGATGTCGCCGGCGGCATCGATGGCGTTGGAGAGGGACCAGGCCGTCCCGGCTTGTTTGACGACGACCAGGCCGAGGCCGGGGTCGATGCCGACGGGACCGAACTGGGGCGGCCCGTCGTGCGCGGCGAGGGCGGTGCCGGCGACGCCAGTCCCGTGGCTGAACATGCCGTCTCCAACGTCGTGTAGTTCGGCGACCAACTCGTCGCGCCCGCCGCTGTCGCGGGTGTTTCCGCTCCATCGACGGGAACCACAGGCGACCGAGTTGGGAAAGTCGACGCGGCTGCCGAACTCCGCGGACACTGCGTCGGAGGGCGGTGCGGTGAAGTAGATACCGCTATCGACCACCACCAGCTTGCCCGCGCGCGTGGGTACCTCGCCCGAGCGGAGCAAGCCGAAGGCCGCAAAGGCCTCCATCTTGTGCAGGTAGACGTACCCCTCGGGGGCGGGCTGGGCCAGCTCGTTCGGCTCGTACGCCTCGTGGGCCAGCGGGGTCACCACCGTGTTCGCCACCGCCCCTGAGACCAGCGGTTCGCCCTCGAGCCGCCCGATGAGCGAGCGGATGTCGACGGAGGCCGGGTCGAACACCGCCTGCACCAGGCGCAACCGGGGGATGGAGCCCACCTGTTCGAGACTGTGGCGGTGCAGGAGTGCGGCGCGCGCGCCCTCGGAAACCCCGGGTCGGAACCGGATGATCACCTCGTCCTCGACCCGCCTCGCCCCGTATTCGGGGTCGTCGATCAGACGGTTGGGGTCGAACGGCCTGCTGGTCGTACGCTCGCGGACGACCACCTCCCGCGTGGCGCGCTCCTCCCCCATGCGGGCGGTGACGGTGCAGCTGCCGGCGGCGGCCGCCCGGAACGAACCTGGGGTCGCCCCCGGAGCAAAAACGGCGGGTTCGGAACTCGCCCAGGTGACCTGGCCGGACCGGCTGGTCTCGAAGGTGGCCCGCTCGCCAACTTCGAAGCCGAACTTGAAGCCGGTGATCTCGAAGGCGGGCTGAGGGTCGGCCGGCGGGGGGTCAGGGTCAGGGTCGGGGTCGGGATCCGGGTCAGGGGTCATCCCCAAGCGCATCGTCGCCCCCTGCCCCTGGATGAACCCGACCTCGGCCGTCATGGTGAGGAGCAGGTTGGTGATCGGGTGCCCCTCGTCCAGGAGGCGGGCCGCCTCGTCGAGGAAGATATCGAAACCCCAGAAGCCGGCCGCTTCGCCGTGACGTTTGGCCTGGATGAGCTCGTGGAGGAAGAGGGCCCGGCTGCGCCTCCCATCGCTGGCAGCCTGCTGCAGCTTGCCGGCGCTCGCCCCGAGCAGGGTCGTCTGGCGCAACGGCCGGCGATCGCCGAAGCCGGCAGAGACGTGGGCGATCAGAGCGAGGATCTCGTCGAGCGCCGCCGTGACTGGGCGGCCGCCGGCGAGCGCGGCCCGAGCCGCCCCGACGAGCGCGTCGTGGCCGGAGAGGCCGAGGGCACCCGCATGGAGGACCACCGCATCCAGGTCGGCCAACATCACCGCCCGGGCGCGGCCGCCATATGTCGCCCCCTCGCCGAGCCACCCCAGCCGGACACCCAAGCTGACCGCCTCGACGAACGGGGAATCTGCGGGCGGGCGGTGGACCTGCCAGGCCTGGCCCTGATAGAGCCCCATGACCGCGGTGACGGGCAGCAGGATCGACGCGGCCGGCTGCCGGCCGGCCTCCAAGAAACTCAGGGCGAGATCGATATAGGGGCGACCGTTCCAAAACCCCGCCGCCGCTTCCTCCAGTTTGCACGCGCGCAGATCCAAGATGCACTGCGGGACAGGTCTCCGGTTGCCCAACGCCCCCTGCTGCAGGCGGCCGATGAGATCTCCGAGCACCAGGGCGGCCTCCAAGACGGGCTTTCGCTCGAGACGACGCTGGAGGAACGCCCGCAGCGCAGCGAGACCGCCAAGGATCTCTCCCGGCGGCCGACCCCGAGCCAGCGGCGCCCGGACCGGCGCCACCCGACCTTCGACGTCCGCAATCCCGAGCGCCCCGGAGTGGCTGACCACCCTGGCCAGATCCGCCAGCATGACCGCGACCGGCCTGCCGCCGTGGCGGGCACCATCTTCCAACCATCCCATGTTCGCCCCCAGACCGAGCGCATGCGCCTTCGGGGGCGCCCCGCGCTCGGCGTCGACAGCCCCGCCGGGCGGGCTGAGCGCGATCCCGAGATCGGTGTGGGATGTGCTAGTGGACGGCAGGAGCATTCTGGCCAGGTTCCCGGTGGCTCAACCGCACGGCGCCTCGGGTGAGATGCGAAGAAAAACCGCATCTCGCCATCGAGGGGAGAGGCTGGGGCACATGCTTCCCCATCGTGTGCACCGAGGGGCAGTTCGCGATGCAGGACGCTCCCGGAACGGGGACAACGAGCCCCACCAGAGGGGCGGCCACATCACCACCACCACCTCCCCCCGCTAGCTTCCAGCTTTCTCCGCCGCGCCCTTCTCGGCAGGCGCCCCACGGAGCGGGCGCTTGAAGTAGAAGATCGGGTTGCTGCGGTTGGCCTGGGAGTCGATGCGGACGCTGACGAGCTCCCAGCCCTCGGCCCCCAGTTTGTTGAGCGCCTCCTCGGCGCTGCCACGCCCGGCCCTCCCACCGGCCTGGTCGGGACGGCGGTCTTCGATGCGGATCACGCGATACTCCCACTTGGTGACCTCCTCCGAGCCGGCCAGGGGCGCACAGGAGAACAGGAGTGCAACGGGGACGAGCATGCGGGCTACAGGACGTTTCATCAGACGTTTCATGGTTTTCAATAGGTTGGATCGATCCACCAGGCGATGCCGCTAGGTGGTAGCATCCCACCCACGAAACGCCTCGACTCGACTGGCCCGATCCTGGGCGAAACTGGCGGCGACGTCAATCCGACACGCCGGCCGCGCCTACTGGAAAAAGGTAAACCTCTCGGCCATCTCCTCCTCCGTAGCCCACCTTAGGCCCCCCTTCCCATCGTCGGCGATCGCCGCGCGGTCGGTGCGGACGCGGTTGGCGACCGTGAGCATCCCGCCGATACGCGACATCCATTCGCCGGTCGGGAGGTAGGCGTCGTGGATGGCGTTGTTCCTGAGCGCCAGGGTCGCCATCTGTTCCAAGATGCTCCTCCGGTCGTAGGAATCGGCGCCGCCGGTGTCCCTCCCGGCCTTTCCCCACCACCCGTCATGGCGGCGGCGGACGGCCTTGCAGATCCGGAAGTGCACGAGCGGATCGCTGATGTTCCGGTGGCTGTAGTAGACCTCCTTCGAGAGGACGTAGCGGCTATCGAACTCCTCGAGCTCCCGCTGCACGGTGCTCAGCCCCTCCGAGTAATGCTGCCAGATCTGCCTGCGGACGTCCTCCTCGCTGTTGTCCTTGCAATGGGCGCCGACGATCTTGTTGACGGTCTCCCTATCGCCCTCGCCCAGTTCACCGAAAGGCGACCACCCGCCATCTCCCATAAACGACAACCGGATCAACAGCAGGTCGCCCACATTGAACCTCGCCTCCTGCGAGGTGTGGATGAGCGACCTCCCCTGGTCGCCCTCCCGCTTGAGGATATCGACCCCCTTGACGAGGAAGCGCTTCCCGAGCACCAGTAACTCACCGATCGCCTCGAAGAGCGAGGCACGATCGCCGCCGCGCAGTTTCGCGAGCTCGCCCCAATCCCGGCCGATCGCCATTAGGGCGGACAGGTATACCTTGCCCAACGCGAGCGTCGCGTCGGCCTGCCGCTCGTCTGCGATACAGTCGCGGAACAGGAGGTGCCCCGACATCAGCGCCTTCTCGGAGATCGCCAACAGGCGCAGGTTACGTAGAGCGACCGACGACCCATCTTTGCCCGCCCCTTCCAACACGTCCCCGAGACCCTGCGCGAGCCGGGCGAGGACGAGTTCCGGAACCTCGCACTCCCCGTGTTCTGTCGACGGGAAATCCACGTGCCACAAGAGGCTCTTTTCCCCGACGCCCCAGAGCGTCTTCTCGTTGGCGGCCGGAAACTTGCGGTAGAGATCCTTGCGGTCGTTGACGTACGCGAACACCTGCCGGATACAGACCGCGGC
Organism: Verrucomicrobiales bacterium; assembly: GCA_028280355.1. Classification (GTDB taxonomy): domain Bacteria; phylum Verrucomicrobiota; class Verrucomicrobiia; order Verrucomicrobiales; family DEV007; genus JANQMB01. The sequence goes on from JANQMB010000144.1 coordinate 11,265, forward strand.
GAAGTCGAGGTCGAACCACTTGCGCCGCGCCTCCCAAAACTTGCGGTCGCCGCCCTTTCCGCCAGGGACGCCACCCGACATCTCGCCGACCACCTTCGCCCTCGCTTTCCAGCGTTCGCGCATGAAACGGACGATGTGTTGTTTCTCGAAACTGGGGCCGCTCTCGGGCACCCCGGCGGGCGAGACGAAATACCCATAGAACCTGACCTCCCCGCCATCGTCGCCGCCACCCCCATCGTCCCTCAGGTGGGCGGCGATCGTGCGTATCTGCATCCGCGAGCAGCCCGGCCCGTGCGGCGTGAGGGCGAGGTTCTTCAAGAACTCACCCAGGGTGCACATGAGGGTCC
>JANQMB010000157.1 GCA_028280355.1 Verrucomicrobiales bacterium
TGGCCACGGTGGTGAGCGCCGACGGTTACCTGGTGAGCAAAGCGAGCGAGCTCGGGGGGGGCAGCGTCGATTGCGAGTTCGCCGACGGCACCGTGCTCCGCGCCCGGCAGGTGGATTCGAACGAGGGCTGGGACCTGGCCCTGCTGAAGGTCGACGCGGAGGGCCTGCGGCCGGCGAAGCTGGTCGGCGCCGAGACCCCCGAACTCGGCACGTTTCTCGCCGCCGCCGGCACGGGCGAGTACCCTATCGCCATCGGCGTCGCCAGCGTCGCGCCACGCAACCTCTCGTTGGCCAGCCGCGGTTTCTTGGGCATCGGCATGGAGAACGCCGACGGCGGCGTCCGGGTGCGCGAGGTGCAGCCGAACAGCGGTGCCTCCGCCGCCGGCCTGGAGGTCGGCGACATCTTGTTCGAGGTGGACGGCAAGGCGGTGGACGCCCCGGCCGAACTCGCGCAGGCGATCTCGCGCCGCAAGCCGAAGGAGGAGATCCACCTCCGCTTCCGCCGCGATGGCGAAGAGCTCAAGGCCACCGCGGCGCTCGGCTCGCGGCAGCTGAACGCGCGGCGGATGGAGCGCTTCGACCGGGCCAGCCAGATGGGTGGCCCGCTGAGCAAGAACCGCGACGATTTCCCGAACGCCCTGCAGCACGACCTGACCTTGCGGCCGGAGGAATGCGGCGGGCCGCTGGTGAACCTCGATGGCGAGGTCGTCGGGGTGAACCTGGCGCGTGGCGGTAGGGTGAAGAGCTACGCGATCCCGAGCGCCGACCTCGGGCGTCTGCTCGGCGACCTCTCCGACGGGCGCTTCTCGCTCGCCGGCAGGGATCGCGGCCAGCTCGAGCGGGAGATCGCCGAGGCGGAGGGGGAGGTCGAGGAGATGGAGCGGCAGCTGGAGCGTGCGCGGCAGCGCCGCGAGGCCGCCCGCCGCGCCCTGGAGAAACTCGGTCGATAGCGCTTTTGTCCCCTCGACATCAAAGGGTGGGGTCAGGCGGTCCGCTGCGGGCAAACCAGATCTGTCGCCGCTGGCGGGACAGCGGTGGTGCGGGATGACGGACGAAGGTGGGAGGCTGCGCTGGGGGATCCTGGCGACCGGGCACATCGCGGGCGTGTTCGCCGAGGGCGTCGCGCGGTCGCGGCACGGCCGCCTGGTGGCCGTCGCGAGCAGGACGGCGACGGCGGCGGAAGCCTTTGCGGAGGCCAGGGGCATCCCGAACTGGCACGAGGGTTACGAGGCCTTGCTCGACGACCGCGAGGTGGACGCGGTCTACATCGCGACCCCCCACCCGCTACACGCCGAGTGGGCGGTGCGTGCCGCGGCCGCGGGCAAGCACGTGCTGTGTGAGAAACCGATCGCCATGGACGCCGGGCAGGCGTCGGGGGTGATCGACGCCGCGCGTGCCAACGACGTCTTTCTCATGGAGGCCTACATGTACCGCTGCGCCCCGCAGACCGCGAAGCTCGTCGAGCTGGTGCGTGGGGGGGCGATCGGCGAGCCGCTATCGATCGAGGCCTCGTTTTCGTTCGCCGCCGGCACAGGCGCCGACGGTCGCCATTTCAGCAGGGACCTGGGCGGCGGCGGGATCCTCGACCTCGGCTGCTACCCGATGTCGATGGCGCGCCTGCTGGCCGGCGTGGCGACCGGCGAACCCTACGCGGAACCGGACCGGCTGAAGGCCGTCGGTCACATCGGGTCGACTGGGGTCGACGAATACAGCAGCGCGGTGGTGGAGTTCCCGGGCGGGGTCGTCGCCCGCCTGAGCTGCGGGATCGTCCTGGAGGAGCCCGTCGCGGTGAGCGTGGCGGGTTCGGAGGGGCGCATCCACGTGCCGGTGCCGTGGAAACCGAGCCCGCACGGGGGGGTGTCCGAGCTGCACCTGTACGGCAGGGGGCGGAGCGGGCCGGAGGTGATCGAGGTGGCGAGCGAGGAATACATCTTCAGCATCGAGGCAGACACCGTGGCTCGCCACCTCGCGGAGCGGCAGGCCCCGGCGGTGAGCTGGGGCGACACCCTCGGCAACATGCGGGCCCTCGACCGGTGGCGGGACGAGATCGGTCTGTGTTACGGGGCGGGATGAAAGGTCGCCACGGCCCGCCTATCGCCGATTGCCGTCGGGCGGCTTCCCGCCTAAGATGTGGCACCGGACACCGTTTTAGTCTCTGACCCCATGGAAGACAATCTCAAGCTCGAACAAGTCGCCGTCGAGGCCAGCAGCGAGGCGGCCGAGGCCGCCAAGGCGAAGGCGGTCCGCCGCAGCCGGCTGGCCTCCGGACTGACGGCGCTGATCGTGCATGCGGTGATCCTCTTGCTGCTGATGCTGGTCTTCATCGCCCAGTCCCCCCCAGAGATCCCGCAGATCACGGCGGTGACATCAGAGGGGCTGGAGGACGACAACCTTAAGAAGAAGGACTTCGCCCGCTCCGTGCAGCAGAAGCCGATGCCCGCGCAGAGCGCCGCCCGCGTCAAGCCGATCGCCGCCACCGCGGTCTCGGCCTTCGCCGTGCCCTCGATCGAAGACCCGATCGAGGAGCCGCTCGGGATCGGTGTCGACTTCGGCCGCGGCTTCGGGTACGGGCGCGGGCGCGGTGGCGGTGGCGGCGGCGGGACGATCAGTTTCTTCGGGGCGTCGGCGAAGGGCAACAGCGTGGTGTTCATCGTCGACTTCTCGGGGTCGATGACCCAGGCCGACCAGGGAGGGGCGACGCGGCTCGACCGGCTCAAGAAGGAGCTCATCAACACCATCAACAAGCTGCCGAAGGGGATCCCGTTTCAGGTGATCTACTACTCGACCGCGCCATGGCTCGGCGGCGAGACCCTATACACGGCGCCGAGCCGGTTCGCCGATGACCCGGCCGACCGGATCCCGTGGAGCAGGGCCACCAAGGAGGGGATCGCCAAGGCCGTCTCGGACGTCAAGTCGGCGCGCCCGGAGGGGGCGACGCTCTGGGGTCCGCCGCTGGAGCTCGCCCTGGCCATGAAGCCGGCCCCCGCCCTTATCTGGCTGCTCTCCGACGGTGAGGCACAGGACCGCGAGGAGGTGGTCGAAGACCTCACGAAGATCAACCCCCTCAACGTGCCGATCAACACCATCGGCCTCGAGCTTCCCGGGCCGGCGTTCAACTCCCTAGTGCAGATCTCACGCCAGACCGGTGGCCAGTTCGCCATCATCCGCGACGGGAAACTCTACAGCGGCGCCGCCTCGCTGCGCTTTGCGACCGACGAGTTCGATCCCGATCCCGACTTCTAGCGCGCGCCCTCGGACGCGCTGGGTTGTGGCCGGCCGGGGGGGGAAGATGGGGGAAGACGAGCGGCGCCCTCGAGGTCGGGCGCCCCATCGGGGGGGATCGAAGGGAAGAGGGATCCGAGAAGGGTGAGAAAGAGCCATGGCAATTTTTAAAACTCTTTGATATTTTAGAAGTATTAACTAAATTATCGATGGGTTTGACGCCGGCATATTTCGTCCGGGGGCTGCTCCCGCAACGGCTGCCAGACCCATCGAGAACATGAACGAACACCAATTGGAAGACGAGGGGGTCGCCCGCGGCATGACCCCGGCACAATATATCGATGCCCACGAGGCCTTCCGGCGGTGTTCGAACCAACAGCGGCAGATCTGTGACTGGTTCGAGAGGACGGGGCTGCTCGAGGCGGGGCGGGACAGCGTCGTCCCCTCCGTGTTGTCGGTCGGGTCCGGCAGCGGCGATCTCGACTGCGAGCTGATCGGGCGCCTCGAGTGTCGCGGTGGAGCCTTCGTCTACGATGCGGTGGATCCCAACGGGGTGGCCCTGGGGCGGTTCCGGGATCGCTGCGGCGAGCTCGGGTCGGCGCTGGCGAACCGGGTATGGCTTTACGAGGGGTGTTTCGAGTCGTTCGAGCCGCGGCACACCTACGACCTGATCCATGTGCTCCACTCGATCTACGGGATGGAGGATGTCGGCGGGATGATGGAGAAGGCGTACCGGATGCTCTCCGTGGGGGGGATGATGGGCGTCATCTGCAGCACCGACGACGGCATCAACTGCTTCAAACGCGAGGTGTTCGAGGTCATCGATCTCCCGGGCAGAAGTGGGCGGGTGTGCGAGGACGTGCTCGTCGGCACCCTGTCTGGCCTAGAGGGGGTTTCCCTCAGCTTCGAGATCATCCCCAGCGAGATCGACGTCAGCGAATGTTTCGACGGCACCACGGAAGGAGAGCTGGTGATGAGCTTCATCCTACAGTCCGAGTTTGGGAGGCTGACGCCCGGCGAACAGGTCGCCGCCCTCCAGGTGCTCGATGGGCATGCGGTGGAGCGAGCTGGCCGGCGCGTCCTCAGCCAGCCGATGATGGGGGCGACGGTGCGCAGGAGGAGCAGTGGTGGGCGCAGCGAGCTGACGCTCAACGTGGCGTCCGCCGGGAGGCTGGGACAGCTCTCCGTGGCGATACCCGCCTAGGGGGCGCCGGCGGATATTGTCCTTCCATCCCTCGGGGGGGCGAGGTATGGGTGCAAGCATGTCGCGGGGTCCCTCAGGTCTTGTCGCGTTCGTCCTCGCCACCGGTGTCGCGCTTGGTCTGGCCGGCGTAGCCGCCGCTGCCGACCGGCCGAACATCCTGTTCATCATGGTCGACGATCTCGGCATCGGCGACCTGGCCTGTTGCGGGGCGCCAGACATGCGCACGCCGAACATCGACGCGCTGATGGGCGCAGGTTGCCGGTTCGACAACGCCTATGCCAATTGCCCGGTCTGCTCGCCGACACGGGCGGCGTTCCTCTCCGGCCGCTACCCCGACCTGGTGGGGGTCCCCGGGGTGGTTCGCACCCACCGGGACAACAATTGGGGTTACCTCGACCCGGGCGCACGGCTGCTGCCCGAGGTGCTGGGGGACGCAGGCTACCACACCGCCCTGGTCGGCAAGTGGCACCTGGGCCTGGTCGAGCCGAACACCCCGCTCGGGCGCGGTTTCGACCACTTCCACGGCTTCCTCGGCGACATGATGGACGACTATTACAAGCATCGTCGCCACGGTGTGAACTACATGCGCGAGGGGCGGGAGACCATCGGCCCGGATGGGCATGCGACCGACCTGTTCAGCGATTGGGCGATCCGCTACCTCGAGTCGCGCGCCGGCGAGGAGGCCCCCTTCTTCCTCTTCCTGTCCTACAACGCGCCCCACACCCCGATCCAGCCCCCCGCCGACTGGCTGGCGAAGGTGAAGGCGCGCGAGCCCGGCATCGACGGGCGGCGGGCGAAGCTCGTCGCCCTCATCGAACACCTGGATGCCGGGGTCGGCAGGGTGATCGCGGCGCTCGAGGACAACGGCCTGAGCAAGGAGACGCTGGTGGTGTTCACCTCAGACAACGGTGGCCAGGCCAACGTCGGGGCGCGCAACGCGCCATGGCGAGGGGAGAAACAGGAGATGTGGGAGGGTGGCCTGAGGGTCCCCACCTGTGTGGTGTGGCCGGGTGAGATCGAGCCGGGTTCCCGGTTCGGGGGCGGCGCGATGACGATGGACTGGCTGCCCACCTTCGCCGAACTGGCCGGCGCCACCCCGCCCGGGGGCATCGAGGGGCGCAGCCTCTGGGGTGCCATCCGCGGCAAGGGGGAGCTCCCCGACCGTGCCATGATCTGGGTGCGGCGCGAGGGGGGGCGCAAATACGGTGGCCTCGCCTACCACGCGATCCGCAAGGGGCGATGGAAGCTGCTCCGCAACACCCCGTTCGAACCCATGCGGCTGTTCGACCTCGAGGCGGACCCCGGCGAGCGGTCTCCGGTCGAGGGGCGGGGCGAGATCCGCCGCGGCCTGGAGGCGGAGCTGCGGGGGCACGTCCGGCGGGCGGGCTTCGTCCCCTGGCAGGGGCGCGATCCTGACCCCGAACGGGTCGAGTGAGCGCCGCGCCCCCCCGGCCCCGAGGTTTTGCTTGCGCCGGAGGGGGGACAAACCTAGTTTAGATACCCCCCAAAAAACCGAGAAGTTTTAGCACTCCCGACCGAGATGAAACCAGAGCTGCACCCCGAATATCAGATCACCACGATCACCTGTACCTGCGGGGCGGTCTACGAGACCCGCTCGACCGTGCCGAACATCAAGGTCGGTATCTGCATGCAGTGCCACCCCTTCTTCACCGGGGAGCAGCGGTTTGTCGATACCGCTGGCCGCGTCGAGAAGTTCGCCAAGCGGTACGGGAGCATGCAGGCCCGCCGCGCCGGCAGGGCCGAGGCCCCGGCGGCCGCCGAGGCCGCCAAGGAGGAGGCGGCAGCGACCGCCTAGCTTCGCCAGCGACGATCACGAACGGTGTCGGTGTCCAGGGCGGACACCCGCACCGTTTTTCTTTTGCCGGCGTCCCCGACCCGGCGCTGAGCAGCGCCCCGCAACACCGAGACCGAAAGATCTGGATCGAAAGCCATGGACTTCGAACCGCTCATCGAGAAAAAGCGTTCCCGCCTCACGGAGCTCGAGGGGATCATGTCTGCCGAGGACTTCTACTCGGACCCGAGGCGCGCAGCGGAGTTCTCACAGGAGTACAACCATATCAAGAGGCTGCTCACGAGCTGGGCGGAGTACGACGGGAGCAGGCGCCACCTCGAGGAGAACAGGGAGCTCGCCAAGGGCGACGACGAGGAGATGGCGGCGCTGGCCGAAGAGGAGATCCCCGAGCTGGAGAAGCGGGTCGAGAAGCTCGAGCTCGAGATCCAATACGCGCTGTTGCCGCGCGACAAGACCGAGGACCGCGACGCGATCGTCGAGATCAGGGCGGGGACCGGCGGCGACGAGGCGTCGCTGTTCGCCGGCGACCTGTTGCGCATGTACCAGCGTTTCGGGGAGGAGAAGGGCTGGAAGGTCGAGCCGATGGAGGCCAGCCCCTCCGAGGTCGGGGGTTTCAAAGAGGTGACGGTCAAGGTCAGCGGCGAGGAGGTTTTCCGGCAGTTGAAGTACGAGAGCGGGGTGCACCGCGTCCAGCGCGTCCCGGAGACCGAGACGCAGGGGCGGATCCATACCTCGACCGCCACGGTCGCGGTGATGCCGGAGGCCGAGGACGTCGACGTCGAGCTGAAACCCGACGAGCTGAACATCCAGGCGACCCGCTCGGGCGGCCCCGGGGGTCAGCACGTGAACACCACCGACTCCTGCATCCAGGTCACCCACATCCCGACCGGGATCATGGTGCGCTGTCAGGACGGGCGCAGCCAGACCAAGAATAAGGAGAAGGCGCTGACGATCTTGCGTTCCAAACTGCTCGAGGCGAAGCAGCAGGAGGAGGCGGCGAAATACTCCGAACAGCGGCGGAACCTGATCGGTAGCGGCGGCCGCGAGGAGAAGATCCGCACCTACAACTTCCCGCAGAACCGGGTCACCGACCATCGTATCGGCCTGACCCTATACAACCTCGAGGGGGTCCTCGACGGTCAGGTCGCCGAGCTGGTCGAGGGCCTGCAGACCTCCGAGATGGCGGAGCGCCTGCAGGAGGCGGGGCTGAGCTAGGGCGGGGGCGACATGAAGACCTTGCTCGAGACGCTTCGCGGGGGGGCGGACTATCTCGGGGCGAAGGGGGTCGAGGACGCCAGGCTCAACATGGAGCACCTGCTGGCGAAAGTGTTGGGCTGCCGGCGGCTCGACCTCTACATGGAGTTCGAGCGGCCGATGGCCGAGGGGGAGCTCGGGCCGCTGCGCGAACTCCTGCGGAGGCGCGCGGCGCGCGAACCCCTGCAGCACCTGTTGGGCGAGGTGGAGTTTCTCGGGCGCCGCTTCGCGAGCGACAGCCGAGCGTTGATCCCGCGCCCCGAGACCGAGGAGCTGGTCGGGTTGCTGCTCGGCCGCTACCGGGGCTCCGGTGCGCCCGCCAAGGTCGCCGACGTCGGCTGTGGCTCGGGCGTGATCGGGCTCAGCCTGGCCGCGGAGTGGGAGGGCGCCCAGGTGAGCCTGGTGGACCTGTCTGCCGAGGCCCTGGCACTGGCGGGGGAGAACGCCGCGCGCCTGGGGCTGGAGGCGCCACGGGTCCTGCTCGTCGAGGGCGACCTCATGGCGCCGCTGGCCGGGGAGTTCGACCTGGTGGTCGCCAATTTGCCATACGTCGCGACCGGGGAGATCCCCGAGCTGCAGCCGGAGCTGTCGTTCGACCCGGTGCTGGCGCTCGATGGGGGCGAGGTCGGGACCGCCCTCATCCGGCGGTTGATCGCCGACCTGCCCGGGCGGCTGGCGCCGGGTGGCCTGTTCGCCCTGGAGGTCGGGGAGGGGCAGTCGGACGGGCTGTTGGGCGAACTCGCGGAGGCCGGCCTGTGCGAACCGGTGGGCGTGAAAGACCTCGCCGGGGTGGAACGTTTTCTACTAGCGCGGCGCTAGGCCAAGACCGAGACTCCCGGCCCCATGGAAAAGCTCCTCGTACACGGCGGCTCGCGCCTCAAGGGCACCGTCACCATCAGCGGTTCGAAGAACAGCTCGCTGCCGATCCTGGCCGCGACGCTGCTCACGCGGGAGCAGTGTGTGATCCGCCGCGTGCCGGACCTGAGCGACACCAACTACATGGTCCAGATCCTCGGCACGCTGGGGGCCGAGGTCGAGCGCGCCTCCGGGCGGGTGATCGTGGCCGCGGAGAAGGTCGCCCCCGAAGCCCCCTACGATCTCGTCCGCAAGATGCGCGCCTCTGTCTGCGTTCTCGGACCTATGGTCGGCCGGCTCGGCGAGGCCCTCGTGTCGCTACCCGGGGGCTGCGTGATCGGCGACCGCCCGATCGACCTCCACCTGCGCGGCCTCGAGGCGCTCGGGGCGGAGGTCGAGGTGAAGGGCGGCGACATCAGCGTGCGCGCCCCCGACGGGTTGCGCGGCGCGGAGATCAACATGCGAGGCAAGTTCGGCTCGACCGTCCTCGGGACCGGCAACGTCATGATGGCGGCGGCCCTCGCGGATGGCCAGACGGTGATCGAGGGCGCGGCCGCCGAGCCCGAGGTGGCCGACCTCGCGCAGTTCCTCAACGCGATGGGCGCAAGGGTCGAGGGCGCCGGCACCCGGACCATCGTCATCGAGGGGGTCGATAGCCTGGGGGGCGCCGAACACGAGGTGATCCCGGACAGGATCGAGGCCGGGACCTTTCTCGTCGCCGGAGCGCTGGCGGGCGACGACCTCTTGTTGGAGAACGTGTGCGCCGACCACATGGGGGCGTTGATCGACGTCCTCAGGGAGTCGGGCCACCCGATCGAGGGACGTGGGCCGCAGGCCCTCCACGTCCGCGCTGCGACCTCGCCGCGGGGCAACGAGTTCGCGACCGAACCGTACCCTGGTTTCGCGACCGATATGCAGGCTCAGATGTGTGCGCTGTATGCGACGACACCGGGGATCAGCGTGGTGACCGAGACGGTGTTCCCCCAGCGCTTCATGCATGTCCCCGAGCTGAACCGGATGGGGGCGAACATCCGCATGGAGGACGCCACCGCGATCATAAAGGGCGTCGATTCCCTGAGCGGTGCGCCGGTGATGGCCAGCGACCTCCGGGCCTCCGCGGCCCTGGTGCTCGCCGGCCTGGCGGCGGAGGGGACGACGGAGGTCAACCGTCTCTACCATATCGACCGCGGTTACGAGAACATCGACGACAAGCTGCGCCGGGTGGGCGCGAAGGTGGAGAGGGCGAAGGAGGGGTAGCGACGAGCGTGAGCGAGTCGAGCGAGGCAGGCACACCACTCGCTCACGCTCGTGGCTACCCTCCAGGACATCCGTTATCGGGATGGTTTCCAGGAGACGGCGTGCAAGAGGATAGGGGGCGATCTGAAGTGCTCTAGCTGCCCGCTTCGCTATCGACGATCTCGCCGCGCGCCTTCAGGCCGTCGATGTAGCGCTCGAGCTCCGCATCGCGGTGTTCGGCGGCGATCCGTTCGCGGATCACCTCTTCCACCTCGGCGACCTCGATGGGTTGGGGCTCCCTCCGGCCAGTGAGCTTGGCGAGGTGCATTCCCCACTGGGTCGCGAACACCGGGCTGATCTCGCCAACCTCCATCGAGAAGGTGATCAGCTCGAACTCGTCCATCAGCTCGCCGCGTTTATACCACCCGAGGTCGGCCTCGTCCTCCGGCTTGTCGCTGTGCGCGCGCACCAGCTCCATGAAGTCCTCGCCGGCGGCCGCCCGCCCGCGCACCTCGCGCAGCTCGCGGAAGAGGTCCTCGCGGCGCTCCGCCTTCTGTAGCGATTTGAAGATGTGCATCGCCCTCACTTCCTCTTCGCTCATGAAGTCGTCGGCGTGCGCCTCGTAGTACGCCCGCACCTCGGCCCCGTCCGGGTCCGGGGCAGGGGCGGTCACCTCTTCCACCAGGCGGTCGACCCGCAACCCCGTCGCGATCTCGTCCCTCACCTTGGCCTCGCCCCCGGGTGCGATGCCGAGGCTGTAGTAGAAGGCCTCCTCGCCGCCATACTCGCTTTTGAGCTCCTCGAGTTTCGCCTCGACCTCCTCCTCCGCCGGCGCCGGGATCCGCGCTGTGGCCTCCTGGGCGAGGAGCAGGCGCGCGATGACCTTCTCCTTCGCGTAGCCCATGAACTCCTCGTCCCGCTCGCAGCAGGAGACGTTGGCCTGCTGCTCGTAGTGCGCCTTGATCTGTCCGAACTCCGCCTCCAGCAGGGCGTCGTCGACCGTTTCACCGTTGACTGTGAGGGACATTTGAGGGTTTGGGGAGAGGCGGATCCGCGCTATGTTGGGCGACCGATGCGCGCCGCGTTACCTATCCTCCTCTCGGCATCGCTTGCAACGTGTTTGCTGCCGGCGCAGGAGCCGCCCCCCCCGATCCCCGGGGAGGAGCCCCCTCGGAAGACCGACGCGGAGCCGGATCCTGCGCCGCCGAAGGCGGTCGTGGTGCCGCTCGGCAAGAAGGAGGCCAAACCGGCGGTGCCCTCGGTCGATCAGCTGCTCGAGGCGAGCGAGGAGGGCGAGGTCGAGGCGGACACCATGTGGTTGATCATCGAGCACGCCAAGCGCCGCGGCCTGACGACCATCGACGTGCTCGAGGACGGGACCTGCCAATTGATCGAGCGTACCTTCGGCGCCGGAGGGAGGGGGGACGCGATCGTAGTCCGCGCGGGCAAGGGGGTGCCGGCGTCGGTGAGCGGGACGATGATGCGCCACGCGCGCCGCAAGACGGTGCTGTTTGGCATCGGCCGCGACCGCCTGTCGTTGGGGGCCGGTTCGGAACAGCTCCGGGTCGGTGTCGCCGCGCGCCACGGGCGGAGCGTGCACACTTCGCCCTCGGCGGCGTTCGATGCTTACCCCGCCGAGGTAAGGGAGGCGGTGACGGCCCTGCTGCAAGCGGCGCGGGCGCTGCCGGTCGCAGCTGATGTACGGGCCGTGGTCTCCGCAGAGTTCGTCGACCCCCGCCAGGCGCGACGGCTGACGGCGGTCGGCGGACAGCGCCTGGTCGCCGTCAGGGATCCGGGTCGCGACGCCACCCTGTTGCCACCGGCTGTCGCCGCCGCGCGGATGCCCGGGCGGAAGATCGTCGTCCGGGACGCGCTCGAGTGGGAGCGGATCCGTTCCTACATGACCGCCGGTGGCCTCGACCCCGACGCGGGCGGACAATGCCTCATCGCGGTGGGGGTGCAGACCTTCCGGCTGTCGGTCGAGGTCGTGGGGGGATGAGTGAGGTTAGGGAGTTTCGGGCGGCATCCAAGCCCATCCATCCGCGAGGCTCCAGACATCGGTCGATGCAGCAAGATCCCCAGTTGGAGGCACAAGCAGCCGACCTTGCCGATCTCAGTTCCAGGGGATCTCAGTAACCCTGATAAACAGTCTCCTGGTCGGAGCGTAGGTGATCGACGTCGCATTGAGTTCGCGGAGCCCCAGTGAAGGCGAGCCAATATCGAACCAATCTTTCAAGTTGAAGCTCCCTTGGAGCTGATATGGGACGCGCGGTGCGCTGCGCCATTTGAACATGAGATTGCCATCTTCACCGCTCATCTCGATACCCTCCGGGCAACCGGTCGGCCTGGGTACCCAGGAGAACTTGCCCGACACATCTGGCACCTGGGCGACTGGTGTCCGGTTGCCGTCCGCCATGTCGATCCTGGTGATCGCGTCGGCCCCTCCGACCGTCATTGCAAAGATCTGCCTGTCGCCGTCCACCTCCACGTCGCTCGGCGTTGACAGGACGGGGCCTGCACCCCTCACCCCTGACTTCGAAACCGTCTCGACCACCCCGGATTGGACATCGAGCTTCAATATCCCCTTCGAGACGTCGGCGATGAGGAGCGTGTCGTTGCTATAGAAGGAGATACCGATAGGGCTATCTAGCGCCACCCCCGTTGTAGCGAAGTTGACCCGGGCTCCCGAGAAGGGGTCTACCGATCGGATCTTCCGATCGCGGGCGTCCGCGATGTAGATGACCCCGTTGAGATCCACCGCGATGTCGTCGATGGATCCGAACCCGAAGGCCACCCTGGCCAGCTGCCTGTCATCAAACGTGTACACGTAGATGCCGTCCGCCACACCCCCGCTATCAGGGGACGAGATCACCAATCCGGAGCGCCCCCTCGCTCGGAACAGGGTGATCTTGTCTGGTTTTGTCAGGCTGATACCCGGGATCACCCTCCGGTCGCCAGATGCAAGGTCCACTTCGAAAACCGCGTTCCCGATGAAATCGGTAACGTATGCAAGTCTGCCGTCGGATGTGACGTCGCGCATCTCCCGGAACGTCGTGCTACCCGTGCCTACCGTATTTGAGGCAACCACCTTGAGCGGCCCGCCATCTGGATCCAAAGCCAGGAGCCGGCGGTCGGTCGCGAGGGTGGGGAAGAGAAGATCGTTGCCTGTGACCGCGGCGGTCTGTTGCGCGATAGCGAAGAGGTAGAACAGGATTGTGACGGGGACTGTTTTCATGGCGGTTAGGTAGTTGTTTGGCTTCGACCCGGTCGGATGACTCGAACACGAGCCAAAATCATGCGGACAACTCTCACTTTAAGCAAGAGACTTGCGCTTATTCTAAAAGTATATAATTATGGACAAAATGACTAAATCTAGTCAATCCGATAAAGGGCTATATCCAAAGGTGTTTCGAGGCAGCTCTAGGCCGAATCTCGCTGTTTTCCGGCGGTTCGTTGAAGCCTCTCAGATGGGAGGTGGGGCAAACGCCTCGCGGTGTTGTGGGGTCAGCGAGTCTAGCTATTCAAGGGCCGTTGACACCCTTTCAGAGATCACCGGCAAGGTTCTTGTAGATAGGGAGTCCGACGGGTTCAAGCTGACTGAGGCAGGTCGGAGGATGCTTGGTCTGTCGGAGTTTTTCCTCACACAACTCCAAGATATCTGTTCGGTCGTCCCCACGGTCCGGATTTCTGCGGAGACATGGATATTGACCCATTTTCTGGCGCCTAGACTAGAGTCGCTCTGCGACCTCCCCTCTGGTGCGAGGCTGGAGTTGGTCAGGCGGGGCAAGGGCAACCAGGGTATCGACGGTATCGCGGCGGATGATGGGGGCGTCGACTTCGGGTATGTCATTGAACGGGCCCCTAGGGACTCTCGCCTGGAAGGTGAACTTTTGACAGACCAGTTCGGCTTCTCTGTCATCGCTAGGAAAGCTCTAGTTTTGAGCGGCACGAAAGAGTGGCTAGCGGATGCAGAGTGGGTCATTCTGAGCGCTGATGTGGGGGATGATTTTTCGGCGGAGTTCGCCGATAGATTTCGTGCGTTCTATCAGAGCGAACCCAGGATCTTGCTGACATGTGACAGCTATGAGCTCATCGCGTCGGCCGTCAGCAGCTCTGATCGCAAGGTTGCTGGCGTCATACCGTCGGCCACATCGCCATCGTCAGATGCCATCCTCGATGCGCGGGGGTTGATGCGTCTCGAAGGAGAGTTTCTCATGAAGATGAGGAGGTCGCTTTTCTTCCGCTGGAACCAGAAGAAAGTCGAGAGCCGCGGCCTGTTGAACGATCGGGTCTTCCTCGGGAAGCTGGGTGCAGAGATTTTCTCCGAGTAGCGTGGTGCACCGCGGGTCCCTCGAGATCCTCCCCCGGGGGCATATCTGGACGGTGGCGGACGCCTTCGGATCGGAAGGGGGCGTCAACGCGCCGGTCAAGTCGACTGTTGCCTCCTTGTGACCAAATGGCGGAGGGGGTGGGATTATCCTTCGCTGCGCGCAGGCTTTCTCCGGCCTACTGCCTCCGAATCGAACCAGGGTTCGAACCCGTTTCCGCGGGAGATTGACCTGCCCTGAAGGCAGGTCAAATGGCGGAGGGGGTGGGATTCGAACCCACGATAGGTTTCCCTATGCCGGTTTTCAAGACCGGTGCATTCAACCGCTCTGCCACCCCTCCAGGTCGCATCGGGCGAGGGTGACCTATGGCGCAGAAGCGGCAGACTTTCAAACCTCCGGTTTTGGCTGCGCTGCCGCTACGCCAGTGCGGTCTGTCGCTGACGCGAGTTTTTTTGGGAACCCTGGGCAGGCGGGCACGCAAGACCGGGGCATTCAACCGCTCTGCCCAGGGGTCCCAAAAAAACTCGCGTCAGCGACAGACCGCACAGGCGTAGCGGCAGCGCAGCCAAAACCGGAGG
>JANQMB010000193.1 GCA_028280355.1 Verrucomicrobiales bacterium
CTGCGCCCACTCGAAGTAGCTGACCGTCACGCCGCCTGCGTTGGCCAGGATGTCGGGGACGACGACGACCCCCCGCTTGGCGAAGATCTCCGCGGCCTCCGGCGTGGTCGGGCCGTTGGCGGCCTCGACGATATACCTGGCGCGGACGTCGGCCGCGTTCTCGCGCGTGAGCACCCCGTCGAGGGCGGCGGGGATGAGCACGTCGGCGTCGCAGGTGAGGATGGCCTCGCCATCACAGTCCTCGCCCCCGGGGAAGCCGCCCACCGTGCGGTGTTCGTCGCACCATTTCTGTAGCCCCGCGATGTCGAGCCCGTCCTGGTTCGCCGTCGCGCCACCCGCATCGGAGACGGCGACGATCTTGCCCCCGCGCTCGGAGATCAGGCGGGCGGCGTGTCCGCCGACGTTGCCGAACCCCTGGATGGCGACGCGAGCCCCGTCGATCGGTTCGCCGCCATCCTCGAGCGCCTCGAGCAGCGAGATCATGACGCCGCGGCCGGTCGCCTCGTCGCGGCCCGGCGAGCCGAACAGCTCGAGCGGCTTGCCGGTCACCACCCCGGGGGAGAACCCGTAGTACGCGGAGTACTCGTCCATGATCCAGCTCATCACACCGGGGCCGGTGTTGACGTCGGGTGCCGGGATGTCGATCGACGGACCGATGACCTCCTTGACCTGCCTGACGAAGGTGCGGGTGACGGCCTCCACCTCGTGTGGGGTCATCTTCTGCGGGTCGCAGTTGATCCCGCCCTTGCCGCCGCCGTAGGGGACGTCGACGATGGCGGTCTTCCAGGTCATCAGGTTGGCGAGGGCGCCGGCGTGGTCCTCGTCGACCAGCGGGTGGTAGCGCAGGCCGCCCTTGAAGGGGCCCCTGCTGTTGTTGTGCTGCACCCGGTAACCGATGTGGTGCATGAGCTGGCCCTTGTCGTCCTCGGTGACGATCTCCACTTTGATCGTCCGCCTCGGCGTGATCAGCAGGCCGCGGATCTTGTCGCTGAGGTCGAGGGCGTCTGAGGCCCTGTTGATATAGTAGTGGCTGTCTTCGAGCATCGGTCGCGAGAAAGGGGTACAGGCTCGGGGCGGTCCTGAGGCGGGGTCGGGTTCGCCCCTACTCCCCCGGTGCCTCCGGGGCTTCGGGGGTCTCCGGAGCCTCCGCCTCCACCTCCGACTTCGCCGCGGGGGGCGCCTCCATGCGGATCAGCGTCCAGGTCTGGGTGTTCCCGCCTTTCCCGAAATGGACCCATACCGGCGCCTCCCCCTCGGCGAGGCCGGCGAGGCCGACCTCGAGGAGGTTATCTGTCTGGTCGCCGATCTTGAAGGCCGCCCGCTGGGTCTCCTCGTCGACCGAGCCGCTGATGCCGTGCATGTTCTGGGTGCGGTAGTGGTAGTAGGTGCCGCCGATCCGCCCGTCTTTGGACACGACGAGCTGGACCATCATCTGCGGTTCCATGTCGTCCTCCGAGGCGGCCATGGCGAAGACGCCGAGCGGCAACCACTCGACCTCCGCGCCGGGTTCCGGCTCGGGGATGCCGGCGAGCTCGTCCCCCATCTCGATGTAGTCCTCCGCGGTGGCGACGGGTTCCTCGTTGACGTAGACCGCCCCATCCTCGAACACGACGTTGTCGTTGTATTCGTAGACCATCGGATCCTCCCAACTGTAGATCACCCAGGTCCGCACGCCCGCCCAGGTGGCCCAGCGCCACCAGTGGTAGGGGCGGTGGTGGTGGCAGTAGTGCCAGGGGGTGGCGTGCCACAGGTGCCTCCGTGCGTGCCACCAGTTGGGGGTGAAGATGACGGAGCAACGCGGGCGCAGGGTGGCGCGTACCGCGGTGGCGTGGGCGAGCCGCCTGTTCCGGTAGAGCGTGCGCGACGGGTTGGCGGCCAGCGTCGGCGAGGCGGTGAAGGCGGCGACCGTCCTGGAGCGCGACAGGTTGTGGCGGGCGGCGGCGTCGCCGGCGACCAGCGCGTTCGGCAGGGACGGGAGGGGTTTCGCCGGGGCGACCAGAGCCTGGGGCCTCACCGGCCGGGCGGGCGTGAGCGGCTTGCCGAGCGAGGTCGGGTGCCCGATCCCGGGGCTCCAGCCGGAACCCGGAGAACCCGGGGCCGGTCGGGCGGCGGGGTTGGTGGCGGGCAAGCTGGACGGCGACTTCGAGAGCGGGGTATTTCGCCCGAGCGAGCTGGACGACCGTTTCGACAGGTTGCTCGATGGTCGGGTGGTCTGTCGGGGGGCGGGTTTCGCTGCCGGGCGGGTCGCGGGTCGAGGCGCGGGGCGGCGGATGCCGCGGCCCTCGGCGGCGGGTATCCAGTAGCTCGCGTTGAGCGCCGCCATCGATATCCAGGCGAGCAGTAGGGGGTGTCGTTTCTGCATGGCTAGTTTCCTCCAGTTCGGATGAGGTCGACGGGGTCGGCGTTGGGGAGCAGCTGGCCGGCCGACTCGCGGCTGTGCGCCCGCCAACGGTACGAACCGTCGCCGGTCTTGGTGATGGTGTGGACGGAATAGACGGGGTTGCCCTCGCCGTCGCTGCCGCTCAGTTTCTTCGACCAGGACTCCCCACCCCTGGACCAGGAGGCGCTCCCGACCCCGCCGCTGGAGTCGAACACCCACGACCGGATGCGCTTCTCCGCCTTGTCCCAGGCGATCACCTCGACCCCCTCGAGGCGGTCGCCGCCATCGGTCGCGATGCTGAAGTCCCGCCGCAGGAAGGTGCCCCCCATCGCCGGGCGGCAGTGGAGGTCGATGTCCGGGCCGCCTGCGCTCGTCCAGCTCCCCAGCAGCCAGGCGAGGGGCTCTAGCTCAGGGGCGAGCTTCGGGGGCTGCGGAGGGTCGGGCCACTTGCGTTCCCCGGGGGGCGCCGACTCGCGGACGCTGTCGATCTGCCACTCGCCATCGCGTTTGACGTGGATGGCGCGATAGCGGCTCACCTCGGGCTCGGCCCCGGGGACTGTGATGGTGGCGGAACCCTCCTCGACCGCCACCTCCCCGGTGACGAAACGTAGCGAGTCGATCGTCACCTCGAGGGCGATGTCGCCGGCGGAGTCGAACATCGCCTCGTATGCGGCAGCGATGTTCTCCCGGCCCCGCCCCCGGCGGCCGTCCAGCGGGCTGATGAACTCGCCCTCCTCCGACCACAGCGCGGCGAGCGCTTTCCCATCCTTCGCCTTGTAGGCCTCGAGGTAGCGCTGGAGGTTGGATCGGATCGCCGACTCGTCGTCGGCCTGTCCCGCATGCGCCACCATACCGCCGCGGGCCAATGTGATGAGAGCGATGGCAATGGCGAGGGACGCTCTCATGGGTCAATGATGAGATCTCCGGGCGGTTTGGGCAAGACCCAAAGGCTCGGGTATCACAAGTTCTGGCCCGGCGGCCGAGATGGGGCTTGCCAACCTCCCATTGCGATAGCTAGCATCCCCATGGGGACTCGAATTTGGGGACTCGAATTTTTCCGAAGATCACATAGGAGGTGCTGATGAAGAAGGTGGCGAAGAAGAAGACGCGTCGGAAGGTGGCCAAGAAAGCTGCGCGGAAGAAGGCGGCCAAGAAACGGGCCGCCAAGAAGGTTGCAAAGAAGAAGGTGGCGCGCAGGAAGGTGGCCAAGAAGGCGGCGACGAAGAAGGGGGCGACGCCAGGAAAGAGGAAGAAGAAACGCCCGACGCTCAACACGGGTACCAAGAGGACGAAGTGAGGGGGCGGGGATGAAGCTGGGGAAGGTCTGGGAGCTCTACTCCGACCGGACGGAGATCCTGTCCAACAACAGCCGGACGGTGGGGCTGGCCGCGGCCGGGGTGTGCTGGTTCTTCAAGACGCCCGAGGTGACTTTCCCCCCTCTGATCTACGCGGCGCTGGGCGCGGTCGTCCTTTTCTTCATCCTCGACCTCTCGCAGTATGCGGTCGCGGCGATCGGCTACCGAAACTTCGGCAACAGCGAGGAGGAGCGTATCCTGGGGGAGGGCAGGAAGCTGGATGCCGAGGAGGAGGTCGACCTCCCCGACACCATCGACGAGGCCCCCCACGCGTTGCTCTGGGTGAAGATCGGGTGCCTGGGGCTGTCGTTTCTCCTCATCGGCATCGAGGTCTTGTTGAGGGCGTTCGACTGCCCCTAGGTGGTTCGCCCGCCCGCAACCCGGGTTCTTGGGGATATTGTCCGTGCAGGACGAAAAATAATCCTTGTCAATTTCCCCGCGATGATCTCTTCTAGTGGGAGCAGGAGTTTGAACGGGATTTCGAAGGAGGCAAGATGGCGACGAGGGAGAACGCGAGTGCGATTTCTAACAAGGGGCTGCAACGTCTGAGGGACGCCTACAACGCGCTGCTCGATCTCGACGACGAGCGGGGCTACCAGCACTTCGCTGGGATCCATGGCCTGCCTTTGCCGATCCAGTGCAAGCACAGCACCGGGGCGCTCGACATCTTGTTCCTCCCCTGGCACCGCGCCTACCTGCACTTCCTGGAGCTCTCCATGCAGGACGCGGTGGCGGACGCGGCGATCCCGTGGTGGAACTGGACCAGCGAGCGCTCCCACCAGCAAGGGCTGCCGACCGCCTTCTCGGAGGCGGAGGAGCCAGACGGCACCGCGAACGTCCTGCGCTCGGTGAGGTTGGGCCTGGCGCCGGAGTGGATCACCCGCCTGCGCAACCATCCCGTCCTGCGCGGCACGATCACCTCGGGCAACCCGGCGAGGACGCGCAGGGACCCGGATCCGCCGGACGAGCTGCCCCGCCTGCAGACCCTGCGCTCGATCTTCCAGGCGCCGAGCTACCAGGACTTCTCCCGCCGGCTCGAAAACGTCCATGGCGGGGTGCACGGCTGGGTCGGGGGGACGATGTCGCAGGTCCCGACCGCCGCCTTCGACCCGATCTTCTGGTCGCACCACTCCTTCATCGATTTCCTGTGGCACCTTTGGCAGCAGAGCCCGATGGGGCAAGATCCGCCCCCCAACCTGCTCGACGTCGTCCTCGACCCGTTCCCGATGACGGTGAGGCAGACCTTGCGGATCGAGAACTTGGGCTACGACTACGCCTTCACAGTCGCCGAGTGAGGAGGGACAACCATGGCAGCAAGCGGAGAATGCACGAAGAGCGGCGGCAAGCGTAAGGGGATCCTGCACCTCGCGCTCGCCGTCACCCTGGATGATGACAACATCGACTTCGGCCGGGCCGACCTGATCTTCGAGGGGGTCGACCACAGCCAGATCTCGTATGAGGTCAGGGTCTTCCTGAACAACAAGCGGGTCGACCACACCACCGAGCGGGAGGTGGAGAGGGGGTACGCCGGCCGGTTCATCGTGTTCGGCCACGGGGGCTGCATGGGGGGGCGCGGGCACTGCGACCCCGACTACCGCCAGACCAGCCCCTTCGACCACCGGCCGCCGCACCCGCTGCTCCCACAGACCAAGATCGTCCACGCGGCGGGCGCCCTGATGCATCTCTACGAGGCCGGCAAGCCGCTGAAGTCGGTGACCATGGTGCCCGTGCTGCTCGCGCCCAACCGGAAAGACCGGACGCTGGCGGACGGGGTCTTCCGTTTCGAGACGGTGCGGCTGAAGCTCTACCCGAACACGGTGTCGGTGATGAACATCGTTCCCGTCTGAGGGGTCGGGATGGACCGGTCGCTCGCCCCAGTTGCGCTCGGCGGCATCAGCGGCCTGCTCTGGGTGCTGGCGCCGAAGTGCCCGGCCTGTTGGGCGGCCTACTCGGCGCTGTTCAGCGGGTTGGGGGTGACGGTGTCGGAGAGCGGCTACCGCGGGTTGCTCGCCGCGGCCTTCGCCGCCTCTGCCGCGGCGTACGTCTTCATCGCCTGGAGGCGCGGGCGGATGCGGCGCGTGCCGGCCGTGCTCGGGGCGTCTGGGCTCTTCGTGACCCTGGTGTCGGCGGGTGCCGGTCGGCTCGCCTGTCTCCTCTGCCTCGGATTGCTGCTGCTGGCGATGTTTCGCTTTCCCGCTTGCCGCAGCGGCACTGCCTGAGGTTTCACCGGGACGAGAAGCCCACTGGACTACAGAGGGTGTAAGGAGGGTGGGAGGGGTGGTGGAGCTAAGCGGAGTCGAACCGCTGACCTTCTCATTGCGAACGAGACGCTCTACCAACTGAGCTATAGCCCCTTCTCTCCCTGGAGATGCGGGGGGAGGATACGTTCGGGAGGGTGGGGTTTGCAAGCGATCAATGCCCGGCGTCGGGATCAGGCTCGCGCCGGTCGGGGAAGTGGTCGAGGGCGACCACGCCCCCTGACCAACGGAGACAGCCGGCGATCGCGGCGGTGATGTAGCGCTTGGCGGCCGCGACGGCGGGGGATAGGGACATCCCGCGGGCGAGGTTGGCGGCGACCGCCGCCGAGTAGGTGCAACCCGTGCCATGGGGCGAGGGTCCCGGCACGAAAGGCGCCTCGAAGGGCTCCGTCCCGGCGTCGTCGGCCAGGATGTCGGTTGCGGTGTCGCCGTCTAGATGCCCGCCCTTGAGGAGCACCGCGGCGCCGTATCGTTCGAACAGCTGCCGGGCGCAGCCCTCAAGTTCGTCCCGGCCGATGGCCGTCCCGCGGTCGAGCAGGGCCGCGGCCTCGTCGAGGTTGGGGGTGAAGAGGGTCGCCCGCGGCAGGAGCGCATCCCGGTAGAGTGCGACAGCGTCGGAGTCGAGCAGGCGGTCGCCGCTGCTGGCGACCATCACCGGGTCGACCACCAGTGGGGTATTGGGGTCGCTGGCGTCGAGCGCCGCGAGGGTGGCCTCGACGAGCGGCGCGGAGTGGAGCATCCCGGTCTTGATCGCCGCGACTGGGTAGGTTTCGAGGAGGAGGTCGAGTTGCAGGCGCAGGTGGGCTGCGGGGAGCGGGCTGACGTCGGTGACCTTCCCCGGGACCTGGGCAGTGCTGCAGGTGGCCGCCCCCAACCCGTATGTCCCGTGGGAGGCGAAGGTCTTGAGATCGGCTTGCAGCCCGGCGCCGCCGGAGGGGTCGGAGCCGGCGATGCTAAGCACGACGGGGGGGGGCGGTTGGGTTTGGGATGACATGCGGCGGGCTCCTGTGTATGTTCCGGCCGTCGGGCGTCGCGCGCGACCATTGTGCAAATCGAAGAACTCATCGGGCTGCGCGTCAACATCGACGACGTGCTCTATATGCCGAGCTTGGAGGCTCCGTCTGACCGCCCCCACCCCTTCGTGTACTTCGTCACGATCCAGAACGAGTCGGACGAGCCGGTGACGATCCGGGGGAGGAAGTGGGTGCTGAGCCAGGACAACGGCGAGAAGGTCATCGTCGAGGGGGACGGGGTGGTCGGCCAGTTCCCGCGCCTGGAGGTCGGCGCCGACTTCAGCTACAACAGCTACCACGTCATCGGAGAGAGCAGCTCGGTGGAGGGCGCGTTCTTCGGGGAGACCGAGGAGGGCAGGGCGGTCTTCGCCAAGATCCCGCCCTTCGACCTCAACGTCCCCAACTGGGCCTAGGGCGGGGTTATCCACGGTGGCGAAGCCAACCGCCATCGCTCGCAAGCGAGCTTCCTACAAGAATGCCGCCCCTGTAGGAAGCTCGCTTGCGAGCGACTCGAGCGGTTCCCGGATGTGCTCGGCAGAGGACGCCTAACGGGGGCGGGGCAGCGGATCCGAGGACATCTGAGATACCTCCTTAGGCCACCACCACCTCTCCGACCGGGACGTCGTGGGCCTCCAGCGGGAGGTCTTCGAAGATCTGACACCGGAACGCGACCCCGATGGTCACGGTGTGGTCTGGGAGGCCGGCGAGGAGGCGGTCGTAGTAGCCGCCGCCTCGCCCCATGCGGGCACCCCCCGTGGTGAAAGCGACCCCCGGCACGATGACCAGGTCGAGGTCGGCTGCTGGGAACGGTCCGGACTTCCCGGGGTCGGGTTCGTGCACGCCGAGGCGGGAGCGGACCAGGTGTTCGAGGTCAGGTACCGAGTGGGGCGACATCACGTCGCCGGTGACCCTCGGCAGGCAGACGTTTGTCCCCCCCTCGCGCAAGCGGAGGAGCAGCGGCCGGAGGTCTGGCTCCGATGGTAGCGGCCAGAACGCCAGGACGTTCGCCGCTGCCCCCACCCTGTGGAGCAGGCGTTCGCAGATCGTCGCACTGGCGTCCGCCTTCGCCGCTGGGGTGAGCTCGCGGACCCGTTCGCGGGCGAGGAGGCGTAGCCGTGGTTTGTGTTCTTGCATTGGCGCCGGTCGCGAATCCGCCCTATGTTAGGCCATGTCCCACGACCGGGCGAGCGAGGATGCCGCGGAAGTCGAGCGGATCTTGGGCGACCTCGCGAGGTTGCGGCTGGACCCGCACCGCGTGTCGCTCGGCTACCGGTTCGGCCTCGTCGTGGTGGCGGTGACGATGGTCTTGCTGCCGCTGGCGTATTTCGCCCTGGTCGGGCTGTACGGGTGGTGGGTAGCGGGGCGGCTGGTGGACCCGCCGTCCCCCGAGCGGGCCTGGGCCTGGGTCGGCTACCTTTTGCTATGTGTGGCCGGGCCGGTCTCGGTGCTGTTCCTCGTGAAGCCCTGGTTCTCCCGCCGCGGCCGCAGCGGCGAGGCACAGCTCTTGCAGCCGGGGGAGGCGCCGGACCTCGAGTGCTTCGTCGGCCTGCTGGCGCGCGCCGTGGGCGCGCCGGGCCCCAGGGAGATCGAGTTCGACTGCAGCGCCAACGCCTCGGCCGGTTTCCGCGGGGGGTGGCGGGGGATGTGGAGACAGGAGCTGAAGCTGACCTTCGGGCTGCCGCTGGTCGCAGGTCTGGACATCCGCTCGTTCGCCGGCGTCCTCGCCCACGAGCTGGGGCATTTTTCGCAGCGTGCGGGGATGCGCCTGGCCTGGCTGGTCATGGCCGTAAACCAGCTGTTCGGGCGCCTGGTGCTCGAGCGCGACGGCTGGGACCAGCGCCTCCAGGAGGCGGCGCGCAGCGAGAGGGCACACGTGCAGCTGTTCGGGATCGCGACCCTGCTGATGGTCTGGCTCGCCCGCCAGCCGCTGTGGGCGCTGATGTGGTTCGGCCAGGCGATCAGCAGCTTCGCGCTGCGGCAGATGGAGTTCGACGCCGATGGGTATGAGATCGTCTTCGCCGGCAGCGACGCCTTCCGCTATACCTCAAGGGAGATCAAGTTGCTCAACGTCGGAACCGCCAAGGCCCTGCAGCTGGTCGGCGAGACCCTCCCCGAGGGGCGGCTGCCGCGCAACCTGCCGATGCTGGCGAGGACGCAGACCGAGGGCCTGTCACCCAGGGTGCGGCAGGCGGTCGAGGAGGAGATGATGAGCCGCCCGCAGCGCATGGGCGGAAGTTGGGCGAGGTCGTCCGACCCGGGGCAGACGCCGATCTTTTTCCCCACCCACCCCAGCGACCGGGAGCGGATCGAGGTCGCCGAGAGCTACGACGCGCCTGGCCTGCTCCATAGCGGCCTGGCCGCGAGGAGCTTGTTCGACGACTTCGACGGGACGGCCGAGCGGGTCACCGCACATTTCTACGGCACCCAGTTCGACCTCGACTTGTCCGGTTGCGAACTGGTCGGCCGGGGGGCGTTCGCGGGCGCGGTGGCCCTGCGCGAGGAGCGGTTCTCCGCCTGTGAGCAGTTCTTCGAGGGGCACCTGACCCTGGCGCGACCGCTGGTGTTCACGGAGGGGGAGATCGCGAGGATGCTCGGGCGGCGGGGGCGGGCGGGCCGGTCGGACCTGGACGAGAACGCCAGGGCGATGCGCGGTTGGCTCAAGGGCGGCAGCGAGACCTTCGAGCAGTTCGAGGTGGTCGAGGAGCAGATGTTGAAACTCGCCCGGGCCTCCGAGCTGTTCCAGGCGGGCTTCCGCATCCGGCCGAAGGCCTTCGGCTTGCCACGTAGCCTCGGGGCGCTCTCCGACCGCAAGCGGGTGCTGGCCACCCGGAGGGAGAGGATCGAGGTGCGCCTCGCCGAGTTCGACCGGATCGCGCGGCGCCGGATCGCGGGGGCGGTCGCCCTGCATATCTCCGACCGCTCCAGGTTCGACCGCCGGGCGCGGCTGCAGACCCGCAGGGTGCTGCGCGCGCTGGGGGCGGTCGGCTCCCTTTTCCCCGAACTGTCCCGGCTGAGGCTGCGCGTGTTGGGTCAGGGCGCGATCCTCCAGAACCTCAGGCCGACCACGCTTAGTCGCTCGGTGGTCGATCGGCTGCAGCACAATTCGGCCGAGCTCGCCGACATCTGCCGCACATGCCGCCGCGCCCTGGCTCGGGTGCCGTACCCCTTCGAGCATGCGGCCGGCCGGATCTCCGTCGCCACCTACGTGGACGCGAGGTTCCTCGGCCTCGGCGCCATCATGTCTTCCTACAAGCGTTCGGAGGTCATGCTGGAACGCCTGTACGACCTCTATTTCCGCCTGCTAGGGCACCTCTGCGCGACGGCCAGCGCAGTCGAGGAGGAGGGGGCGTAAAAAAAGGGGAGCTGGGATCCGGGGCTCGCGGTGTCGCCCGGAGGCACCCTAGGAACTCGCCTCGGCGCCCTTGTCGCCGTCGTCCTCGGGGGCGGGGCGGAAGGCGGAGACGAACAGGAGGGCCGCGGCGATGCAGATGCACGAGTCGGCGACGTTGAAGGAGGGCCAGTGGTATCCGGCGACGTGGAAGTCGAGGAAGTCGACGACGTAGCCATGCCACAGGCGGTCGGTGAGGTTGCCCAGGATGCCCGATATCAGCAGGGCGACCGCGAGCCCGTTGAGGGGCCCGGGGAAGCTCCCGCGGGCCCAGAAGATGAGGATCGCGACCAGCGCGCTGACGGCGACCACCGAGAAGATCGCGTTCGACCAGGCGCCGTCGTTGAAACTGCCGAAGGCGATGCCGGTGTTGTGGACGCGCACCAGGTTGAAGAACCCGGGGATCACCGGGCTGCTTTCGCCCTCCTGGAAGTGGCGCAGGATGGCGATCTTGGTCGCCTGGTCGATCAGGGACAGCGGTAGGGTCAGGTAGTAGAGGAGCCTCATCGGGGGTCGGGGCGGCCTAGCTTACCGGCGTGCTGCCAGTTTGCAATATGCCGCTGGGCGGGACAAGGTCGTCGCCGATGCCCGACTTCTCGATCGAGGATCAGCTGATGGCGGAAGGTTTCAGGCCGGTGGCCGGGGTCGACGAGGCCGGCCGTGGCCCGCTGGCGGGTCCGGTTGTGGCCGCCGCCGCCGTCCTGCCGGAGGGCTTCGGGACCGAGGGGCTCGACGATTCGAAGAAGCTGAGCGCGGCGCGACGGGAGCAGTTGTACCGGGAGATCACCGCGCCGGGTTCCGGGGTGATCTGGGCGAGCGCCAGGGTCGACGCCGCAGAGATCGACGAGATCAATATCTTGCAGGCCACCTACCGGGCGATGGCGGGGGCGGCCGGTGGGCTCTCCCCGGCGCCGGCGATCGCGATCATCGACGGCAAGCCGGTGCGGGGGTTCCCGTTCCCCCAGCGCGCCGTCGTCAAAGCGGACGGCAAGAGCCTGTCGGTGGCGGCCGCGAGCATCATCGCGAAGGTGGAGCGCGATCGGATAATGGTAGATTTCGCCTCACGCTACCCGCAATATGGCTTCGAGCGCCACAAGGGATACGGGACGAAAGGACACCTCGAGGCGCTGCGGACCTATGGGCCTTGTCCGATCCATCGCCAGTCGTTTTCTCCGGTCGCCGCGTGCGCCGGTATCGCTGACGCGTGACGGGCGGCGGCTCGACAGCGGCGAGATCGGGGTATTGGGCGAGCGGTTGGCGGCGCGGTATCTGCGCCGCTATGGATACAAGGTCCTCTACCGCAACTTCCGTGCCCCGGAGGGCGGGGAGGTCGATGTGGTCTGCCGCGACGGCGAGGTGCTGGCCTTCGTCGAGGTGAAGACGCGCACGGGCGAGGGTTTCGGGCGCCCGATCGATGCGGTGACCGCGGGCAAGCGCCTCCTGATCGCCCGCGGCGCGATGGCCTGGCTGCGGCTCCTCGACCGCCCGCCGGGTTCGGTGAACTACCGTTTCGACGTCGTCGAGGTCCTGCTGGGCGACGGCGAGCCGCCCGACTTCACCGTGGTCAAGGGGGCGTTTGAAACCCCCGAACCGCTGCTATACGGCTGAACGCCGGTCGGTGGGGGCGGGGTCCTAAGATGCACCCCCGCCATCCGCCGAGGCGGTACCGGGGCGGCGCTGGTGCCAGCCGGTCGCCTTTTCATACGCGTCGGTGACGCGCAGCACCGCACCTTCGGCGAAGGCCGGGCCGAGCACCTGCAGGCCGACCGGCAGCCCGGCCTCGCCCCCGCCGGCGGCGAACCCACATGGGGTGCTGGCGCCGCAGATGCCGGCGAGGTTCGCGGCGATGGTGAAGATGTCGGCCAGGTACATCTGCAGCGGGTCGTCGACGTTCTCGCCGATCTCGAAGGCGGGGGTGGGGGAGGTCGGCGAGACGAGGACGTCGGCCTGCTCGAACGCGCGGCTGAAGTCCTCGCGGATCAACGAGCGGACCTTCTGGGCGCGGACGTAGTATGCGTCGTGGTAGCCCGAGCTGAGCACGTAGGTCCCGAGGATGATACGGCGTTTCACCTCGTCGCCGAACCCGGCGGAGCGGCTGCGCCGGTAGTGGTCGAGGATGTCGGCCGGCTCCGCCGCGCGCCTCCCATAGCGCACCCCGTCGAAGCGGGCGAGGTTCGCGGAGGCCTCGGCGGTGGCGATGATGTAGTAGGTGGCGACGGCGTATTCGGTGTGTGGCAGCGAGACCTCGACGACCCCCGCGCCGAGAGATTCGAGCTCCCCGATGGCGGCCTCCACCAGCGAGCGCACCTCCGCGTCGATGCCCTCGCCGAAGTACTCCGCGGGCAGCCCGACCCGCAGCCCGGCGAGGTCGCCGGTGAGCGACCGGGTGTAGTCGGGGACCGCCTCGTCCAGGCAGGTCGAATCGAGCGGGTCGGCCCCGGCGATGGCGCCTAACAAAAGGGCGGCGTCCTCGCTGGTCTTGGTCATCGGGCCGATCTGGTCGAGCGAGGAGGCGAAGGCGACCAGCCCGTATCGCGACACGCGGCCATAGGAGGGTTTCAGCCCGACGCAGCCGCAGAGGGCGGCCGGCTGGCGGATCGACCCGCCGGTGTCGGACCCGAGCGCGGCCACGGCGGTGTCGTTGGCGACCACCGCCGCCGAACCGCCGCTGCTCCCCCCCGGGATCCGCCCGGTGTCCCACGGGTTGCGGGTGACCTGGACGCCGGAGTTCTCGGTCGAGGACCCCATGGCGAACTCGTCCATGTTGGTGCGGCCGAGGGGGATGGCGCCCGCGTCGCGGAGGCGGGCGATCACGGAGGCGTCGTAGGTCGAGGTGTAGGCGCCGTCGAGGAACTTGGAGGCGCAGCCACAGGGGTGGCCGGCGACGTTGATCAGGTCTTTGATCGCGACCGGGATGCCGCCGAGGGGGAGCGAGACATCGGCCTTCTCCGCCTCGGCGAGGGCGGTTTCGGCATCGGTCGACAGGTAGCCCCGGACGGTCCCGTCGCGGGAGTCGATCGCCTGGAGCACGTCGGCGACCGCCTCCCGGGGCGACCGTCGCTTCGCGCGTAGGTCGCGCTGCAACTCGGCGATGGTGAGCTTGGCGGCTGAGCGGCTCATCGTCCGGCTATTCGACGACGCGCGTAACGCGGAACTGGTCGGCGGAGCGGTCCGGTGCGTTCGCCAGGGCCTTCTCCGCGCCGGCGCCGGGGCGCCGCCGGTCGTCGCGCATCACGTCGTATACAGGCGAGGCGTGCGCCATCGGTTCGGCGTCCCCGACGTCGAGGGACTCCAGCTTCCGGACGTATTCGAGGATGTTCCCCAGCTGGGAGGAGAAGCGCGCCTCCTCCCCCTCGGTCAGGTCGAGCCGGGCGAGGTTCGCCACGTATTTGACGTCGATCGTTTGCTCGGGCATTTCGAGCTACCACCGGTAGCGGGGGAGGCGGAAAAGGCGAGCGAATTTCCTCTTTCCCCTCAGACCCCGCTAGAGCGCGTTGGCCAACCAGATGGCGAACGCGGAGAAGAGGGTCGCGGCGAGGAGGAACACCAGCATGTTGCGGCGGCGTTCCGCCCGCAGGGTCGCCGCCTGGGCGCGGCTGAGGCGAGGGGTGTAGTCGAGCCCGCTCACCGGGTGGACGAAGGAGGCCGACGGCAGCTCGTCGGGCCGGGGGATCGTCTCCATCCGCTCGAGGCGGCGCTCGGCGGCGCGCCCGGGCGCATCGGCGATGAAGTGTTCGAGGTCGCGGATGCGGCGGGAGAGGTCGCGCTGTTGGTCGGCGAGCTCCAGGGCTTCCAGGGCGGGCTCGTCCCCCGCCCGCCTCTTGCGGCGGATCCGTGGCATGGGTATCGGAAGGGCTGCCGTCGGTGGCGGACGCGGCTAGTTGAACAGCAGCATGAAGATCAGCGCGAACACGCCGAACATCATCAGCGGCAGCGTGAACGCGAAACCGCTGCGCATCCAGTAGGCGAAATCGCGGTCCCGGCCGGCCGCCCCGGCGGCGGCGATCGCCTGCTCGGGCAGGGGGTGCACCGGGGAGGGGGACACCGGGCTGAAGGTCTGCTCGGGGCTGTCCCCAAGGTCGTCGAGGTGGCCGAGGGTCCGCTGGTAGTCGCCGCGGGCCTCCTCGACCTGTTTACAGGCGTGTTCGAGTTCGGTGCGCAGGTCCTCACGCGACCAGGTCTCCGGGCGCAGTTCGGCGATCGCCGACAGGTGCATGGAGAAGCACTCCTTGGCGCGGGCGTACTGTTCGACGCGCTGTTCCGCCTCGAGCCGGTCGCGCTCCAGGACGTCCAGCGCGTGCTGCAGGCTCTCGACCATCTCGACGCGGCCGCGTTGGAACTCGGACTGCTTCTGGCGCAGCACCTCCAGCTCGTTCTTCTGTCGTTCGATCTCCTCTTGCTG
Source organism: Verrucomicrobiales bacterium (assembly GCA_028280355.1). Lineage (GTDB taxonomy): Bacteria > Verrucomicrobiota > Verrucomicrobiia > Verrucomicrobiales > DEV007 > JANQMB01. Next base: position 14,797 of record JANQMB010000193.1, read on the forward strand.
GCGGCGCAACACGTCCAGCTGCTCCTGCGCCTGGGCGACCTGTTCGTCGAACTCATCGCTGTTCGGCGCAAAAATCGGGTCGTCGAGCGCGCAGGCAGGATCCATCTCCGCGCCCTCGGCAAAGGTCAGAATGTTCGAATCACCGGCGGTCGAAAAGTCAGTTACTCGGTTCATTTGCAATGCGTAACAGGCCTAAAATTTGTTAAAAATTTTAGTTAACTCCTATTAATATTACAAATTTCTGAAAATCTCCACTTTTTTCACACGTTTGACGGCAAAAAATAGTGGCAGCGCGGTGGTGACGGCCGTGAGGGCGATGGTGAGGGAGACCGAGATGGTGCTTGCGGTATTGGGGTTCTGGGTCGCGAATGGCCCCGATTTGGCGAGTTTCACGGCGGCTGGGTAGGCCAGCGTCATGATGACGGCGACGATGTAGAGGAAGCTCAAGATGAGGCACAGGGTGCCCCCGAAGCCGGAGACGATTTTCGCGGGGTTCGACTCGCGCAGGTTGGGGAAGAGGGCGCCGAGGCCGACCGCCAGGGCGTTGAGCGCGGTGCTCATCAGCGCGATCATGGCGGCGTAGAAGGCGATCGACCCGGCGGGCAGGTCGAGCATCAGGCCGGAGACGACCATGAGCAGGACGGTGATCGAGGCGGTGGCGATCCAGCTGGTGAAGAACTTCTGTAGCACGACCTTGCCGAGGTCGATGGGGGACATGCTGAGGATCCACAGCCGGCGGCCCTCGAGGCTGAACTGCGGGAAGACGAACCGGGTGGTGAGGGTGGACAGGGCGAGCGAGCAGACGCCGAGGTTGAGGTGGACGATGACCGCTGACCAGAACGGGCTCTGGTAGTCGTAGCCCATGTTGCGCAGGTTGAGCACGTAGAGGAAGAGCAGCCCGAAGACGATGGCGAACTGCACCCACTGCGCCGGGTCGCGCCAGAAGGTGAGGAGGTCCTTGCTCACCAGGGCGCGGGTGGCGCGGCGCACGCGGAGGTAGGCCAGCGGGCGCGTCGCGATGCGCTCGAGTGGCGACAGGCGGATCAGGCCGGCCTCGCCGTTGGCGAGGCGTTTCACCTTGCGCCGCCACGCGCCCCTGGCGCGGCGCCGCATGCTGGCGTCGTAGCCCGGGTAGAACAGCCGCCAGGCGAAGGCCACGACGGTCCACAGGCCGAACAGCGAGTAGGCGACCACCAGCAGCGCGTAAAACGTCGCGCGGCTCTCGAAGGGGCGGCTCCAGCCGGCGAGGGCGTTGCTCATCCAGGTGCTGGGCATGAGCGGGTTGACGCTCAGCTCGGTGTGCCGGAGCACCTGGTTCACCGTCGCGACGATGCTGGCGCCGGTCTCCGACTCGCCCTCCGGGGGGGCGGAGAGGAAGGCGGCCCCGACCTGGGCGAGGAGGTAGAGGGCGACGGCGGCGGCGGCGGCGAGGACCCAGCGGTTGATGTAGCGGACGGCCATGACCATCGACCAGCCGGCGATGGTGGCCGGGATCGCCACGAACGGCAGCGCCACCAGCACCGCCTTGAGATAGAACTCCGGCGGCGCGGAGCGCAGCCCGCCGTAGGCGGCGAGCAGCGGGGCGCTGATGACCACCAGCCCCCAGCTGGAGAACACCAGCGTCTCGACGAAACGCCAGGCGTAGAGCGCCCGGAAGCTGATCGGCAGCGACAGCAGCCAGCTGGTCTCTCGGCTGCGGTAGAGGGTGGTGTAGCTGATGACGGCGTTGGAGAACGCCAGCATGAGGAAGAAGAAAAAGAACAGCAGGTAGAAGATGCGTTCCGAGAGCACGTGCCCGAGCCCGGGCAGCTTGGTGATGTAGACGAGCCCGCGCGAGAACAGCAGGTACCCGACCACCATGTAGCCGGCCAGGAAGGCGGCGATGGTGGCGCTCATCAGCTTGGACCTGGTCAGCGCGCCGAGCAGCCGGGCGCGCAGGACGACCGCGTTGGTGCGGAGCAGGATCGCGAACTGGCGCCCGCTACCGCCGGAGATCGCGACGTCGCCCATGCCGTTCGGGCCTACCAGGCCGGGACGACCTCGAAGGTGAAGCCGTGGAGATACTCGGTCTCCGGTATCGAGGGGTTGACGGGGTGGTCGGCGCGCTGCCCGTAGGTGCAGACCTGGCGCAGGGTCCGCCGGGCGTCGACCGCGGCGTCGCGCACCATCTCCAGGAAGGCCCGGCGCGTGACGTGGTGTGAACAGGTGAAGGTCGTCAGCAGGCCTCCCGCCTCGAGCAGCTTCAGGGAGCGCAGGTGGATCTCCTTATACCCGCGCATCGCGTCGCCGAGCGAACGTTTGTTGCGGGTGAACGAGGGCGGGTCGAGCACGACCATGCCGAAGGACTCGCCCTCGCCGTCGCGCCTCTTGAGGTCGTCGAACACGTTCGCCTCCAGCCACGAGACGTTGGACAGCCCGCCGCGCTCCGCGTTCGATCGCGCCGCCGCGATCGCCGCCGCGCTGCTGTCGACGCCGGTCACCTGGCCGGCGCCGCGGGCCGCGGCGTGCAGCGCGAATCCGCCCTGGTTGGTGAAACAGTCGAGGACGCTGCGCCCGGCGGCCAGCTCGGCGACGCGGGCGTAGTTGTCGAGCTGGTCGAGATAGAGGCCGGTCTTCTGCCCGCCGAGGAGGTCGACCGAGAACGACACCGGGCCGGCATCGACGGCGAACGGTGCCGGCGGCGCGCCGTGGAGGGGGCGCGTCTCCGGCCGCATGCCCTCGGCGTGGCGGACGGGGCTGTCGTTGCGCAGCGTGATCGAGGCCGGCGCCAGGACCTCGCGCAGGGCGAGGCCGATCTCCTCCGTCCGGCGGTCCATGCCGAGGGTAAGGGTCTGGACCACGAGGTGGTCCCCGTAGCGGTCGACGACCAGCCCCGGCAGCCCGTCGCTCTCGCTCCACACCAGCCGGCACAACCCGGGGTCGACGCCGGGTAGGCGGGAGCGCAGCTCGAGCGCGCGGGAGATGCGGCGGGTGAAAAACTCGGCGTCCAGCTTCTGTTTGCGCCTCGAGAAACGGCGCGCGACGATCTGCGACTGGGGGTTGTAGATGGCGCTGCCGAGCGGGCGGTCCTTGAAGTCCTTCAGCGAGATGACGTCGCCCGGCTGGGGGTCGCCGAAGCTCTTTTTGACCTCGCTGGCGTAGACCCACTCGTGGCCGTGGAAGATGCGCGAGCGGGGTTTGACGACGAGTCCGGGCACGGCGTTGCTGGGCTCACCGGACGGCCGGGTCCACCGCCCCGGCCTCGGGGTAGGCGAAGCGCTTGCCCTCGTAGTTGCGGACGACGATCTGCCCCCCGTCCCGCTCGACGACGTATTCCGGGTTCACCGGCACCTTGCCCCCGCCGCCGGGGGCGTCGATGATGAACTGTGGTATGGCGTAGCCGGTGGTGTGGCCGCGCAGCCCCTCGATGATCTCGACCCCTTTCGACACCGGGGTGCGCAGGTGCGCGGAGCCCTCGATGAGGTCGCACTGGTAGAGGTAGTAGGGGCGCACCCGGCAGCGCAGCAGCTTGTGGACCAGCGTCCGCATGGTATCGACGTCGTCGTTCACCCCGCGCAGCAGCACGCTCTGGTTGCCCATCGGGACCCCCGCGTCGGCGAGCCTGCCGAGCGCGTCGCGGACCTCGACGGTGAGCTCCCGGGGGTGGTTGGCGTGGACACTGAGGAAGAGCGGATGGTACTTGCGCAGCATCTCGCACAGCTCTGGGGTGATGCGCTGGGGGAGGAAGATGGGGATCCGGGAGCCGATGCGGATAAACTCGATGTGCGGGATGGCGTGCAGGCGGGCGAGGATTTTCTCCAGCCTGGCGTCCGAGAGCAGCAGGGGGTCGCCGCCGGAGAGCAGCACGTCGCGGACGCCCGTGGTCCTCTCCAGGTAGCGGAAGGCCTCCTCGAAATCGACCTCCAGCTCCTGCTCCCCGGCGCCGCTGACGACCCGGCTGCGGGTGCAGTAGCGGCAGTATGCGGCGCAACGATCGGTCACCAGGAACAGCACCCGATCCGGGTAGCGGTGCACCAGCCCTGGCACCGGCATATGGCTGTCCTCCGCACAGGGGTCGGCCATCTCCGCTGGGTCGGTGAGGGTCTCCTCGATCCGCGGGATCACCTGGCGCCGGATCGGGCACTCGGGGTCTTCCGGGTGGACCAGGTTGAAGAAATGGGGCGTGACGGACATCGCCAGCTTGTTGCCTGAGAGCAGGACGCCGCTGCGCTCCTCCTCGCTCAGCGAGAGGTGCCGCTCGAGCCCGGCCAGACTGGTGACCCGGTTCTTGAGCTGCCATCGGGGGTCGTCCCAGTCGGCGATCTCTTCACCCTCCCAGAAGCCGGGTGCGTGGGAGACGAACTCCGCGTCGGGGTGGGTCTGGGCTTGCGTCATCGGGGGCGGCCTCGGGGGCTGGCTAAGCTAAGACCCCCAAACCGCTTGTCAATTGGGCCAGGAAAGCCTTCAAGAGGAAAATATATTCAACGAATCTTGACAAAATCCGGCGACCTGGCTACTTGGAAGTGTAGACGTTGTAAACCACACTGTTTCAGCACTCTAGGCGATGTTTTTGAAGGTCCTGCGTGACATTGCGAAGCCGCATTGGTTTGAGATTATCAGCCATCTGAAGCGGTCGACCGGCATGTCGGTGGCGGAGCTTTCCAAAGCCTTGGAAATGAGCTACATGGGGGTGAAACAGCACTGTGTCGAACTGCAGAAGCGCGGTTATCTCGACACCTGGCGGAGGCCGAAGGAAGTGGGGCGGCCGGAGAAGGCGTATCGCCTCACCCACAAGGCGGATCCCCTATTTCCGCAGGTGGGCAACGACTTTGCCCTCGCCCTGCTGGACTCGATGGGGGGCGTTTATGGGGAGGCGGCGGCGGAGAAGCTCCTGTTCGGCTACTTCCAGACCAAGGGGCTGGCCTACCAGAAGAAAATCCGGGGCGAGGGCTTGGCGGAGCGGGCTGCGGCCTTCGCGCGGACCCGCGACCTCGAGGGTTATCTCTCCCATTGCGAGGGCGACGGGGAGGACGGGCTGCGGATCGTCGAGCACCATTCGCCATATGGCGAGATCGCCAGCAAGTACCCGATCCTGTCGAGGATGGAGGAGCAGATGTTCGAGCGCGTGCTCGGTGTCGGCGTCGAGCGCGAGGAGGAGCACGCCTCGGCGCTGGTGCGCTACGTTTTCAAGCTGCAGTAGCAGGCGCTGCTACAGGCGGCTCCAGTCCTGCTAAAGGGCGCCCCTTGAGGTGGGGCGACCGGCTGGGCCGCCGCCTGGTGTCGCCGCCGGTCAGGCGAGGATACTGGTGAGATGGTCGGCGCAGATCTGCGACCAGGTCTCGAGCCGGTCACGTTCGGCGAGCAGCTCGTCCTGGGTCATGAACCGGAGGTCCTCGATGTTCGCCTCGCCCGGCGCCACCTGGTCGTTCTCCAGGTCGAACAGGTGCACGACGCCGAGGTGGACCTGGCCGACCTCGTTGGAGTCGTCGTTCAGCAGGGCGACGACGCGCTGGGTGTAGCCCCCGCCCAGCGAGAGCTCCTCGTCGATCTCGCGTTCGACGCCGGTCATGTAGGTGTCCCTCTCCAGCGAGGCCGCGGCGGCGTCGTCCTGGTTGATGTGGCCGCCGATGCCGACGGAGCAGAGGCTCGCCAGCCGCTGCTCGCCCGACTTCTTGCCGCGCGTGTAGCGGAGGACGCGGCCGTCGTGGCGGAAGATCGCGTAGGGGATGATCTGTTTGTGGGAGGGGTCGTCCTCGGCCTCGTCGCGCGCCAGGAAGTGGTTGTTCGCCGGGTCGAGGAAGCGCGGGAGGTAGCGCTCGACCTCTGTGCAGAGCCCCTGGAAGGCGCCGATCTCGTCGAACAGCCCGCGCGTCACGACCAGCACGTTCTCGTCTTCGTATTTGCCCATGCGCCCACCCCTAATCGGCGAGGGCGCCGCCTGCAAGCTCGGTGCGCCTCAGTTGCGGTCGTTCTCGTAGGCCTCGATCCCCAGCAGCCTGGGGTCGTCGGTCGGTCGATCGCCGGCGTTCACCGGGATCGGCTCCCGGCTCAGCCACTCGCGCTCCGGGATCTCCCAGATCCGCAGCGAGCGCTTGCGGTAGAGCGGTCCCATCCATAGGTCGGACGCGGGGGAGAGCCGCCCGCCCTCGAAGCGCAGGTCGAACTGGAAGGCGTAATGGAAGCGGCCGCCGATGGTGGCGCCGCGATCGTCGAAGCGCCTCTCGCAGAGGTAGACGATCCCCCTCAGCGGGGCTGTTGCGGGGCCGGCTGCGAAGGGGAGCAGGGGGTATTGGAACTCCCAGGAGCTCATCGGGCTGAGGGTCCGCATGGGGGTCAGGTCGGCCAGCGGCCCCGCCCTGCCATGGAAACGGCCGGCGTCGCGGGTGGCGTAGATGTCCGCCATCCTCTCGTCTTTCCAGAAGTAGTCGGGGGTCTCGGGGGCGCGGTCGAAGCGGACGCGGAGGAACAGCCCCTCCGCCGATGCCGGGTCGCCGTGGCCGAGCGCCGACCCCGCGGCATCGCAGAGGTCGATGTGGAAGGTCGCGGTCCGGTAGTGCCCGCCGTTGGAGAGCGCCGGGTTGCGCTCGTCATTACCCCGGTAGTAGACGTCGGCGAGGCGCGGTTCGCGGTCCGGCCGGGCGGGGGTCGGGGGGTCGCCGTACTCCTGGTAGGTGGTGTAGTGGATGTCGTGTTCGAGTTCGTCTTCGGCCTCCTGCTGGAGGGAGTGCAGCCGTTGCCAGTGGGCCGAGATCGCCTCGCCGCCGAGGGTGAGCAGGAGCAGGACGCCCAGGCCCCGGGCGCTGGTCGCGCCCCGGACCAGCCGGTTGAGGGGGGTCTGGCTGGCGAGGCGGCCGAGG
>JANQMB010000200.1 GCA_028280355.1 Verrucomicrobiales bacterium
GTCGTCCTTCTGGACGTCCTTCAGCCAGCGCAGGGCGTTGAGCACGGCGCGGTCGGTGGAGGCCTTGCCGCCGGCCTTGCGCAGCCGCGCCGCCCGGTCCGCCGAGTCGCAGCGACCCTTCATGACGCTGGGGACACCCATCCCGCCGCCGAGCCCGTCACCGAAGCCGCCGCCGCCGAAACCATCGCCGAACGAGGTGCCGAGGTCGGGGGTCTCGAGGTCGGTCTCGATCGAGGGGACCGAGATCGGGGAAGCGCTGGCTGCGGAGATCGTGTTGCTCGGGCTCGAGGAGGGCCGCGAGGGCTTCTGGCGGACGCTCTGTTGGAACTGCTTCTTCTCGACCACCGCGTCCTTCGCCCCCTGGGTCGCCGCGACCACGAGTTCCACCTCCTCCGCCTTGAAGGTCGAGATCGTCCACCACGCGAGCACCGCCATCAGCAGGCCACAGATGCCGATCGAGATGCCGAGCGAGATCGCCTGGTCGCGCTTCTCCTGTTTGCGCGCCAGCTGTTCCATCGGGTCGTCGTGTTGCATCAGCATGGCGACGGAGGGATCGACCGCGCCGACGGGATCGACTGTACCGAGGTAACCGCTCTGGTCCGGTTGCGGGTAAGCGCCGGGAGGCTGCGGCGGGTAGGCGTCCGGATACTGGGGCGGGTGCGCCTGTGGTGGATGCTGCTGATTGGGGTCGTACGGAGGCTGTTGCATTGCCGTTCTTCTGGCGGTTACAGTGGTGTGAGGAATCTATGGATGTGAGGCCGATTCTGAGGACGGAATCGGCTCCAAACAATAGGATTGGCAGACCTGTCTGCCAAGTCTTGATTCTAGAACGCCGGGGGGCGCAATTCATTAGGTTTCCGGCCGGATTGGCGCCCGCCAGAACGGTGGAACGGGACGTTTTTTTGCATAGGGCGGACATCGCCGCTAGGGTGATCGTCCATGAAGGCGAGCGGGTTCCCCATCTGGCGCCGGTTCGCCACCGGCGCTGCCGTTGGGGTTCTGGCGGTCGTGGCGGTGGGATGTGAGGGGTTCAAGCTCGGCGGCGGCGGCGCTGGCAGGGATCGTGAGGAGGTGCCCGAGGACGGGCTGTTGGGGGCGAAGTTGGGGGCGTTGAGGTACGCTATGGATCATCTGCCGGAGGAGGATCGGCGTTTCGGGGACGGCGACTATGCCGCCTACGGCATCGTCGATCCGGACGAGCTCCACCAGAAGGCGCTGGTGGAGTTGCTCAAAGATCGCCGGCCGCCCGTCGTCGACGCCTCGGTGCTCTACAACCGTTCGAGCAACTCACAGTGGATCGATGGCCGGCCCGCGCTGAAGTGGTCGGCGACGGCCGCCAAGCGCCCGGATCACCCCCGGCAGGCGGAGGTGCTGGTCGGCTGGATGCACAGCAAGCTCATCAACGAGTTCACGACCTACGTGCTCGAGTTCGATGGCGATGCCTGGTCGGTGGTCGACGTGTTAGTGTTCGAGCCTGGCAGCTGAGGCTCGCCCTTCTCCGTCCGCGGCTGTCGCCCGGGCGTCGCGGTGACGACCGGGGTGGACGCTGCCCGGCCCGCCGCAAGGTTCAGGGGGCGGGGTGCTAAGAGCGGCTGCGTCCCGCCTGGCGGAGTGCCTCGCAGCGCCGGGCGAGGCGTTCGACGACATCGGGGTAGGTCCCGGCGAGGTCTTCGGTTTCGCCGAGGTCGGCCGAGAGGTCGTAGAGTTGGTAGGGTTTGCCAAAGGGCTTGCCGCGGGGTGCCTGGCGGCCGCCGGAACCGTTGCCAAGGACGAGCTTCCACCCCCCGTCGCGGATGGCGAAGGTGCCGTTGGTGGAGTGGTTGATGACGGGGGCGCGATCGAAGGCGGCCCCTTCCCCCGCCAGCAGTGGCAACAGCGAGAAACTGTCCTCGCCGGCGCCCTCCGGGAGCCCGGCTCCGGCGAGCGCGGCACAGGTCGCGAAGATGTCGGTGTGGGTGATGGTGTGGTCGCAGCTCGACCCGGGCTTCACCCTGGCGGGCCAGCGGGCGAAGAAAGGGACCCGGTGGCCCCCCTCCCAGATGTCGGCCTTGGTGCCGCGCAGCACGCCGTTGGCGGTGTGGTTTTCAGGGCGGTAGGCCTGCACGGTCTCGTCGTCGATGTGGTCGCCCCCCCCGGGCTGTCGGAACATGAAAGAGCCGTTGTCGCTGGTGTAGATGACGAGGGTGTCCTCGTCCTGCCCGTTGGCCTCGAGCGCGTCGAGGACGACGCCGACCGCCGCGTCGGTCTGGGCGACGAAGTCGCCATAGGGTCCGAGTTTCGTCTTGCCCCGGAAGCGCGCGTGGGGGAGGACCGGCTTGTGGGGCGAGGTGAGGGGGAGGTAGAGGAAGAAAGGCTTCTCCTTGTCGGCGGCGCGCGCCTTCAGGTAGGCCGCCGCGCGCCCGACGATCTCGTCGAGGGCGTCCTCCATCACGAAGTCGGCGCCGATCGGCCCGCGGCGCAGGAAGCCCGGGAACTTCGCCGCGGGCTGTACCCGGTCTGGGGGTGCGGTCACGGTGCCGTCTTCGATGTACACGTAGGGCGGGAAGTCGAGCGAGGCGGGGATCACGAAGGAGTATGCGAAACCGCGCGTGTGGGGGCCGTCGGTGAGGGCTCTGGTGTAGCCGAATTTCCCCTCCCCCTGCCCGCCCCCCTCGCGGACAAAGCCGAGCCCGAGGTGCCACTTGCCGATGCAGGCGGTGTGGTAACCCTCCGCCGCCAGCAGCGAGCCGATGGTCTCGCGGCCGTCCTCGATCAGCGGCGGGCTGTAACCGTTGAGCACCCCGCGCTTCAACCTGCCGCGCCAGCAGTAGCGCCCGGTGAGGGTGGCGTAGCGGGTGGGGGTGCAGACGGCCGAGGGCGAGTGGGCGTCGGTGAACGTCATGCCCCCGGCGGCGAGGCGGTCGAGGTTGGGGGTGGGGATCCCCGACTTTGGGTTGAGCGCGCGGACGTCGCCGTACCCCATGTCGTCGGCGAGGACGAGGACGATGTTCGGCTTCGCGCCGGCGAGCGGGGTGACCGTGAAGAGGGAGGCGAGCGCGAGGGTGAGGCCTTGCATCGACCGCGATTGAAACCGGGCGCCGCCCCAATGGCAAGCCGGCCGTCGGCTAGCGGGCCCAGGGTTGCCGGAGGGGGGGGAAGGTATCGAACGCGCGCATCTCTCCCGGGGTGTACCGGTCCCAGCCCCGCTGCCTCTGGAAATGGGGGAAGTCCCTGTAGAAGAACCCGTCGGCGTCGCCGAGGCCGAAGCGGTCGGCGAGCGCCCGCCCGATATAGAGGAGGACCCGGTCCTCGTCGACCACCGGCGCGCCGAACTCGGCGAGCGACCAGGTCTGGAAGTCGATCACCTGTAATTGGGGCGAGGCTGGTGAGTCGACGAGCAGGGTCCGGTGGCGGGGGTCGAGCCTGGCGACACCGCTGGGGGTCAGGACCAGCTGCAGCCGCTGCTCGGTGCCGGAGTAGAGGTGGAAGGATAGGTATCTGGGCCATGCCCGGCCGAGCGAAAGCGCCGGCATCGCGAAGACGAGGGCGGCGACGGTCACGGCGACCGCCCTCTGTGTGGGGTTCGGCGGCAGGTTCCAGATACCGTCCCGGTGCCTCCAGAACAGCGTGATGACCAGCGCGATCATCGCCGCGTTCCACGGCCAGATCGCCGGGTTGTCACCGTCGGCGAGCGGGCCGAGGAGGAGAAGGATGAGCAGGTGGAGGCCGCAGGCGAGGACGACGCCGTACGCCCGGGTGCGCGGGATCGCCAGCAGGATCGCGATCAGGACCTCCGACGGGCCGGCCTGGTAAGCGCCCGACCGGACGAGCTCCCCGACCGGGCCCTGGGTGCCGGCGATGAGGTCGGCGACGAGGTCCGACCGGTAGTGGCGCGCGAAACCGCCATGGCATTTGTGGAGCCCGGACCAGAGGTAGGTGGCGACGAGCGTCCAGCGCACGACATCGAGGGTCGCCCCGGGCGGGCGCGCCCCGGGTCGGCCGATCGGCGTCAGCGCCAGCAGGGTGATCCAGTATTGGTAGCACCACGGCTGCCAGCGCATCTGGTCGAGCGCCGCCAGACCGAGGCTCGCCCCCAGTGCGATGAGGAAAGGGAGCCGGCGGGAGGGGAGGGCGGCGGCGCACAGGCAGGACAGGATCGCGGCCGCGGCGAGCGAGGCACCGACCCAGGCGGGGGTGCCGTCGAGGGCGCCGAACAGGGGGGTCTTCGGGAAGCTCCTGGAGGGGTCGAACCAGAGTCGCCAGGAACTGAGCATCCCGGCGGCGAGCGCTGCGGCGATGGTGATGCGGACGGCCGCCGCGCGGCGTTCTGGGGTCGCTAGGTCCACCGCGAGAGTCAAGCGCGTGGCGCGGTCGGTGGCAAGGCGCACCAGGGCGTGTTCGAAAATCCCCGCCGCGCCTAACGGCCGGGGGAAACCCCTCGCTGTGGCACCCGCGATCATTGTCCCACTCTGGGAGGGTTGAAACCCTCGCCTTTAGGCGACGGCTTTAGCGTGGCGTGGTAGTCTCTTGGATGGGCTATCGCCGGGGAGCGCA
>JANQMB010000209.1 GCA_028280355.1 Verrucomicrobiales bacterium
GGCTCCGGCTCCCGGGTCAGCGAGCCGCCCGCCGCGACGATCTCGCGCGCCCCGGCGACGACGTCCGCCACCTGGAAGCTCATCCCGGTCCAGGTTCGCTTGCCCTCGCCGCCGCCGTGGATGCCGATGACCGCCCCGCCCACCTCCAGCTCGGCGATGTGCTCGTTCTGCCGCAGCACCTCGGCGCCCATGGTCTCGCGGTAGAAGGCGGCGCAGCGGTCCATGTCGGCGGCCCAGATGATGTATTTCACGCGTTCGACGTCCATGGGGGAACCCTAGAGCATATTCGGTGGGCCCGTACCCTTTTTCCGCATCGCCCCCAGCCACCCAGATCGTCCGCGGGCGATAGAAGGGGAGCGGCTCAGCGTCCACGCGACTCCTCGTAGGCCGCGCGGATGGCTTCGAGCTCCTCCCAGCGGGCGTAGAGGCTGGCGATCTTCTCGCGCGTCTCCTTCTGCTCCGCCTCGAGCTCCTGCCAGTCGTCTTTGTGTTTCTGGTAGAACTCGGGGTCGGCGAAGGCGGCGTCGAGTTCGGCGAGCCGCCCTTCGGCGGCGGTGATCTCGTCCTCCATGGAGTCGAACTCGCGTTGCTCGTTGTAGCTGAGCTTGCGGGGGCCGCCGGCCCCCGTGGCGCCCGCCCCCCCGGCCTTGGGCGGCTTGGTCGCCGCCGCCGCGGCCCGCCCGGCGGCCTCCCGCCCGGCGCGTTTCTCGAGGTAGTAGTCGTAGTCCCCGACCTGGTAGCGCACCTCGCCGCCGCCCTCGAAGGCGAGGATGGAGGTGCAGACGCGGTTCAGGAAATAGCGGTCGTGGCTGACGACGATCGCGCAGCCGGCGAAACCGACCAGCGCCTCCTCGAGCAGGCGCAGGGTGTTGAGGTCGAGGTCGTTGGTGGGCTCGTCGAGCACCAGCACGTTGCCGCCGCGTTTGAGGATCTTGGCCAGCAGCACGCGGCTGCGCTCGCCGCCGCTGAGCAGGCGGATCTTGGTGTTGATCCGCTCGTCGGTGAACAGGAAGCGGCGCAGGTAGGCGCGCAGGCCGAGCGTCGCCTCGCCCAGGCGCACCGTCTCGGTGCCCCCGCCGACCTCCTCGAAGACCGAGGCCTCCTCGTCGAGCTGCAGGCGCGCCTGGTCGACGAAGTTGACCTCGGTGCGCGCGCCATGCCGCACGGAACCCGAGGCCGGTTCGAGCAGGCCGAGGAGGATCTTCACCAGGGTCGATTTGCCGAGGCCGTTGCGGCCGACGACCCCGAGCCGCTGGCCGGCCTCGAGCTTGAGGTCGAGGTCGCGGAAGAGCTGCCGGTCGCCGAAGGCCATGCCGACCCCCTCGGCGTCGATGACGCGGTTGGCGAGTTTGGGGGCGGGGGGGATGAGGAGCTCGACGTCGAGCTCCTCCTCGGGCGCGTCCTTCCCCGCCTCGGCGTAGTAGCGTTCGATGCGGTCTTTCGACTTCGTCCTCCGCGCGCTCGGCGAGCGCCGCACCCAGGCCAGCTCGCGCTTGAGGAACTGCTGCCGCTTGTGCTCCGCGCGCCCCTCGGCGGCCGCCCGCTCGGCGCGGGCGAGGAGGAAGTCGGTGTAGTTCCCCTGGTAGGACCGGAACCCGCCGCGTGCCAGCTCGACGATGCGGGTGGCGATGTTGTCGAGGAAGTAGCGGTCGTGGGTGACGAAGAGGCAGGTGCCGTTGTAGCGCGCGAGGAAGGTCTCCAGCCACTCGATCGCCCCGGTGTCGAGGTGGTTGGTCGGCTCGTCGAGGATCAGCAGGTCGGGTTTCGCGAGCAGCGCCCGGCATAGGGCGACCCGGCGTTTCTCGCCGCCGGAGAGCGGCGCCACGGGGGTCTCCGGGGCGGGTGCGTGCAGGTGGTTGATCAGGGCGGTCGCCCGCTGCTCGAGCTCCCAGCCGTCGAGGGCGTTGATCCGGTCGAGCAGGCGCTCGGCCTCGGCGCCGCTGGCCGTCCCGTATTCGGCGATCAGGTCGCGGATGTGGGCGGCGCCGTCGAGCACGTTCTTCATCACGTCGGCGGCCTCGTCGAGGTCGAACACCTGCGGGAGGTATCCGGTGACCAGGCCGCGCCGGCGCGTGAACTCCCCGGCGTCGGGGAGGGCGGCCCCCGAGGCGATCTTCAGGAAGGTCGACTTCCCGCTGCCGTTGCGGCCGACCAGCCCGATGCGGTCGCCCTCGTGGATGGAGAGCGTCGCCCCGTCGAGGACGACCTGGGTGCCGTATCGGACCACCAGGTCTTTGCCGCCGGCGACCGCGACCGCGGGGGCGGTGGGGGATGGGGGCTGTCGGTCGGCCATGGTCTTCGCGGGCGCCCCCCCGTGCAGCCCGCCGCGGGCGCCGGGTCGACCGCCTCCGGTCTAGCCGGGCTCGCAGGGCTGGATCAGGACGAAAGGCGACACCACCAGTGCCACGAAGCGCGCCCCGGACCCCTTCCAGTGTGCCGCGTGCGGGGAGCCGGGCTTGATCAGGTCACCCCTCTTCAACCACCCTTCGACCTTGGCCGTATCGTCGTCGCCGATCGCCCGGCCGACCTCGGTGATGGTCAGCGCGGGGTCGACGTAGAGCAGGGCGCCGCTCTCGAAGTGGGGCTCGAGGTAGGACCAGCCGACCTCGCCGGTGTACTTCTCGAGTCGCCCTCCGGCGTCCATGGGGTCGTCGCCGACCATGGCATACCGCATCTCTTCCGGGCCGTCGGCCGGTTTGCCCTCGGTGTTCATCGGCAGCCACCCTCGACCGCCGGTGGCAGATTGCAATCTGCCTCTCGTGCACCGCGCATCGACCCGATGCGCCTGGACCGGGCCTAGCAGCTGCTGGGTCTGCGGTGGAGGTAGGCCTGCAACAAACTGCTCTCGCTCACCTCCCTGATCGGCAGCCGCCGACCTTCGGCCTCGATGGTCAGGAACTTCGGCTGGCCGTTCTCCACGGTATAGCCGATCTCCGCCTCGATGACGCGAGGCGTCGCTTTGAAGTTCCTGGCGAGTTCTACCCTTCCAGTAAAAGTCTTTGTCTCTTCGTTCCGCACGGTCTCTTTCGGTTGATCACAAGCCTCCCCCCCCAAGACGCCACTAACATGACAGACAAACTCTAGCTCGCAAGCGGAAATTATAATTTCCATAACGCGTTGGAAGTGAGTGTCTTCATGGCCGGCGGGCTCCCGAGGGTGGTATTTCCCCGCTGTGGCGACCCCGGGTGGCGTGGGGGCGGTGGGGGTGTCGATAGGGTGGATATTCGCTTGTCGGATCTGCTTTGCCGACCGAGGTCTGCCCCGTGACGACAGTCTATCTCATCCGCCACGGCGAGACCGAATGGAACCGCGACGGGATCCACCAGGGGCATATGGACAGCCCGCTGACCCCCCATGGCGAGCGTCAGGCCTCCCAGCTGGGAGAGCGTTTCGCCCGGGGTGGCGTGGGCTTCGCAGCCGTCTATGTCTCCGACCTCGGGCGGGCGATGCAGACGGCGCAGCGCATCTGCGACCCGATCGGGCAGGCGGGTGAGATCGAGGCGGTCCCCGGCCTGCGCGAACGCGGCCTCGGCGTCCTCGAGGGGCTCACCTACCCGCAGATCGCCGAGCAGTTGCCCGACGACCATCGGCAGCACATCTCCGGCGACCCCGGGTACTGCCCGGAGGGGGGCGAGAGCTGGGCGGACCTGTTCGGGCGGTCGACGGCCGCACTGCGCGCGCTCGCCGAGGCCCACGACGGCGAGCAGATCCTCTGTGTCACCCACGGCGGGGTGGTGTCGATGGCGATGCGCGACTGCATGGGCATCGGCCTCGAGGTCCCGCGGCGGTTCCACATCCCCAACAGCGCGCTCAACATCCTCGAGTGGCACGGCGAGGCCTGGCAGCTCCGCACCTGGGGCGACACCGCCCACCTCTCCGGCGGGGCGCTCGACGAGATGCTGTAGCGGGGCGGGCGCCCATCCCACGGCCGTCTATTCCGACAGCCAGAAACGACCCTTCTCCCGACCGAGCTCGTCGATCTGGTGGGTCGTCTTTCCGCCCCCAGGCCAGACCACTTCGATCTTCTCGACCCCAGCCGTGCCCGCGTCGCCCAGACCGAAGTAGAGCCGCGGCGACGACTGTGAAAGGTACCCACCACCGGCGGTCACCTGCTGCGTCTGGGCCGGGCGCCCTTTCGAGAAGACCGTCACCCTAGCGCCGGAGGCGTCGGGGTTCCCAGCCCCCCCGCGCAGCTGGAGGCAGAGCGTGCCGGAAGGGTCCTGACCCGTTCGTTCGAAGGCCAGCTGCTGGCCATCGTTGACCCCGACATAGAAGTCGGGGAGCCCGTCGCGGTTGAGATCGCAGACCGTCAACGAGGTGGCGTCGCCCGGGACGACCAGGCCGCTCCGGTCGGGCCACACGGGCTCGAAGTCACCCCCGCCCCGGTTCTTCAAGAGGAGGCTGACGCCGCCGTTCATCCGGCCCGTCTCGCGCTGCGGCCCGAAGAAGTTCTGGACGAGGTAGAGATCGGGGTCCCCGTCGCCGTCGAGCTCGGTGAACGCCATGCCGAACACCGGCGAGATCTGGGCCAGGCGCGGCAGCGCCCTGAACTCGAACTTCGGCTTACCGCCCTCCAGCCGGTTGATCAAAATCCCGCTCTCCAGGGTGTTCGCGGACAGCTTGAGGGCGCCCCCCAGGGCGCCCTCGTCATAGATGTCCCCGAGCGCCGCCGAGGCGAACGACTTGAAAGATTTGAACTTCTTCTTCAGGCCCGGTATGGCCTCGCTCGAACAGCTGCGACCGCGCACGGGGTAGCAGATCTTGCCCTCGAACTCGGCCTCGATGATACGCGGCCGGCCGGTCCCATCGACATCCCCGTAGTAGAGCAGCGCCGGGTGCTCTGGCGACGCGTGATACTTCGTGTTCAATCCCACGTTGCCCACTGCGAAATCCATGTCGCCGTCGCCGTCGATGTCCGCCGCCGCGATGCTGTTCCACCATCCGAGCCAGTCGGCGGTCCCGCACTCCGCGGTGATGTCCGCCAGGGTTCCCTCCCGGTTGTGAAAGACCTTCACCGGCCCCCACTCGTGGGTGACGAGAAGGTCGATCCATCCGTCCGAGTCGATGTCCGACCACACCGCGCTGGTGACCAGCCCCGTCTTGGCGAGCGCCTCCGGCGCCGCCTCGGAGAAGTTCCCTTTGCCGTCGTTGACCAGCAGGTGGCTCGTCGGGGCTTCCGGGTAGCGTCCCGGGACGACGCGCCCCCCGACAAACAGGCCGACGTCCCCGTCGCGGTCGAAGTCGGCGCCGCAGACGACGCCCCCGCTATCGCGCGAAGGCGGGAGCGCACCCCCGGGCGCCTTCGAGAAGTTG
>JANQMB010000223.1 GCA_028280355.1 Verrucomicrobiales bacterium
CATGTCGGTGTCGGCCACAGCGGTCCAGTCGCTTGCACGGGGACCTACCCCAACGAGCTTCGCGGACTTGGGCCCCTGCCGCCCGCCCGGCTTGCAATCACCGAGCGGTCACCATGTCATCCGGGGGCCGCCAGCGCCAGCACCGGCTGCGAGGCATACATACCGTCGCTTGTGAGCGATGGGGGGGCGATTCGCCGTCTCCGGTCAAAGGCGTTCGAATATGTCCTCCATAAAGGATGGGTCTTTTCTGGCAGGGATGTGCTGGAGCGCGCGGCGGAAGAACGGGAGCCCACCTGGAATGCTCCAGAAGGAGTTTTCCACGCATCCCTAAAGGGACCCTATCGACCGCTGCGGAACGCAGAGGGTCTTGCAAATCGCTAATAACAAGCAGGTTACGAGGGCTTTTCAGAACTTTCGTGTTAATCAGTGGGATTCGGCGTCAGCTCTAATTTTCACAGTTCCTGCGATTCTCGCGATTTTACGCTTGCGAAATTGCTTAAGCTTTCCTAAATATTTATAATTCTCAATAAGTATTTAGGTATCCAATGGGTTCTGCGATTCATCACAGCTCTACCGTTCTCCAGACAAGGCAGGAAGAACGCCTTCAGTTTGATTGCAATGGTTGTGGGGGTCGCCTGTCGGCCAGGGTCAGCCAGGAGGGTAGCCGCGGGAAGTGCCCATTTTGTGGGGGGTCGGTGGAAGCTAGGGTGGGGGAGTCAAAGGTGCTGGCGGTGACCGGCGCGGGATCCGACACGGCGGCGTTCCGGGCGCGGCGGACGATCGTCCCCTCTGCGGAGTTTGGATCGGATACCGATTGGCGGGAGCGATACGAGAAGCAGAAGCGGAGTTGGATGCGCCGCCGTTCGCTCGAGAAGCGGATAGAGCGTTTGGGCGAGGCGATCCTCGTTCAGCGTGGGCGGCTGATGGGTGCCTTCGCGATCGGCCTGGTGGGCGCTGGGCTACTGGCCTTCGGCCTCATCGCGGGTCGCTGACGCGGCGGGGGCGTCCCCTTGACCGGGCAAGTTGATGACGAAGGCGGTCCGCACGCCAGGCGTGCTCTCGACACGGATCTCCCCACCGTGTGCCTCCACGGCCCGTTTCACGATCGAGAGGCCCAGCCCGGTACCTTTCTTCTCCGCGCCCCGGTTGGTGTCGACCCGGTAGAAGCGTTTGAATATGTAAGGTAGCGCGGCCTTCGGGATGCCGACGCCGTCGTCGGCGACGACGATCTCGTCGTACTTCCCGGTCCGCCGCATCGCCACCGTCACGGTCAGGCCGGGGGCGTCGTTCTCTTTGATCGCGTTCTCTATCAGGTTGAAGAAGATCTGGTCCCAGTAGAAGGCGTCGCCGGCGATCTCGTCATCGTCCGGGATGTCGAGGACGATCTGCGCGTCCTTGGCGTCGGCCAGCGGCGCCAGGCGCACGGCGACCTCCTCCGCGCATTTGCGGAGCTCGAAGCGCTTGTCCTCGATGCCGTCGAAGCCCGACTCGAGCTTCGAGATCGTCAGCATGTCCTCGATGATCCGGGCGATCCGCTCGCCATGTTTCCGCATGACGCCCAGGAAGCGCAGCGACATGTCCCTGTCCTCGAGCTCGGTGTCGAGGAGGTTCTCCAGGTAGCCGTTGATGACGGTGAGGGGGGTCCGGAGTTCGTGGGAGGCGTTGGCGACGAAGTCCTTGCGGACCTGCTCGAGCTGGTGTGCGGCGCTGACGTCGTGCAGCACCGCGCGCGCCCGGGTCACCATGCCCGAGTCGTCGCGCTGCAGTGGGGCGACGTCGACCTCGAGGACCCGGCGCCCGACCTCGGACTCGCCCGGGACGCTATGGGTGATCTCGGCGTTCTCCCAGCGCCCGTGCGTGACGCAGTCCTCGAGCATGCCGACGAGGTCGATGTTGCCGATACATGCGGCGGCGTTGCGGTCGAGCGGCGGGCTGTCGCTGTCCCAGCCGAACAGGTTGCTCGCGCTGGGGTTGATGAAGCGGATCGTCAGGTTCTGGTCGAAAACCAGCACCGCGTCACCGAGCCCCTCGACGATCGCCCCGAGGAGGTCCTCCCGGCGCGTCACCCGCCTCTCCAGCGTCTCGGTCTCGAACAGCTGTTCGAAGATGTGCCGTTCGAGCTCGCGGACGGCGGGTGGCGCCCTGTCGAAGGGCTCTCCGCCGAGGGCGCTGCGGTCGTGGTTGAGCAGGGCCTCGGAGAGCCTGCGCAGGTATCCGTTGACCTTGCGTGTCTGGTTCCAGAGGAGGAAGGCGAGGAGTGCGGAGAGGGCTATGAGGAGCGGGGTCACGCGATGTTGCGGAACTGGTAGCCCACACCGCGGACGGTCTCAATGCACGAAGCCTGGGCGCCGATCTTCTCGCGCAGGCGTTTCACGTGGGTGTCGAGGGTGCGGGTGTTCGCGGTGTCGCGATAGCCCCAGACCTCGCGCAGCAGGTCGCCCCGCTCCTGGGGCTGGCCCTCGCGCTCGACCATCAGGAGCAGCAGCTTGAACTCCGTCGGGGTGAGGTCGACCTTCTCGCTGTCGATGAAGCAGTGTAGGGTGTTCTTGTCGAGCTGGAACTTACCGACCTTCACGACGGCGTTGCCGCTGGTGACCTTGGAGCGCCGGAGCAGCGCCTTGACGCGGAGCACGAGCTCCTTCGGGCTGAACGGCTTGGTCAGGTAGTCGTCGGCCCCGAGCTCCAGGCCCGCGATGACGTCGTCGAGCTGCGCCTTGGCGGTGAGCATCATGATCGGGATCGCCTTGGTGCGGGAGTCCAGGCGGAGCTCCTTGAACACGGCGAAGCCGTTCCGCCCGGGGAGCATCAGGTCGAGGATGACCATGTCGGGGGTCTCCTTGCAGGCGAGGTCGACAGCCTCGATACCGTCTTTGGCCGCGAGAGTCTCCATGCCCTCCCGTTGGAGGTTGAAGCTCACGAGATCCCTGACGTCGCTTTCGTCTTCAGCGATGAGTATCCGGTACATCTGGCGTTTGACCGGAACCTAGGGGTGCGCGCTCCGGTCGAAATGCAAAGGATGTTACGAAGCCGTCACAAACTGGCGTGGGGGTTAGTATACCTGCTGCTCCTGGCGAGGTGGAGAAAACGATATGTGACGGGCGTGTCACATATCGGGTGAGGGGCGGCGCGTGTCAGGAGTCGCTCGGGAGTTCCCCCCCGTGCCGGATGTCCACCGCTGCCTCGGCGAACACCGCGTCCTCGCAGATGTTCTTCGCATGGTCGCCCACGCGTTCGAGGAAGCGGGCGATGAACTGTAGGTCGAGGTAGTCCTTGATGCGGCCCGGGTCGCCCTCCATGCGTCTGGTGAGGTTCTTGGCGAGCTCCTTGTATGCCTTGTCCAACTCGTCGTCCGCTCGCTTCACATCGACGGCGGCGTCGACGTCCCCTTTCCGGAAAGCGTCCATCGCCCGGCGCAGGAGCTTGGCGGCGGTTTCGTGGAGAGGCTCGATGAGCCGAGCCTCCGGGATCTCGGGGTTCTTGTTCATCTTGCGCGCCCGCTTCGCGATGCCGACCGCCTGGTCGGCGACCCGCTCGAGGTTCGAGGAGACCTTCATCGCCGACACCACCGTCCGCAGATCGGAGGCGACCGGCTGGTATAACATGATGATCCTCAGGCCGTCCTGGTCGATCTTCTTCTCGAGCTGGTCGATCTCCTCGTCGTCGGCGATGACCTCCGCGCAGGCGTTGTTGTCCCTGCCGACCAGCCCGCGCAGGGCGGAGTCGAAGTTCTTCTCGACGAGGCTCGCCATCCGTGACAGGTCGGCCTGCAGGTCGTCGAGCGCCTTCTGGAAGTTGCCAAGGATGTGGGTCGAGTCGTTGGACATGGTCGGTTGTCGGGTGGTTGGTTCTGCAGTTGGCCGCTAGCCGTAGCGGCCCTCGATGTACATCGCCGTCTGTTCTTCCCTCGGGTTCAGGAACAGCTCGGCCGTCGGCGCGTGTTCGATGATCTTCCCGAGGTACATATAGATGCACTCGTCGCTGGCCCGTTTGGCTTGCCCCATGTTATGGGTAACCATGACAATGGTGAAGCGTTCGCGCAACTCGGAGATGAGCTCCTCGACCCGCTCGATGCCGTCGGCGTCGAGCGCCGAACAGGGCTCGTCCATCAGGATGACCTGGGGTTTGAGTGGCAGCAGGCGGGCGATGCACAGCTTCTGCTGCTGCTCGAGGGTGAGCGTGGTGGCGCGGTCCTTCAGCCTGTTCTTCGTCACCTCCCACAGCTGGACCTCCCGCAGCGCCGACTCGACGATGTCGTCGAGGTCGCCCCGGCGCCCGAGCTCCGGCTTCGGGGTGTGGGAACGGAGCCCGAAGATGATGTTTTCGTAGATGGAGATGGGGAGCGGGTTGGGGCGCTGGAACACCATGCCCACCGACTTGCGCAGCTCGGGGAGGCTGACGTCGGCGTCGTAGATGTTCTTGCCCAAGATCTCGATCGTGCCCCTGGTGGTGACGTTTCCGTAACGTTCGTTGATCCGGTTGAACGAGCGCAGCAGGGTGGTTTTCCCGCAGCCCGACGGGCCGATGAGCGAGGTGATGATGTTCGGCTTGATGTCGACGGAGACGCCGAAGAGGGCCTGGAAGTCCCCGTAGAAGAGGTCGACGTCGCGCGTGCGGATGCTCATCTGGCCGGCGCCCTCGGGCGCGCTGGCCCCCGCGGGGTTTGCCTGGCTGGTTGTGGAGGAGTCCATCTCGGTGCTAGCCCATCTCCCCGGAGAGGTACTTGGCGGTGAGCGTGTGCTTTGGGTTGGCGAACAGCTCGGCGGTGGGGCCGATCTCGACGATGTCGGAGTCGTTGAGGAACATCATGTCGTCGGCGATGCGCTGCGCCTGCTGGATCAGGTTGGTGACCAGGATGATGGTCATCTTCTCTCTCAGGTTCACAAGCACGTCTTCGATCTTCATCGTGGTGACCGGGTCGATGGCGATGGAGAACTCGTCGAGGCAGAGGATCTCCGGTTCCAGCGACAGGGCGCGCGCCAGGGTGAGCCGCTGCTGTTGCCCCCCGGAGAGCTTTGTGCCCAGGGAATGCAGCCGATCCTTGACCTCATCCCAGAGGACGGACTGCTTCAGGCAACGCTCGACGATCTCGTCGAGTTGGCCCTTGTCGTGGATGCCCGCGCGGCGTGGGCCGTAGGCGACGTTCTCGTAGATCGACAGCGGCAGCCCCACGGGGAGGGGGAACACCATGCCGATCCGCCGGCGCAGCGAGTAGACGTTCTTGATCTCACGGACGTTTTCGCCGTCGATGCGAACGCGGCCATCGACGCTGGCGGTCGAGGTGAAGTCGATGGTGCGGTTGATGCACTTGAGCAGTGTGGTTTTGCCCGAGTTCGCCGGTCCGACGATGCCGAAGATGGTGTTCTTGCGGACATGGAAGTCGAGCCCGTCGAGCGCGATGTCATTGCCATAGCGGACGGTGACGTTGCGGAAGTCGATGTGGTGGTGGTCGGGCATCTTAGGGGGGGCGGAGCCCGTCGTTACCACTTCTTGCGGGAGCGCAGCCAGCTGCGCAGGGCGATCGAGACGCTGTTGATGGAGAGGATGAGCGCGATAAGCACGGCGGCGACGCCGAACTTCATCTCTTCCGGCATGCCGGCGATCTTGTCGGCGACCATGTAGAGGTGGTAGGATAGCGCCATGAACTTGTCGTCGAGGTCGTAGGGGACGAGCTTGCGGTC
Source organism: Verrucomicrobiales bacterium (assembly GCA_028280355.1). Classification (GTDB taxonomy): domain Bacteria; phylum Verrucomicrobiota; class Verrucomicrobiia; order Verrucomicrobiales; family DEV007; genus JANQMB01. Next base: position 5,679 of record JANQMB010000223.1, read on the forward strand.
GAGGCTCGAGGTGTTGATCGCGACGCTGGCGGCGGCGCCGGTGAAGAGGATCGGGGCGGTCTCGCCGGCAGCGCGCGAGACTTCGAGGATGACCCCTGTGAGGATCCCCGAGACCGAGTTGGGGAGGACGATCGTGCGAGTCGTCTGCCATTTGGTCGCGCCCATGTTCCAGCAGGCCTCGCGGAAAGACATCGGGACCGCGGCGAGCGCCTCGCGGGTGGCGGTGACGATGACGGGGATCGTCATCACCGCGATGGTGCAGGCGGCGGCGATCAGGCTCTCGCCCATCTTCATGAATGCGACGAACGCGCCGACCCCAAACATGGCGTGGACGATGGACGGCACTCCGGCGAGCGAGGTGACGGCCATGCCGATGGCGCGGGTGAGCCAGTTGTCTGGGGCGTATTCGTTGAGATAGATCCCGGCGAGGATGCCGATCGGGGCGACGATAAACAGGGACGTCAGTACCAGGTAGAAGGTGCCCATCAGCGGGAGCCAGATGCCCCCGGACTTCCCCATCGGCCCCGGGTCGTCGATGATATAGCTGAACGAGAGGACCGGGGACGCCTTGTAGAAGAGGTAGACGATGATCGCGAGCACCGGGACGATCAGCGCCAGCGCGGCAACGAGCATGAGGTTGCGCGCGACCTTCTCACGAAACAGCTTGGTCCGCTCGTGCGAGCTCGCCGTGAAGGGGTGTTGGGCTCGTGGGGCGGCCATCGGGGGCTAGCTGTGCTTCTTCTTCACCCCTTTGATGACGAGGTCTGAGAGGACGTTGATGATGACGCAGATGATGAGGAGGACGATGCCGATGACGAACAGCATCTGGTAGTGTTCGTCACCGTGGGCGGTGTCCTTCATCTCCGAGGCGATCGTCGCGGTCATCGCCTTTACGCGGTCGAAGAGCAAACCGAACTGCTCCGTGCCGCCAGACGCCATCCAGACGGCCATGGTCTCACCGACAGCCCGGCCGACGCCCAGCATAGCGGCGGCGAGGAGGCCGTTCTTGGCCGCGGGGAACAACACGCGGTAGATCATTTCCCAGCGGCTGGCGCCGAGGGCGAGCGCCGCCTCCCGGTACGAGTCCGGCACGGCGCGCAATGAGTCTTCGCTGATCGAGACGATGAGCGGGATCGCCATGAACGCGACCATCAGCGAGGCGTTGAACAGGTTGACCCCGACCTCGACGCCGAAGACCCACTGGATGATCGGGCTCATGATGACCAGGCCGATGAAACCCCAGATGATCGAGGGGATAGCCGCCAACAACTCGACCAGGATTTTGAGGATCTCCTTGGTCTTGCCAGTGGCGAATTCGGAGATATAGACCGCCGCCGCCAGGCCCAGCGGCATCGCGATCAGCATACTGACCACGGTGATCGCGAAGGTGCCGTAGATGATCCCTGCCGCCCCATACGAAGGCGCCTTGTTCTCGTCGGCGGGGTTCGGGATCCAGCGGTTCTCGAAGAAGAACGAGCCCCAGTCTACAGAAGAGAGAACGGGTGCCGCCTCCTTGAAGATGAAGAAGAAGATCGCGGCGACAAACAGGATGGAACTCCATCCACTGACATAGATCACCCCCTTGATCAGGGGCTCGGCGCGGTCGAGGAGCCGCGAGCCGAGCGCCCTGATCGAGGATGTCTTTCCGTCGGCCATGTCGGGGGTATAGCGCTGCAGGGGACGACGGGATCCCGCTCTACTTGAACGGGACGAAACCTTGCTCGGAGACGACCGCCTGTCCGCCCTCCGCCTTCACCCAGGCGAGGTACTCGCCGGCCGGGCTCTCCGGGTCGAGTTCGCCGACGGTGTAAATGTAGAGGGGGCGGGCGATGGGATACTCCTTCGACTGGACTGATGCGATGGAGGGCTCGACCGGCTCGCTGCTCTCGTCCTTGGCGACGGAGAGCCACCCTACCTTGTCGCTCTTGTAGCTCATCCCGCTATAGCCGATACCGGAAGGGGTGGTCGCGCAGAAGTTCACCACGTTCTCCGAGCCGTTCGCTGCGCCTGTGCCGGGCTTAAACTCGGCACTGCCGAGGATGGCCTTCTGGAAGAAGCCGTACGTGCCGGAGCTGTTCGAGCGCCCCATGCGCTGGATCTCCGCGTCGGGACCGCCGACCGCACTCCAGTTGCTGATCGAGCCGCCATCGGCCCAAATTTCCTTGAGCTGGGCGATGGTGAGCGACTTCACGGGGTTGTCGGGGTGGACGTAGACGGCGATGCCGTCGAAGCCCACGATGTGCTCGACCGGCTCCTTGCCATGCGCTTCGACGATCTTCTCGCGCTCGGAATCCTTGATGGCGCGGCTGGAGTGGGCAATGTCGGCCGAGCCATTGATCAAGGCCTTAAACCCGGTGCTCGAGCCTTGCCCTTCGACAGAGAGGGTGACATCGCTCCTGACGCTCTTGTAGGCGTCCTGCCAGGCGAGGCCGACCTGGAGCATGGTGTCCGAGCCGGCGATGGTGACGGAGGTTCCCGTTCCGCTATCGCGACCGCAAGAGGCGAGGACGAGACAGAGACCGGTGCCAATCATAGTATTTCTAACGATTTCTTTCATGGGTTGCTTGAAGTTGGGCGCGACCATCTAGGTGGTGTCAGAGTGGGGGCGATGTCACATAGGTGACGGTTTCGTCACGGAGCGGAACCCTTTACTGGAGAAGGGGGCAGCAGGGCGAATGATCGATTGTGACGTTTTCGAAACATTTTGAAAACCCGTTGACCCTGAGGGGTTATGGGGGTGTGAGAGCGGCCGCGGGAGGGGGATATGGGGATCGCTGCTCCCCAGCAGCGATCCCCAACCCCCAATTTGGCCACCTCCGCCCCTGCTCGGCCGGAGGGGTCAAATCGCCACCACCTCGGTGGATCGCTCCATCGGTTGGTGGTGCTGGGAAGATAGAGATTCTTGGTGTCTGGGAAGGCAAAAGAGGGTGACAGTTTCGTCGTCGCCCCTATCGACCCCTATCGCCGGAGTTCCGGGCGGGTTCGGGGCTTAGCCCCCGCGCCGTTTGACGAATTTCTCGAGTTGCTCGAGGTATTGGCCGACGGCGTCCCGCCGCTCGATGTCCTGCGCCTGCTTGAGACGGGTGATGGCCTTTTTGAAGTCCTCCTGGCGGACGTGTAGCTGGGCGAGGCGGGTCCGGCTGTCGGCCTGGAAACCTTCGATCTCGAGGGCGCGTTCGTAGATCAACAGGGCGCGGTTGATCTTGTCGGCGTCGCGCAGGTAGTCGCCGTACATCAGGATGGCCTTGCCGTCCGCGGGCGCCAGGTCGAGCACCGACTCGAGCAGGGGGGCGGCGTCCTCCGGCTTCCCGTTGTCCAGGGCGATCTTGGCACGCAGGCGGAGCAGCGCCACCCGGTCGTCGCGGCGGAGCTCCGGGGTCGTGGACTCGATCTCGGCCAGCAGGCCGTTGGCCTCGGCGGTGCCGCCGCGCGCCACCAGGATCTCGGTGGCCCGGAGGATGGCGGAGGCGTCTTTGGCGGCGTCTTCGGCGAACGAGCGCACGTAGGTGTCGGCGGCGAGGCCGAGCATGTTCTCGTTGACGTAGATGTCGCCCAGCAATTTCAGCGAGGCGGAGTCCAGGACGCCTACGCTGTCGAGGAACTCGTAGTTCGCCGCGGCCTTGAGGTTCTCCTTCGCCCCGATGTAGGCGCCGGCCTGCATGATCCAGAGGTCCTTGTTCATCGGGTCCGCTTCGATCATCTTGCCGATGATGGCGGCGGCGCTGCCATACTGCTCCTGCATCAGCAGCGACTGGGCGAGGCCGAGCTTCCACTCCTTCACAGCCGGCTGCATCAGGATCGCGTTGCGGAAGGCCGACTCGGCGGCGGCGAACCGCTCCGTCATCGCGTAGGAGCCGCCCAGCAGCCCGAAGATAGTGCCGTCGTTGGCGCCGAGCCGGACGGCCTCGGAGAAGTGCTCGATGGCCAGGTCGTGCCGCCCCGCGCCGACGTAGAGCATGGCCAGGTTCTGGTGGGCGCGGCGGAAGTTGGGGTACTTCTCCAGCGCCGCTTTGAACAGGAGGGCGGCGCGTCTCTTGTTGCCCTCGTTGAAGTAGATGTTGCCGGCGTTGAAGTCGAAGAGCGCGGAGGCCTCCTGGTTCTCGCGCAAGTAGGCGAGGATCTTGTCGCGCGCCTCGCGCGGCTTGTCGGCGATCATCGCGGTGACCTCGGCGAAGAACTCCTGCTCCCCGTCGGCCAGCGGGGGCTCGATGGCGCTGTTGATGCCGAACGACCCCAGCAGGTGTTTGCGGAACATCGGGTCGCGCCACATGTCGGTCGCGTCAATCAGCTGGGGGCGTGCCGCGGCGGTCGCCGGGGGCGGCGCCGCGGCCAGCCCGGACGGGGTCGCCAGGAGGGCGAGCGCGGACAGGGCCGCGCCCAGATGCAGCCGGGGGGAGGGGGGCATCGGCCGGGCGCCTAGGAGAAGCGGATGGGGATGCGGACCTTGAACGGGCACTTGACGCCGTCGCGCGTCCCGGGTTCGAACCGCCATTTGAGAACGGCCGCGATGGTCGGCTGTTCGAGGCGGGGGTCCGGGGCGCCGCCGACGATGCGTGGGTTCAGCACGCGGCCGTTGGCATCGACCACGCACTCCACCTTGACGGTGCCGGCGATGGAGGCGCCCTTCAGGGAGCTCGGGACGCGGGGCGGGACGCGTTTGATCGGGCGGGGTTCCTTGACTGCCCCACCGAGCGCCATGGCGTTCTGCGAGCGGTTCTTGAACGCGTCCTCGAGGGCGTTGCGGACGAAGGGGGCGTTGCCCGGGCCGTCACCGAGGCTGACGCCCTGGGCGAAGTCGTTGAAACTGAGCTGCTGGGGTGCCGGGGCGGGGGGCTGCTCCTCGGGCTCGGGCTCCTCGGGCTCGGGCTGTTCGAGCTCGGCGGGGGGCGGCTCGTCGTCGGTGGTGACGACCTCGTTGACCACGTATTCCTTCTTGTTGAGGTTGGCGACCATCTGCAGGAAGGGCAGAGCCATGAAGACCAGCGCGGCGAAGAAGATCCCGAACAACAGGGAGCCAAGGCCTTTGAGGCGGCTCTTCATCGTCTCTAGTCGCTCAGCGGGGGCTCTTCGTTGATCCATCGCGTCCGACTATTCCGAGCCCCCCTTGGGTCGGCCGGGAAAAAATGGTCACAGTTTTGTTACCAAAGTGACGGTTTCGCCGGAGGCATGGACTCTGGCGCGCCACCTACCGCTGTTTCGACATGGTGATCTTGGTGGCGCCGGCGAGCCGCGCCTGGTCCTGCACCTGCAGGGCGACGCCGGCGCGCGTCTCGATCCCCACCTGGATGACCACCGGGGCCTCCTTGTTGCGCTGGAGGGTGCTGGCGACCTTGGCGCGCACCTGGTTGAGGGGGATCGGGGAGTTGTCGAAGTAGATCTGGCCGCCGTCGTCGATGCGGAACGAGGCGCTGTCGCTGTCCGCCTCGCTGGGGTCGGAGGACGGCGTCGGCTTGTCGACGGCGAAGCCGCTCTCGTCGATGAAGCGGGTGGTGACGATGAAGAAGATGAGGAGGATGAAGACGCAGTCGATGAGCGGCGAGATGTCGATCTGCGCCTCGTCTTCCTCGTCGCTGGAGCGGAACCTGCGCATGGTCATTCGGAGGCGATGCTGGTGCGCCTGGCGCCACCGAGGGTCGCCTCGTTGATGCAGCGCACCAGCAGTTCGGCGGGGGCGTTGGTGTCGACTTTGAAAACCACCGGTTTGTCGGGCTCCTTCCTCACGATGCGCCGGACGAGGGGCTGCAGGCCGGAGACGCCGATGTCGTCGCTGCCGTAGATCACCCCGCCGTCGGCGGTGAGGCCGATGAAGATGCTGTTGCGGAGCAGCTTCTCCTCCGAGACGGTGGGGACCTTGGTGATCGCGGCGTCCGGCTCCTTCTCGAACACGGTGGTGACGATGAAGAAGATGAGGAGGATGAAGACGCAGTCGATGAGCGGCGAGATGTCGATCTCGTCCTCGTCTTCGGCGATGGGGCTCTCGATGCGGCGCACGGGTCGGCTGTGGGTCAGGTCGCGTGGATGATGCCCTGGGTCGCGGCGGTCTCCAGCCGGGCGATCACCGCGGCGAAGCGCTCCCTCTGGCCGGCGAGGTAGTAGTAGAAAAAGTATCCGGGGATGGCGATCATCAGCCCGGTCTGGGTGGTGATGAGGGCCTCCGAGATGCCCTTGGAGATGGTGCCCATGGTCTCGTCGCCGCCGCCCTGCGACAGGCCGCCGAAGGTCTTCAGCATGCCGGTGACCGTGCCGAGCAACCCCCAGAGGGGCGCCGCGGACATGGCGGCCTTCATGAAGCGTAGGTTGCGGTCGATCGGGGGCAGTTCGCGCAGGCGCAGTTCGTCGAATGCGGCGGTCCCCTCGGCCATCGTCGCCGGCTCGGGGAGGTCGACGCCGCGCCCCTCGATGTAGTCCCGTGCCGAGTCGCCGTCGGGGTGGCGTGGCAATGCGGCTAGGCCTTTGCCCCAGAGGGTGAGCCGGATCCGGGCGGCGATGGCGTAGAGGATGAGGGCGTTGATCGCCAGCGGGATCATCGCCCAGCCGCCGCGCCCCCAGAGCTCCAGGCCCGAGGCGAACGCGTTTTGCAAAGGCTCAGGCATCATTTTGAGGGCCGCCGGCCGGGATGGGGTGGCGGTTGGGGGGGGCGTCGGGGCGGCCGGTGTCTCTGGGGGTGTTCATGCCGGTTCGGGCAGCGCGCCCCCCTCGGGGGAGGGGTCATCCTCACCTCGCTCCAGGATCACGCCCCCGGTTGGCGGGGCGGGTGGAGAAGATCGCGGTGGGTCGTCTTCCTCCCCCTCGCCGCTTGGGATGCCGTTGGTGATCGCGATGCCGAGTTTCTCCATGTCGTCAGTTACCGCCTTGGCCTTGCGGGACAGGAAGGCGGCGATCAACAGACAGGGGATCGCCACGATGAGACCCCACTGGGTGGTGATGAGGGCCTCGGAGATGCCGCCGGAGAAGGTCTGGGCGTCGCCCGTGCCGTAGATGGTGATCATCTTGAAAGTGTTGATCATGCCGGAGACCGTCCCCAGCAGCCCGAGCAGCGGTGCGGCGGCGGCGGTGACTTTGATGAAGGGGAGGAAGCTGTTCAGCTTGGCGCGCGCGTGCAGCACCTTCTCGTACATGATCTCTTCGAGGAGTTCCTTGGGCTCGTCGGCGTTCTCGGCCGCGGCGGTCAGCAGGCTCCCCAGGGGACCATTCACGCGGGCGGCTTCCGCCGCGGCCTTGTCGCCCCGCCCGTTGATGAGGAAGGCCATGTACTGGTGGAAGCGGCGCGGGCCGACCCGTTTCACCCTGGAGAGCTGCAGCCACTTGAGCAGGCCGATCAGCACGGAGATGCCGCCGAGCCCGAGCAGGGGGTACATCACCGCGCCGCCTTTCTTGATCTGGTCGAGGACGGTATCGGTCGCCTCGGCGATCTTTATCGCGTCGCCGCCGGTGGCGTCGACCGGCAAGGTGCCGCGCCCCGCCCTGACCACCTCGGCGATCGCCGCCGCCGGGCTATCGCCCGGGAGGGGGGTGACCGTCGGCTCGTTCGAGTTCAGTGAGGAGCGGGTGAGCCCGGTGTGGGTTTCCCCGGCACCGGAAAAATACGCCAGGGGGCCCAGCAGCAGAAAGGTGCCCTCGTCGACGACCCCGTCGGCATCGACCGCCTCGCCGCGGAAGCGTCGACCTCCGACTGAGGACTCGATGCGTTCCAACGAGAGCTTGGCCAGGGCGATGCGCGCCTCGAGGCGTTCCTCGGGCGACATGTTGTTGTCGGCCGCGTCCCCCTTGTGCTTGGCGATCTGTTCGCCGAAGCGCTTCGCCTCGCTGATGTGCAGGCGGGCCTCGAAGCTGCGGAAATAGTCGTCTAAGCTGTTGGCCAGGAACTCCGTCTGTGCGGACTTGGCGTCGGTCTGGGACTTGAGGTTGGAGATGTCGAGCGTCCGCCTGTCCTTGACCTTCAGGATCTCGGCGTACTCGTCCCTGACGCGCTGCACCTGGAGCTCGAGTTCGTCGATCTCCTGCTTGAGGGGCAGCAGTTCCCCCTCGATCTGTTTCTGGGTGTTGGAGAGTTCCAGGCGGCTCTGCTCGACCCGTTCCTCGATCTTCTTGCTGCCCTCTTTCAATGCCGGGTCCTGGGCGCCGGCGGGCGCGGCGAGGCTCAGGGAGGCGAGGTAGATCGCTAGAGTTCTCGTGCTCATCGGCTCTCTTGGTCGGCTCGGAGTTCGACCGGGATGCCGACGAACTCTGCGGGGATCTCGCGGCTGTATTGTTGGATCGCTTTGCCGATGGCGGTGGCGGCCTCCGGGCGTTCGGTCCAGCGCCAGCCGTCAGGGGTGGGGACGCCGATGCCGGCGACGTCGGCGAGCGCGCCCGAGCCTGCATAGATGGCCTGCGACAGCCCGAGGTAGAGCGTCTGCACTTCCACTTTCCTGCCGTCGTCGAGCTCGCGGACTTCGGGGACGACGGTGATGTCGCTGTCGAAGCGGCTGACCTGGTCGAGGATGCCCAGGGCGGCGGCGAAGCGGGAGGCGACCGTCGCCTCGATCTCCTCGCGTTTCTTGTCGGGTTTGGGCAGCCGCCTCACCATGTCCTCCACCTTGGTCGCCAGCGGTGGCGGCAGGGAGGGGAGCAGCGCCCTGACGCGTTTCTCGAACTCCTCCACCGCCGCGAGGTTGGCCGCCTTCGCGGCATCGAGGTAGTCGTTCCTCTCGACGAGTTTCTCACGCTCCTTGTCGGCCTCGGTGATGCCGGTCTTCTGCTTCTCCGTCGATTCCGTCAGCTTCTTGATCTCGATCGCCAATAGCTCCGCCCTGCCGCCGAGAATCTGTTTCTCGACCCTGCCCCGGCTCCGGGCGACGTCGATCTGGCGCTGCAGTTCGTAGTATTCCTCGATCAGGGCGCGGCTGCGCTCGATCTCGGCGAGGTTCCGGGCGTGGCGGTCGGGCTCGTCCTGCGCGGAGCTCGTTGACCCGAGGCTCGCCATGGCGGCTGCGGCCGCTAGAGCGACGCGGGTCAGGTGGTGCCGGGGGCGTCGGGTGGCCGGCCGGGCAGGTTGTCGGTGTCTGCGGTGAAGCATGAGAGATGGTTCGGGGTCGAAGGGGGGCGCTAGCCGGGGACGGCGGAGATATGGGTGCGCGATGCGCGCGGGCTCGGTAAGCCCTCCGGTGTCACAAAAACGTCACCTGGGGCTAGTGGGGTGATGGGGGGATGTCGCGATGGGGGTAGTTTCATGCGGTGTCCGATCTAGAAGGAGCCCGATATGGAGATGGAGTAGGTGCGCCCGCCGCGGGTGGTTCTGCGGAGGGTGCCATCGGAATAGAACTCCTCCCTCCTTGCGTTGAGGAGGTTTTCGGCGCGTAGCGATACCTTCCAGGGGCCGAACTCCTTTCCGATACCGAAATCGAGGGTGGTGAGCGGGCGCTGTAGGGTGTCCAGCTCGTAGGCGTTTGGCGACCCGGATCCCGCTGCGGTGAGCAGCTCGCCGGTCACGTTGAGGAACAGCCCCATGAACAGCCCCAGGTCCTCGTTGTCGTAGACCGCGTTGAAGTTGAGGATGTAGTCGGGTTGGCCCTGGAGGCGGCGTTCGGTGTCCAGGCCGTTGGAACGGCGGGAGAGCCAGTCCTGGCTGAGGCGCAAGATCTCCACCCCTGAGAAGATCTGGGCGAAGTTGCCGCTGAGCGTCACGTTCTGCAGGAGCGCGATGTCGTCGAAGCCCTTGGAGGCCTCGAGCTCCCAACCCCATACATAGCCGGACTCGGTGTTGGCAAAGGTGTCGAACTCGGAGCCGGAGCGGAACTCGATCGGCTTGTCGATGAGCTTCGAGAACCCGGCCAGCGCGTAGGTCTCGTCCCGGTCGGGACGGTTCCATTCCAGGCGCACGTCGTAGTTCGAGATCGTCGAGCTCTCCAAATCGGGGTTGCCGACGAAGAACTGGCCCGGGTCGCCGATCACTCTGAGGGCGATCGGGGCGACCTCTTTGAAGGAGGGGCGGGCGACCGTCCGCGAGAAGGCGGCGGACAGCGAGAGGTCTTCGGTGGCCTCCCAGAGGGTCGAGAAATGGGGCATGAAATCGGTCTGCGCCTTGACGACCGGGTTCGGCGCCCTGGCGACGATGGCGCGCACGCTCGACGGGTAGGAGTTGGGCAGGAAGTTCCGCTCGGCGTCGATGTACTGTTGGTAGTCCTCGACCCGCAGGCCGAAGGTGGCGTTGAGGCCGTCGCTGGGCTTCGCGGTGGCGGAGAAGAACCCGCCGAGGGTGGTCTGGGTGCCCTCGTAGATGTCCGGGGCGGCGATGCGCCTGACGCTGTCACCGGGGCCGAGCTGTGAGGGGTCGTCGAGGAAGGTGGTGAGGTTGTCGGTGTAGGTCAGGTTCACCGCATCCGCAGCGTCGTTCTCCGGCGCTGGGGGGAAGTTCCGGGCGGTGCGGTTGGTGCTCACCGAGAAGGTGTCGGCGCGGAAGTCCCGCCAGCTCTCGTCGAAGCTGCCCCCGAAATGGAGCCTGGCGGACCCCCCTTCGTCCTGCTCGCCGAACAGCTGCATGGCATGGTCCAGCTTGACGAAGTAGTTGCCGTCTTCGATGCGCCGCCAGATGCGGTCGATCGGGCTGCCGAAGAAATCCGAGTCGATCGGTTCGTACCGCCCGAGGGGCAGCAGTTTTTTGATGTTGGTGATCTTCAGCTCGGGCTCGTCCTGGAACGACCGGCTGTAGGCCAGCACCCAGTTGAACTCGTCCTGGCCGTCGTCGAAGAAATGTTGGCCGGAGAGCTGGAGGGTATGGAGCTGGCGTTCGACATAGCGGCTCACCTCGCGCTCCATGATCTCCGCGCGCCTGCCGCCCGCGGCGTCGCCGAGCAGGCTGAAGATGTCGCCGCCGTCCTCGATCCCCGTCTCGCTATCGACGATGGGCCTGGCGGTACCGATCGCGTACTGCGCGAGATCTTCGGCGGCCACGTTCCCGAAGTAGGTGAACTTCACGAGGTCCTCGCCCCGGGGCTGCCACCCCGCGGAGAACAGCGCCCCGACGAGCAGCTCCTCTTTGCCCTCCTCGACGAGGAACTGGGACTGCAGCCGGGTCTGTCCGCCTGCCTTGTCGGCCGACTGGATGAATTTGTTGGGGTCGTAGCGGTACTTCTTGCTATAGGAGACGGCGCCGACGACCCCGGCCGGCGAACCCATGAATTCGCCGCGGGCGCCCGCCGACGCGGAGAACTTGAAGTCCGGCGGCGGGGTGCCGCGGTTGACGCTGCCGAGGCTGAACAGGTCGGAGGCCTTGGAGCCGTCCGCCGGTTGGATCCGATTGGAGATCACGATGCCGTCGGTGGGGGTGTTCATCAGCGTTGTCGAGATCGAGCGGTCTTTGTGGGTGCCGAGGAACCCGACCCCGCCGCCGCTGCGGTTCCTGACCCAGCGGTCGTTGCCGGTGGCCTGGGTGTTGTAGGCGAGCCCGTAGGAGATCTTGGCGAAGTTCTCGGCGGGGATCGCCTTGGTGACGACGTTGACGTAGCCGCCCGTCGTCTCGCCGGGGAGCTCGGGGGAAAAGGTCTTCTGGACCACCAGGTTCTCGATGAGGTTGCCGGGGAAGATGTCGATGTTGACCGCCCGCCTATCCGGGTCCGAGGAGGGGATGCGGGCGCCGTTGAGGACGACGACGTTGTATCGGTCACTGAGGCCGCGGATCACGACGTACTTGCTGTCGGCCACCGAGGCGCCGGAGACTTTGGTGAGCGCCTCGCCGGCGTCGCTGGCGCCCGCCTGGGCTAGGAACTCCGCCCCGAGGACCGACTGGATGGCGGCCGCCGTGGATTTGACCTCGAGCGAGCCCAGCGTGGTCTCCTCGGTGAAATCGTCCGGCGGCGGCACGTAGGTGTCGAGTTCGACCACCTGTGCGGTGAGGTTAAGGGACAGCCTCGTCACCGCCCCGGCGGTGACCACCTGGTCGGTATAGCGCTCGGTGACGAAGCCCTCGCTCGAAATGGTGATCGTGTAGGCCCCCGGGGGCACGTTCTCGATGACGAAGCGCCCCTCCTTGTCGGTGGTCGCCGACTGGCCGCTCTGTTCCAAGGTGACCGAGGCGTTCGAGACGGCGACGCCGAAATCGGCGTCGGCCACCGAGCCGCTCACCAGCCCGTTTTGCGCGGTGGCCACCTGTGGGGCGAGCCAGAGGAGGAGGGCAAAGGCGGACGGGATCCACAGCCGTCGCACTGGCTGCGGGGGCTGTCGCTCTTGTCGTTTCGGCACCATATAGGGAAGGGGACGTGAGGTCGGCCGTCCGGCGTGGTCGGTGGCGGCCAGGCGGCGCGCCCCGGGGTACACACGGGTGGCCCAGTCCGATCCCTAGGGGGTCAGGGCGAGCAGGCGGTCGGTGACCTCCTGCCCGGCACCGTCGCTGCCGGCCGCCTGGGCGGCGACGGCGACGATGGAGGTGAGGCGTGCGTTCGACCGCGGCAGTTTCTCAAGGAGGTCGGTGGCCTCCGACCAGAGCTCCCGCGCCCTGTCGGCCTCGCCGACCGCCATCCAGCCGGAGGCGATCGCGGCAAGCGACTTGGCGCGCTCGTTCGGGTTCTGGCCGTCCGCGAGTTCGCGTGCCTTTTCGAGTAGCATCACCTCATCGTGTTCGTCCCCCCAGCGTGCGAAGAGGGGGCCGAGTTTGGCGAAGAGCATCGGTTTGAGCGAGATCTCGCTGGAGACATGCCGGATGACGCCCGCGTGTTCGACGAAGAGTTCCTTGGCGAGCTTCTCGTTCCCCTGTTCGCTGAGGACCTCACAGATGTGTACCACGAGGTCCCCATAGAAGACGCGGGAGGAGCGGGCCGTCCTCAGCGAGCGGCGCACCAGGCCGAGCGCCCGCTCCCGTCCCGCATCGTCCTCGGCCCGGCCGTACTCGATGAGGGCGATGTCGAACTGGGCTCGGGCGATGGCGCGGTTGTGGTCCGGATAGGCCCGGGTGGCGACCTCGGCGGCCGTCTCCGGCGAGATGAGGGCGTCGAAATCGTAGGGCTCCCCCCGCTTGGCGGCGCCGACGGCGGCCGCGCACTCGAGGCGGGCGAGGTACTCCATGGTCGGGAGCTTCTTGAGCTGGGACACCGCGTTGGCAAAATCCTCCTCCCGCCCCTCCAGCGAGGCGAGGTGCCCCAGGCGGACGAGCAGCTCTCCCTGTTCCCGGAAGTTGAGCGAGAAGTGGTGCTTGCCGATGATCGTCTTCTCGACGTGACCCCGGTCGAAGGTCTCCCCGGGTTTGATGGAGGGGTTCTCCGCGCTGGTCGCGAGGAGGAGGTCGGCGGCGATCAGCAGCTGTCTGGGGTGAGGGATCTGTTCGATCACCACGGTGGCATCGGCGTAGCGCCCGAGGCCGACGAGCTGTGCGACGAGGATCCCGTAGGCCTCTGCCGCGCCATAGCGATCGCCTTTGATCGCCCGGGCACAGCGGAATGAATGGTGGAGCAGGGCGGGGGACGATCTCGCGAGATCGGGCTGTTTTTGCAATGCGGCCAGTTGTTCGGGCGTCGCCTGGTGCCTCTTGACGAGTTCCAGGAAAACCTGGTTGCCGGACTGGC
>JANQMB010000229.1 GCA_028280355.1 Verrucomicrobiales bacterium
CCCGGAGGTCCGCCGGGGTTCGGATTGGGGTTGGGGTTGGGGTTCGGGGGAGGTTGTGGTGGCGGCGCCGGAGTCGGCGAAATCCGCTTCTTCTGTTTCGGCGGCGGTGGCGGAGGGGTGGGGGCCGGTGGCGGTGGCGGCGGCGCCCCGTTGCGGACGGTCTGGGCGAGGGCGCGGTCGGTGCTGCGGAAGATGCCGGCGAAGCGGGGGTTGCGGTGGGCGAGGGCGTGGTTGACGTCGACCAGGTCGGCCTTCCGTTTGGCGGCCGTCTGGGCGGCGATTTCTTCGCCGATCTCCTCGAAACGGGGCAGCGGCCGGAAGCCTCCGTTGACCAGGTCCGAGGTCTTCGCCAGCCGTTCGATATCGAAGACGAAGACCCTCGGCAGCTCCTTCGCGCCCGCCCTCAGGGTGACCATCTCGCCGGCTTTGAGCACCTGCGATTTGTTCGGCGCGGCGTTCAGGTTGTAGCGCATCGAGCCCTCGAGGACGAGCAGCTTGACGATGCCGCGCTTGCCGGCGCAGCAGTGGTGGTGCCGCTTCCGCTTGAGGAGCCCGCAGACGCCCCGGCAGCAATCGCATACCCCGCAGGCGCCGGCGCCCTTGCTCGACTCCAGGATGACGGTGGTGCCGGTGATCGCGGCGCTGACCGCGGCGGTCTTGATCTCGGTGCGCCCGCGCCACCTCGGCTGTTGGAGCAGCATGGTGCCGTTCTGGAGGTCGACCTCGCGCCGGCCGCCCAGGAAACTGAAGGCGGTGTTCTGGCCGAGCCGGATGATGGAGTCGTCGGGGAAGGTGAGCTCGGCCCGCGACCTCCTGCCGGTCAGGACGCCGGTGTCGCGGGTGACGGTGTTGCCCTCGCGGGCGGGGCGGGCGCTGGCGCCGCTGGGGAGGAGCCGGACGTCGTTGATGGCGCGGGAGACCGTCGCCGAGCTGAAGCGGGCACCTTCACCAGGGGTGGGGGCGAGGGCGAGGGCGGCAGCGAGGAGGCAGATGGGTGCTCTCATGGCGGGCTCTTAGGCTGACGGGTTTGGCCGGCGGCTATTCAAAGTTTCCAGAGGAACCCGAAGGCCGCCCCGGCGGTGCCGGCCTCGTAGTCGGCGCCGGCGGTGTTGGAGTCGTTGATCCGGTAGGTCCCCGAGATCCGGAAGGTGAAGTTGTCGCTGAGGCGGTAATCGATCGCCGCGCCGAGGTCGTGGTTGAGGTCGGTCCTGCTGCTCGACACGTAGTCGTAGACGCTGAAGCGGTAGTGTAGCCCGAGCTCGAGCTTGTCGAAGGGCGTGTAGCGGTGGCCGACGATTACGCTGTGCTCGTGGCGCCGGGCGTAGCTCGGGCCGGCATCGAGGGAGAAGGCGGTGTCGGCGCCCAGGTAGAAGAAGTGGTCGCGGCGGAAGGGGAAGGGTTTGAAGAGGCCGAGCTCGATGGCGTGGTCGTTGAACAGTTCGTCGCCCCCGTCTGCCACGCGGGTGTATTCGTAGCGGGTCCAGGCGGAGAGGTCGCCCAGTCTGGGGAAGATGTTGAGCAACCCGGCGCGGGCTTCGAGGTAGTCGAAGTCGAGTTCGCTGTGGCTCGTGTAGCGGTACCAATCGTAGTCGGCCGACACCTCGCCGTAGAGGCCCCCGACCAGGCGGGGCAGGAAGGTGGCGCCGACCCCGTAGTTCCAGTAGTAGTCGTCGAAGGTGCCGGTCTCGGTGAGGGCGGCGTTCGAGGTCCACAGCCCCTCGACGCCGCCATAGAACGTCAGCGGCTTGTATTCCCTCGCCGGCAGCAGCAGGAGCTGGTCCCCGATATCGCTGTCGCCCGGGCTCTCCGGGGCGTAGGAGCGGTTGTTCGGGTCGACCTTGAGCCCGAGCGCCTCGGCCGTCCGGCCGGTCGGGACGGATCGGGCTCCGGTCTCGCGCTGGGCTTCCTGGGCGAGGGCGGGCAGGCAGACGGAGGTGCATAGGGCACCGAGGAGAGCTGCGGTTTTCATAGCACCTGGCTGTCCCGCAGGGATACCGCGGGCTGGCCTCGGGGTTCAAGCCAATAATTCGCGACAGGCCGCCGAAATGGGGCGCGCGGCTCAGTGGGTGATTGCGCCATGGCCTTGGTGCGATATAGGGAGTGGGGATGGCGAAAGCGCGCGCAGCGAAGCAGGGGCAGCCGACGCGGCTGTTCGCGCTGATCTGTGCCTCGTGTGGAGTCGGGGTGCTGCTCGTCGTCGTGGTCGCCCCGCTGGCATGGGCGCCGGCGGCGATCTTCAGCAGGCTCGAGCTGTCGTACGACGCGATGGTCGTCGGGCTCGGGAAAAAGTCACCGGTGCGCGACGACCTGTTGTTCGTCGGAATCGACGATATCTCTACCAACCTCCTCGAGTCGGGTGTGATGGGGGAGGAGGAGATCGCGCTCTCGGAGGCGCTGGATCTGATGAGCTACGGATACCCGTTCCCGAGGCAGGTATGGGGGATGCTGGCGGAGCGGTTGTTGGATGCGGGGGCGAGGGTGGTGGTGTTCGACTTGCTGTTCACCAGCCGGGGGGAGGGTGACGAGCTTCTCCGGCGGGCGCTCGACCGGTATCCGGGCAGGGTGGTGGTGGGGGCGGAGTTGGTTTATAGACAGGAGCAGCAGAGCGGCGGCACCTGGTCGCTGAGGGAACCGGTCACCGAGATCCTCTCCCCTGGTGGGGCGGAAGACCCTAGGCAGGGGTATGTGAACTTCTCCCCCTTCGCGGACGGCCGGGTCTGGCAGGCGAGCTTCCGGACGGCCCTCGGAGACTGGGAAGGCGCCCCCGAGTATCGGTCGCTGGGCGCAGCGGCCCTGCATCAGGCGGGGTACGGCGAGCGGGTTCCAGAGGAGGCGGCCATCGGGATCCGGTTCACCGACATGTTCCCGAGGCAGGGCCTATACGAGCGCATCTTCGGATCGGGGTCTGATTCTAAAAGGGGGCTCTTCGCCCGTCTCTTCGACCCCGGCGAGCTGCCCAAGCCCTATCAGCCGCTGCCCCTCTACACGATCTTCGACGACGAGTACTGGACGAGGAACTACCGGGGCGGTGAGATGTTCCGGGACAAGATCGTCGTGGTGGGCGGGTCGTCCCTGGTCCGTTTCCGGGACGTGGTGGAGACCCCGGTCGGGGAGATCGGTGGGCCGCAGCTCCATATCAACACCATCGCCACGGTGCTGAACGGCGACCACTACCGCTTCGCCTCGCCTTGGGCGGTGGGGGGGCTGGTCGTGCTCGCCGCCCAGGGGGCGTTCTGGATCGCCCTGCTGTTCCGCCGCCCGATCATCGGCCTCCTGCTTCTGCTCGGGGTGGCCTGCCTCTACGTGGCGGTCACCGTCTGGGTCTACAACGCCGGCCTGATGCTGGCCGGTGTGGCGCCGCTGGGGACGCTGCTGCTGTCCGGCATGTTGTGTTTCGGGGCACAGTACACCCTTGAGCGGCTCGAGAAGCAACGCCTCAAGCGGGCGCTCGACCGCTATTTCTCCAAAGATCTGACCGACGAGATCCTGGCGCGGCCGGGGGACTTCCTCGACTCGATGGGGGGCAGGCGGACCAACGTGACGGTGTTGTTCTCCGACCTGCGTGACTTCACCGCGAAGTCCGAGAACGCCGACGAGCGCGAGCTGGTGACACAGCTCAACGAATACCTTGAGGAGATGGTCGCCTGCGTGTTCGAGAACGGGGGCATGGTCGACAAGTTCATCGGCGACGCGGTGATGGCGGTCTGGGGGGCGGTGCGCAGCGGCGGCGACGCCGAAGACGCGGAGGGGGCGGTGCGGGCGGCGATGGCGATGCGCGAGCGCCTGGCGAAACTCAACGAGAAGTGGGCGGCGGAGGGGCGGCAGACGCACGCCTTCGGGGTTGGCATCAACCAGGGGCCGGCGGTGTTCGGCAACATCGGCTCCCTGGCCAAGATGGAGCTGACGGTGATCGGCGACGCGGTCAACCTCGCCTCGCGCCTGGAGGGGCTGACGAAACGGTTCGGTGTCGATCTGCTGGTGAGCGGGAGCGTCGCGGGGGCGGTCGCCGACACGGTGCTGTTGCAGCCGATCGACCGGGTGGTCCCGAAAGGCAAGAGCGAGGCCGTGGACATCTTCGCCGTGCCGGCCTGGGAAGAGGCCGATCTCGATCCCGGCGAGGCGGAGTACCTCAAGCTCTACCACGAGGCGCATCAGGCCTGGTGCGACGCCGATCCGAGCCGGGCGGAGGAGCTGTTCCGGCGCTGTGCGGAGCTACGGCCGGAGGACAAGACCGTGGCGCTCTACCTGTCGCGGCTAGAGGCCGACAGTTCGGCGGAGGCGATGCGCGACCCGCTGCGCCTGCATGAGAAGTAGCGCCCCCGGGGGGGCAGGGGAGGGGTCGCGGCCGGGGGGGTGCAGTGGGGGTGATGTCGGTCTGTTTGGGCGTGTTCCTGCAAAGGCTAGGGAGACTAGGACTAGGAACAGACGCACAGGATTCTCCCCATTCGTGCCCATTTGCGGATGTTCGTGCCCATTCGTGTTTGGAAAGAGACGGACACGAATGAGCACGAATGGAACGAATGGAACGAATGGGCACGAATCGGCGAAGGCCCGAACGCCCGAAGGCCCTAGGGTATGATATATGGGCTCCTATCCTTTTCCGCACCGCCTTCAGACACTCTTCCTCATCGGGGCGCCCGGAAACCACCCAGATCGCTCGCAAGCGAGCTTTCTACGAAGATAGGATGCCGCCCCGCTCTAGACCCCGTAGGCGAGGGCGACCACGTATCCCACTTTGCAGAGCGTGTGCAGAAACTGGTCCATGTAGAGGCCGGTGATCCGTTCGGCTTTCAGGTAGTCGATGAACCAGTGCAGGAGGAACTCGATCAGCCCGAACAGCGGTCGCCCGGTGACCACCCAGACGCCGCCGGCGTGGATCAGGGAGTGGACGGTGAGGCAGTAGGGCCAGATCACCGTGTCGTCGCCGTTCGTCGGGGGGGTATGGCGGCTCTTGTGGAGGGCGAGGAAGTTTCCCTGTAGCGGGTGGTCGCACAGGGCGTGGCCGATCATCAGGGCGAAAAACACCACGAGCCCCGACATCACATCTCCTCCCGCGAGGGCGTCGAGATAGCTTGAGAAAGACACGGCGTCGTGGTGGCGGAGTTGCGGTGCCTAGAGAACCTTCTCGTTGGCGACGCGGAGGCGGACCGCGAGCCCCCGCGCGACGGCCCCGACGAACTCCAGAGCCTGGGAGGGGTGCGCCTCACAGAAGGCCTTGAACGACTCGCGGCTCATGCGGAGGGCGGAGGCGTCTTTCATCGCCTTGACCGATGCGCTGGCCCTGCTCTCTGCGTCGAACAGCGTGACCTCACAGATGAACTCCCCCGGCTCGATCCGGCCGAGGAGACGTTGCTGGGCCTGCGGGTTGGCATAGCTGACGGCGTGGAACAGCCCCGACAGGGTGAAATAGAGAGCGTCCGGCTGGCCGCTCTGTCGGACGATCAGGGTCTCCTCCTCGAAGTTCAGGATCTCGGAGAAGTTCTCGCTGGCGAGGAGCGCTCGGGTCTCCGGGCTGACGCCCGCGGAATCTGCGAGGAGCCCCTGGTTCAACAGTTGTTCGACGTCCGACATGGCGGGAGGTTGGCGCACGGGGGGCTCGATTTCAAGGGGGGAAAGCCCGTGGGGGCGGCGGCGCGGGGCGAATTCCAACTTGCAAAACCGGGGCGGGTGGCTAAGACTTCCCGCCCCTATGGCCAAAAAGAGCTGGATTGAGCGCAACAAGAAGAAGCGACGCGTCGCCGAGAAGTATGCCAAGCGGCGTGCCGAACTGAAGGCGAAGGGCGACTATGTCGGCCTGTCGATGCTCCCGCGCAACGCCTCTCCCTGCCGCGTGGTCAACCGCTGCGAGGTCACCGGCCGCCGCCACGGGTTCCTGCGCCGGTTCAAGATGTCGCGTATCACCTTCCGCGAGCTGGCTTCCAAAGGGCAGATCCCCGGGGTGACAAAGTCGAGCTGGTAGCGCGCCACGCCGATCTTCCCCTGGAGCCACCGGCTGTCGGGATCCCCATTCTGCGGCGGCCTCCGTCCCGGGGAGGGGGCGGATCCGCTAGAGGCTTCCTTTTTCGGAAAAGCGTTGTACAGTGGAAACCGGTGGGTCGCCCCACCAACCGATGCCGCTATACGAGTACATCGCGGAAGATCCCGAGGGGGGGTGTAGGGTTTGTTCCCGGGGGTTCGAGCTACGCAGGCCGGTCGATCGCGCCCCGCTCGAGGCGTGCCCGCTCTGCAAGAAACCGGTGAGGAAACTGATCTCTTCGATCAACACGCCCAAGGTCGCGAAACCCCTGTCGGTGTCCGACGCCAAGTCGGCCGGCTTTACGGTTTTGGAGAAACGTGACGAGGGGACCTACGAGAAGCTCTAGCCGCTTGTGAGCCCGACCTCGATACCGATGATCTTGGCGGATTCGGCGTCCGCTGCGTCATGGCCGCCCCTCGGGACGGTGCTGTTGCAGCTGTCTGTGATCTTCCTCTTCGTGTTGCTCAACGGTTTCTTCGTCGCCGCCGAGTTCGCGCTGGTGAAGGTGCGCGAGAGCCAGCTCGACGAGCGCGCGGCCGCCGGCAGCGGCGCCGCGGCGATCGGCAAGCGGATGTTGGGCAACCTGAACGCCTACCTGTGGGCCTGCCAGCTGGGGATCACCGTCGCCAGCCTGGTGCTCGGGGCGCTCGGCGAGAGGTGGATCGCCGGCCTCCTGGAGGTGGCGTTCGTGAAGATGGGCGTCGAGCTCACCGGCGCCTGGGTGCACGGGATCTCGTGGACGCTGGCGATACTGGCGCTCACCTTCCTCCATATCACCCTCGGCGAGCAGGTCCCCAAGACGCTCGCCGTCAGACGTTCGCTTGGCACCGCCCTCGTCTCCGCCAGGCCGCTGAACTGGTTCTACAAGCTGTTCGGGCTGCCGGTGAAGATGTTGAACTGGGCGTCGAACTGCATGCTGAAACGGATCTTCCGGGTCGACCCGGTCGAGGAATACGAGCTGACCCATAGCTCGGACGAGCTAGCGGTCCTGGTCGAGGAGAGCGAGAAGGTCTCCGAGGTCACCGAGACCGAGCGTGATATCTTGATCAACGCCCTGGAGTTGAACGACTTGGCGGTGCGGGACGTGATGACTGCCCGGGGCGACGTGGTGTCCTTGGACATCAACGATAGCTTCGAGGACAACGTCACCAAAGCCCTGGCCTCCCAGCACACCCGGTTCCCGCTGGTCGACGGGCATCTCGACCAGAGCGCCGGGCTGGTTCACGTGAAGGACATCCTGCGCCTGATCCGCGAGCGCGAGCCGGACCTGATGGACGTCAAACGCGACCTGATGGAGGTGCCGGAGATGCAGCCGATCGACGAGTTGCTCGGCAAGTTGCGGACGCAGCGTTCCCACCTGGCGCTCGCGGTGGACGAGTTCGGCGGCGCGGTCGGCGTGGTGACGATGGAGGACATCATCGAGGAGCTGGTTGGCGAGATCCAGGACGAGTTCGACGACGAGGAACAGCCGGAGTTCAAGCGGATCGACGACGACCAGTTCGTGATCGACGGGAAGATGCCGATGCACGAGCTCTCCGACCACACCGAGCTGGAGGTCGAAGACTCCGAGGTCAGCACCATGGGTGGGTATGTCACGCACCTGCTAGGGCACCTGCCGGAGAAGGGCGAGAAGGTGAGGATCGACGATTACGAGGTGACGGTCACGCAGACCGACGGGCGCCGTGTCCTCGAGCTGAAATTCGAAAAGCGGGCTGGGGAGGAGCAGTTCCCCGAGGCGCTCCGGCGGCAGGAGGAGCCGGCAGGCGGCACCGAGGGGTGACCCCGCCGCCCGGGCGCGGGGCGGTTGCGCCGCTCTGCATTCGGGAGGAGACTGGACCAGCCGACGATGTGATGGCGCGCCTCGACCGATCTCTCCAGCACGGCTCCGGTGACCGGCCTGCCGCGCCCGTCCGGTGGCGCGTGCGTGCGGTGGTGGGGTTCGCTGCCGGGGTTTTCGTGGCGACTTTGTTGGCGGTGTTTTCGGCCGCCGGGCGGGACGAGCTCTGGGGGTGGTGGGTGGCGGCGTTGGGCTTCGCCGTCTTCGCCTGGGGCGCGGTCGCGGGCAGCGAGTGGTTGGGCAGGAAGCTGCTGGCGGGGGTGGCGTTCGGCGGCGGGCGCGCAGCCCGGGTGTTGGGGTTTGTCGCTTTGTTCGCGGCGGCCTTGGGGCTGGCGGCCTTGGTCGGCTGGGTCTCTCCGCTGTCGGCCGTAGGGATGGTGTTGACGGTCCTGCCGTTCTTGGCGGTCGTCGCCATCTATTGGAACAACGCCGGCTCGCTGGGCGTGGCCAGCGCGCTGGTCGCCGGCGTGGTCCTGTTTCTGATCTGCGTGCGGATGTTCACCATGCCGGGGGCGCGCGATCTCAACCTCCCCGAGCTGGCCCCCGCGGGTGACGACGACGTGCGGGTCATGAGTTGGAACGTCGGTGGCGGGGCACCGTTTTTCGGTGGCAGCGACGAGGGCGACATCGCCGCCATCGCGGCGACGGTGGAAGGGCAGGGGGTACACGTGCTGTGTTTGCAGGAGGTGTCCTCACAGGGCTTCGTCGACAAGCTGGTGGCGGCGCTCGGTTCTGGCTGGCGCGGCCACCGGGCTCCAGGCGAGGGGCGGTCCGCTGCCGTGCTGAGCCGCATCGGCGGTGTCTTCGAGACGGGGCCGGTGGGCGGAGCGACGGTGGCGCGTATCGCTAGCGACAAGGGTCAGCTCCAGTTCGTCAGCTTCCAGGCGAGCGCGGGGCGCACCGCCAGGGGCAGGCGCGCGGTGGCCGACTGGGTGCTGAACGAGGTCAGGGCGCCGGGCCGCAAGACGGTGGTGGCGGCGGACTTCCGGGTCGACCCGGCGCGTGGCTGGTCTTTTCTCACCCCGCTGTTCAGCGATTCCCCGACGCTCGACCGGGCGACCTGGAAGACCATGCAGGTGCTCGGGCAAGACCCGGGGTTCGGGGGGAGGGCGACCGGGGGGCTCGGGCGACGGACGGACTGGGTGGTGGTGGACACCAAGATGGAGGTCACCGGCTACCAGGTGCTCGACCCGTCGGGCGTGGGTGGTATGGATCACCGCCCGGTGTTGGTACGGGTCGGCCTCGGGAGGGGCGGCGGCCTCGCCCCCCGGGAGCCACTGGCCGCCGGTGCACCGTCGCCCCCGGTGGGCACACCTTGAGATCTACAGCTGCCCGAGGTCGAGGGTCGGCTTCCGCGCCGACCTGCCACCGCCGCTGGCAAACTCCTGCCATACCGCGACGAGCGCATCCTCCAGCTGCCCCCATCCGGCGTCGCTCGAACCGGGTCCCGAGCTGATGCGCAGCGCCCGATCGATCTCCCCCTGCCCGTACCCCGTCGCCGCCAGCACGTG
>JANQMB010000269.1 GCA_028280355.1 Verrucomicrobiales bacterium
GCCGTGGGTCTCCGTGGGTATGGTCCCGTCCGTGGTGTAGCGGATCGAGACTTGCTCGGAGGCGCTCCCGAGCCCGACGGTGGCCGCCACCGGGTAGAAGCCGGGGGGGGCGGAGAACTCGACCTCCGACACGAAGCCCTGGACGGCGTTGACGTTGTGCTCCCCCGGGCTCGGCGCCGGCAGGAAGCCCGTGCTGGCCGGCGCGAGGGGGTCGATCCGGGAGATGGTGAGCTCAGGTAGGAACAGCAGGTCAGAGCTGTTCTGCGCGACGTTCAACCCCTGGATGGCCAACACGTTGAGCCCGCTGACCAGGGCGCCGATCGCGCCCTCCCCCCCGAACTCCTCCGGCCGGAGCGCGTCGGCGTCCAGGTGCCCCTCCGTCGCCAACGAGTTCCAAGCCGGCGTCGCCGGGG
The DNA here is from genome assembly GCA_028280355.1 of Verrucomicrobiales bacterium. Taxonomy (GTDB): domain Bacteria; phylum Verrucomicrobiota; class Verrucomicrobiia; order Verrucomicrobiales; family DEV007; genus JANQMB01. Next base: position 414 of record JANQMB010000269.1, read on the forward strand.
AGCGGGCCTGCGCGAACTGCTGCCCGTTGAGCCAGGCGGTGAACCCGTCGTCATAGCGCATGTTGAGCTTCATGCGGACGACCTCGCCGGCGGCGGCGAAGTTGAACGGCACCCTGAGGTAGATGCTGCCCCGCTGGTTGAGCATCTGCGTCTGGACATCGGTGCCGATCAGGGAATCGAAATCGTCCGAGGTATCGTACCCCACGCCCGTCACACCGCTCGCCCAGCTGCTGTGGTCGAACGAGCTACCGGCCCAGCCGGGGACCGCGGCGGCCGGGACCAGCCACCTCACCGGCGCGCCCTCCGGGACCACGACCTCGTCGACCACGTTTCCGGACAGGCCATACGCGACGTCCTCGAGCTGGGCCGGGAAAGCGAACTCGGAGGCCACCGCGCCACCTGGCTGGCGCAAGATCACGTGTTCGCCATCCGCATTGAGTTTGAAGTCCGTATGGAGCTCGCCCGCCGGGTCGTTCCGGTTCTTCCCAGAGGCGAAGACGACAAGGTACTCGCCCGCCCCCAAAGTCACCGAGGGGAACGTCCACCCCCTCCCGGGATCCGGGCGGTCCGCCAGCACCCACCCGGCGAGGTCGACAGGGGCACCTGTCGGGTTGTGGATCTCGATCCAGTCCCCGCGGTCGCCGTCCACATCGGCCAGCCCGCCGCGGTTGTCCGCTAGGAATTCGGACACGACGAGCTGAGCCCTGCCAACGGGTGGGCAAACGAGCAGAGCAAGCAGGGGCAGAACGGCTATCAGACCCGTTCGAATCTGGGGGGCAACCGTGGACAACGGATAGGGGGGATTCCGACCACTTTGCTGGAGAACACCCGCGGAGTAAAGCGAAAGACCGCGCCCGAACTGGGAACTTTCGTTGTCCTCGGCGCCGGACACGCGTATGGCTCAGACATCCCATGCGCCAGACCGAAACGGGGAGAGATCGATACGATGCCGTCGTGGTCGGCAGCGGCCCCAACGGGCTGTCCGCCGCGATCCGGCTCGCCCAGGAGGGCTGGTCGACCCTGGTCGTCGAGGCCGCCGATACCCCGGGAGGGGGCGCACGGACCGCCGAGCTGACGCTGCCCGGCTTCCGGCACGACATCTGCTCGGCGGTGCACCCGATGGGGATCGCCTCCCCCTTCCTGTCCACGCTTCCGCTCGCCAAGCACGGCCTCGAATGGATCCACCCCGAGATCCCGCTCGCCCACCCTCTCGACGGAGGCGGGGCCGCCCTGATGCACCGGTCCGTCGAGGCCACCGCCGCGGAGCTCGGCCCCGACCGACGCCGCTACCAGCGCCTCTACGGGCCGATGGTCGAGGGGGCACAACCCTTGTTCCGGCAGTTGCTCGGCCCGCTCCGTTGGCCGACCTCCCCGCTGCGGGTCGCGCGCTTCGGGATCTCCGCCCTGCGCCCCTCCACCGGGCTCGCGAGATGGAAGTTCCGGGGCGAGGCGGCGCGCGCCCTGTTCGCGGGCCACGCCGCCCACTCGGTGATGCCGCTCGGCGCACCCTGCACCTCGGCGATCGGGCTGATGTTGAGCATCGCGGGGCATGCGGTGGGGTGGCCGTTCGCCAGGGGGGGATCTGGGCAGCTGACGACGGCCCTGGTCTCCTATCTCAAATCCCAGGGTGGCGAGGTGATCTGCGGCTGGAGGGTCGCTTCCATCGACGAGTTGCCGGCGGCGCGCGCCTACCTCTTCGACACGGCGCCCGGCGCGCTCGCGGCGATCGCGCGCGACCGGTTGCCAGGTGGCTACCTGCGCCGCCTGCGCCGTTTCCGGCACGGCCCGGGCCTGTTCAAAGTGGACTGGGCGCTCGACGGGCCGATCCCCTGGGCGGCGGCCGGCGCGCGACGCGCGGGCACGGTCCACGTCGGCGGCACCATGGCGGAGATCGCCCGCGCCGAGACCCTCGCCTGCACCGGCCGCGGGCACCCGGAGCGCCCCTTCGTCCTGCTCGCACAGCCGACGGTATGCGACCCGAGCCGGGCGCCAGACGGAAAGCACGTGGCGTGGGGATACTGCCATGTCCCGCACGGGTCGACCGCCGACATGACCGGACCGATCGAGGCCCAGATCGAGCGCTTCGCGCCAGGCTTCCGGGACCGGGTCGCCCACCGGTCGACCATGACCTGCGCCGCCTACGAGAAGCACAACCCCAACCTCGTCGGCGGCGACATCACCGGTGGGATGAACAGCTGGTCGCAGCTCTTCACCCGACCGGTGGCGCGCCTCAACCCATACACGACGCCGGAGCGGGACATCTACATCTGCTCGTCCTCCACCCCCCCCGGGGGAGGCGTCCACGGGATGTGCGGGTTCTGGGCTGCCGAGGCCGCCCTCCGCCGGGCGCCGGGCGCTTGACCCCGACCGGGGAGACGCGAAACGGCACCCCCGGCAAGAGGGGTGCCGCCCGCGGATGAACTCTTCGTCGGTTCGCTGGAGACCGTGCTAGAGCGGGTTCGAGCTCAGCGCGGCCTCCTCAAACTTTTTGGTACCAACCCCCGTGCCGGACGCGGCCCGGGGTCTTCCTTCTTCTGCAGCGCCCGGCGCAGTTTCTTCAGGGCGATGTTCTGCAGCTGCCGGATGCGCTCGCGGGTCACGCCGAACTCCTGCCCGACCTCCTCGAGCGTCTTCGGCTTCTGCCCGGCGAGCCCGAAACGGGCGTCGATGATCTTGCGCTCCCGCTCGTCGAGCACCTCCAGGAGGTTGTCGAGCTGGCCGTGCATGTTCTTGTGGCTGAGCAGCTCGAACGGGGTCTGCGCGTTGTCGTCGCCGACGATCTCGCCAAACTCCGTGTTGTCGTCCTCGCTGATCGGCGCGTCGAGCGAAGCGGGCCGCAGCGACGCCGCCTTCAGCTGCGCCAGCTTGCCGCGGTCGATGCCGATCTCCTCGCTCAGCTCGTCGTCCGTCGGGTCGCGGCCGAGCTCCTCGCTCAACACCATCGCCACCCGGCGCATCTTCGAGATCTTGTCCACCATGTGGACCGGCAGGCGGATCGTCTTCGACTGGTTGGCGAGCGCCCGCTTGATCGACTGCTTGATCCACCACGCCGCGTAGGTGGAGAGCTTGCCGCCCTTGTTGGGGTCGAACCGCTCCACCGCCTTCATCAGGCCGATGTTGCCCTCGGAGATCAGGTCGAGCAGCGGCAGCCCGTAGTTGGCGTAGTCCTGCGCGATCTTCACCACCAGCCGGAGGTTGGCCTGGATCATGTGCGCGCGCGCCTCCTTGTCCCCCTTCTTGATCCTCTCGGCGAGCTCGATCTCCTCCTGGGGGGTGAGCAGCGCGGTCTTGCCGATCTCGCGTAGGTAGATCTTGATACCGCCGTCTAATTCTAGGTTGGCCATAGTGGTGGTCGCTATTCGCTATCGGGGTGGAGCTCGGTGGGGTCGGAGGGCGGGTTCGGGAGGGTGCTCGGGGCTGGCTGGTCGGTAGCGGCGGGGGACCCCAGTTTACGGGGGCATCCCCGGCGAAAGCACATTACGTTTGTCTAATACTATGCGACGCCAGGGGTGGTAATTTGTTCCGCTCCCCCACGAAACGTCCTGCAGGGCACTTCCTTATAACTATTATGTGGGGAAGTCGCTGGTTCTGACGGAGATTCGCGGGGCATTGTTCAATCTCAATCTGCTACACAAGTCAACCGCATATTTCGGAAAGCTAGCTTAATAATTAGGAAATACCAAGTTTCTCTTCCCTTGGGCAAGAAAAATCGCCTAGAAATTCCCCCCCTTCCCCCACCCCTGCCCACAGCCTCGATCTGCACCGAGGCCCTGGAAGGTCGCGATCGAGCCCAACAGGGGCGGCAACAACCTGAAGGTGGCGGTTCCCCGGCCTGCCCGACACCGCCGCCCGGGAGGGTCACGGCAGGATCTCGGCGGCGGATGAGGGCTACAACCCGACTACTCCACTACGCCCCTACGGCCAGAGCTCCAACGAGGGAGAAACCCGAACCGGCCCGGTTCGAGATCCAGTTCCCGGCACCAGAAAAGCGCTACAAAGGATGGACAAACGATGCCATCGTGGCCATCTAAACCGCGGTGCCCCCCCGGATAGCCAACCGATCCCCAGCGCTGATGCGATATTGTGGTTCAAGATGAGGCAAGCGATCCAGCCCCCCGGCGATGGGCTCACGTCCGCCCAGAACCGGGCATGCTCTAGGTGGAGAGCCCCCGCGCCCGATCAGATTAGGATGGCGACCGACAACGACGTGCATCGACATGGGGAACACTGACGAGATCCGCCTTGGCATTAATGGCTTCGGCCGAATCGGCCGCTGCATCGCCCGTATCGCGGCAAAGCAATCCGACTTCACAATCGCAGCCATCAACGAGCTGAACGACGATGTCGCGAACGCGGTCTATCTGTACAACTACGATTCGACCTATGGCCGGTCCGAGAGCCGGGCAGAGCGTTCGGAGACCGGGGATGTAGTCCGATTTGGAGAAGGCGAAGCCCGCTTCTTCTGCTCCCCGAAGTGCGAGGAGGTCCCGTGGCATGAGGCTGGCGTGGATATCGTCATCGACGCGACAGGCATCGCGAGAGGCGTAGAGGGCTGCAGGCTGCTCACCGGCTCCGGAAAAGTCCGCAAGGCCATCGTCACCCACTCACCCGAGGCAGACGCCGACCGCTATATCGTGATGGGGGTCAACAGCGACACCTACGTCCCCGAAACAGATCATGTGGTCTCCACCACGATCTGCGACACCAATGCGATCGCCCATGTGCTGAAGGCGCTGGACGACCACTTTGGGATTGCCAACGGGTTCGTCACCACCCTGCATCCTTGGCTATCCTACCAGAATCTGGTCGATGGACCCGTGGCGTGGCAATCTTCCCCAGGCTCATACTGGAAGGACTTCTCCCTCGGGAGGTCGAGCATCGGCACGCTCATACCCAAAAACACCACCGCCGTCACCTGCCTGCGCCCGGTGCTCCCCGATATCGAACCTCGCCTGGGCGGGTTCTCGTATCGCATCCCCACCGACGTCGTCTGTTCCGCAGACCTGTCCCTGTCCCTCGAGAAACCTCTCAGCCTGGAACAGCTGGAGGCGTTCGTGGAGGACCATTTCTCAGACTCCCCCTATGTCGCGGTGAATCGCGATCCTCTCGTCAGCGTCGACTTCAGGGGCGAGCCCTACTCGGCCGTCTTGGATGCGAGATGGCTACAGGTACTCGACGGCAAGCTGGCCAAGGTCGTGCTCTGGTACGACAACGAGTGGGGGTATAGCAGCCGCGTCCTCGATATGGCCCGGCTGATGGCCGAGAGCTGGTGACCCGCGTTGCCCCCCGGGCCTAGGATCGGCTCGCGTACTCGCGGGCGACCGCGGCCAGGTCTTCGGGAAAAGTGATTTTCACATTGGCCGCCTCCCCCTCCACCAGGCGGATCCGGTGACCTGCCCTGGTTAGCAACGCCGTGATGGTCGTGTCCTGCCACCCGTCCTCCTCGGCCCTGCGCATCGCCTTAACGAGAGACTCCCGCGAGAACGCGTAGGGTGTCTGGGTCAGAACCACGTCCCCGCGCGGCAGCGGCGCGCCCAGCCAGTCGCCGTCGCCGAGCGCGATCGAATCACGACGCGTTGCCGGAAGGACGGGCACCGCCCCTCCAAACCGGAAAGCCGCCTCCGCCACGGCCTCGAACAGTTCAGGCGAAGCGAGCGGGCGGGCGACATCGTGGATCAATATGATCTCGTTCACCGCGCGGGCCAGCAGGTGCTGCACCGTGAGCTGGCGGGTAGCCCCCCCCACGACGACCTCGCACCCGGAGCCAAGAATCTCGCTCACCGCCGGGGCGCTCCCCTCTGCCACTCCGACTAGAACCTGCGACGCGACATGCTGGACGGAGCGCACCGCGTGTTCGACCAGCGTCGCCCCCCCAACCTCGACCAGCGCCTTCTGCCGGCCGCCCAGCCGGGAACCATGTCCCGCAGCCAAGATGAGCGCGGACGTCCTACTGGGGGAATACTCGACCATCTAGTGATCCCCCTGGCACCTGAAAGCCACGACACATCCGAACGCGAGTGCGAGCGCCGCGCTCATCTCCAGCCCCTCCTCCACCGCCTTCAACAGATCGTATTTGAAGATCCCCAGGTCGACCAGGAGGGCCGCCAGGCCGAGACAGATGAACAGGAAGATATAGAAGAAAGGGGGCCGCCGCAGGAGCGACTTGGCCGCCGGCAGGATCCGGCCGCGGCTCCGGTAGAGGACATATAACCCGAGGCCCGCGAACGCGGCGAAGGCGACATAGACCACAAATCCGAAATGTTCCGCCATATCCTTTATCACCTTGAAAAACAGAAAGAAGAAGTCGTGCACCGTGTCCATCTTGTAGTCGAGGATATACGGGGCGGAGAACCCGAAGTAGCGTTCGCCATAGCTCATCTCCTCAAGCGAGGTGAGCAGGCCGAGCACCAGGAACAGAAGCATCACCAGCTTGTTATACCTCCCCTTGACATAGAAACACCCGACGGCCGCACATGCCACGACGGAGAGGTAGATCATGACGGTTGCGTTCTCGACAAGCTGATCCTCCTCGTAGAGCTGCTCACGCGCCCCCGGGAGCAAGACATATACCGAGATCAAGGCGGACATGGCCAGGAGCGCCAGGACCGCATAGGTTCGCAGATAAGTCATGTCGTATCGGGTGTTAGCAGTTTCTCGAATACCTGTCATTCCTGAATCGTCGCGGCGCGGCCACAACCTTCATACCAGGCGCCCGACAATCGCCTCGTAACAACGCTCGCTGGAACGGCCATCCTGGTAGAGATGGAACCGCTTCAAGATCTCTTCATATCTGCCCTCCCATCGCGACAGTTCCGGAGAGCGGTTGACGATGTTGCCTATCTGCCCCTCGAGCTCCTCCAAGGTCCTCACCTTCGGGGCCGGGGTCACCTCCTCGTAGTCGTAGCAGAACCCGCGGCTGTCGCTCAGGAAGTCATCGAGGTCGGGGCAGAAAAAAACCACCGGTTTCCGCAACATCATGAAGTCATATACCACGCTGGAGTAGTCGGTGATCAGGCAGTCGATCTTTCCGAACAGCTGGTAGGGGTCGCCCGCCGGGTCACCAAACCGGATGTTCTCGAGCCGGTCGGTCTGTTGTCGCGTAGGCCTCGCGGCGTCGACGGGGTGCAGCTTGGCGAGGATCCGGACTCCCGACCGGCCGGCAAGCTCATCCAGGTCCTTCCATGAGTAGGGGAAGGCCGGCCGGCGGTCATCGCGGAAGGTCGGCATGTAGATAAACACTAGCTTGCCCAGCCGGTGGCCCTCGTCGATCCAGGTAGAGACGGGGTTGCCCTCGAGGCCCTCAGGTTCCGAGAACAAGACATCGTTCCTGGGGGAACCCGTGACGGCTACGCGCCCTTCGTCGACATCATAGAACTGCACCCCCTGTTGGGCGTGCTGCTCGGATGTGGCCATCACCAGATCGAGACGAGCCGTATGCCACGGCAGGAGAAAGCGAAGCGTCGCCCGCTCCCACCACCTCCCATGGAACAGCTTGTACATGCGCCGGGACGGGTTGTCTGTGGCCCGAGCAGTTTTCTTGATGCCTGTCCCATGCCTGAGCAGGACGCGCTTGGCGCGACGCGATAACCAATAGTTGATGTCCTTGAGCCTGACATCAAATATGTAGATCCCGGCTCGGAGGCAGAGGCCCACACCGCGGATCGACCACGGATGGTATGCCTCGAGGCCCTCGCTTCGCACCTGCGCGCGCAAGTCCCCGCTGGGGGAGATCCAGACCGGCCTGATCGTCCGGTCTTCCAGCGCGCAACAGTAGCGAAACAACGCTGCGCTGTTGTCGGACAGGCGCTCGCCGCCCCAAGTTCCAAAGACCCAGACACGCGTATTTCGTCTGAAAAAACCCGAGGTGAAATAGACGCAGTAGAGCAGTGGCCTTAACAGAATTCCTACAACCAGTCTTCGCTTGCGGTGCACTATCGCGACTCCAGTGATGTAGCAGTCCCTCCCACGTCGACTACCTTCCGGAACAAGGGGGCATGTCGGGACACCGTATCTTCATCCCCGTCCTCCGCCCCGCCGACCGGCCGGGATCGGAGGGACGACGGAAAGGCCAGATCCCGTTCATCGGACTAAGCTGATCGGGCATCGGGGGTTCTGCAAGCTACAAGTTGGATCCGGATTACGAAATTCGCCAAGCCGGAAACAGCCATGCCGGCACCCAAAAGATCCCGGCGACCACCCCCCCCGTCCGCAGGGGGCACCCGCCCCCCGGGGCCTGGCCGCACAGCCGGTCGGACGCCCCTTCAGATCGTTCCGGCGAAGAACTAACACAGCCATATCTCACACCTTGCAAAGTCTTTGGATAGCCTCTATTCTCCCGGCGCTCGCGGTAAGTTTTTCTCGGCTCGGCCCCAGCGCATCTAGCTCGTCCCCTCCCTTCCCTATGTTCGTACGCCTCCGCTCCGCAGCCCTGGTCGGCGTCGATGCCGTGGAGGTCGAGATCGAGGTCAACGAGGGCGGCGGCGACCCGAAGATGGTCATCGTCGGCCTGCCCGACACCGCTGTCCGGGAGAGCCGCGACAGGGTCTGGACGGCGGTCGGCAACTCCGGGTACCGCCGCCCCAAGGGCCGGGTCACCGTCAACCTGGCGCCCGCCGACCTCAAGAAAGAGGGCCCCAGCTTCGACCTCGCCATCGCCCTCGGCCTCGTCGCCTTCCAAGAGGAGTTCAAAGAGGGCGCTCTGGGGCACACCGCCATCTTCGGCGAGCTCGCTCTCAACGGCCACGTGCGGGCGGTCAAGGGCGTCCTCTCTCTCGTGCAAGCCGCCCGCGATGCCGGCCGCAAGGCGGTGCTCGTCCCGCAGGACAACGTCGTCGAGGCCTGCCTGGTCGACGGGATCCACGTGTTCGGCGTCTCGGACCTGCGCGAGGCCGGCGACCTCCTCAGGGGCGACAGCGGCCGCCGGCCGGACACGGTCGACCGCCAGGCCTACTTCGACGCGGGGCGGGAGTACGACATCGACTTCTCGGAGGTCAGGGGGCAGGCGCACGTGAAGCGGGCCATCGAGGTCGCCGTCGCCGGCAACCACAACCTGCTGATGCTCGGCCCGCCCGGCACGGGGAAGTCGATGCTCGCCAAACGCATCGCCACCGTGATGCCCCAGATGAGCGAGGAGGAGTCCATCGCGACCACCAAGATCCATTCGGTCGCCGGCCTGCTGAGCGGCCCCTCCCGCTTCCTCGCCACCCGCCCCTTCCGCTCGCCCCACCACACCATCTCCGACGCCGGCCTGCTCGGCGGCAGCAACAACCCGCGCCCGGGGGAGGTCAGCCTCGCCCACCACGGGATCCTCTTCCTCGACGAGCTCCCGGAGTTCCACCGCTCCACCCTCGAGGTCATGCGCCAGCCGTTGGAGGACGGCAAGGTCACCATCTCCCGCGCCGCCGGCACCACCACCTTCCCCGCACAGTTCATGCTCGTCGCCGCTATGAACCCCTGCCCCTGCGGGTACATGACGGACCCGAAGCGCGAGTGCAAATGCAGCCCGAACCAGGTCGCCAAGTACCGCCAGCGCATCTCCGGCCCCCTCCTCGACCGCATCGACCTGCACGTCGAGGTGCCCGCCGTCGACTACAAGGAGCTCAGCGGGGATGCCGACGGCGAGGCCAGCGCCGCCATCCGCGGGCGCGTCGAGTTTGCCCGCCAGGTGCAGGCGACCCGCTTCATGCACGAGCCCAAGGTGCTCACCAACGCCGAGATGCCGCCGAAGCTGGTGCGCGAGCACTGCCGCCTCGACGCCGAAAGCAGCGGCCTACTGGAGCACGCCATGGACGAACTCAACTTCTCCGCCCGCGCCCACGACCGCATCCTCAAAGTCGCCCGCACCCTGGCCGACCTCGGCGACAAGGGCGACATCGAGGCCAACCACGTCCTCGAGGCCATCCAGTACCGCACGCTGGATCGCGAGGTCTGGGTGTAGACGGCATGCAGCACTGCGCTCAAGCGCCCGGCCTACCCCGCCGCCAGACAGGTAACCACCTCCATCCTGACGTTGCCCCCTGAAA
>JANQMB010000344.1 GCA_028280355.1 Verrucomicrobiales bacterium
TCTTGGACGGTTTAACGTCGATTCCGACCTTGGGGTCGTGGACGATTGAGAGCGTCGATTCCAGGTAGAGTATGAGCGCAACCGCTCCAAGAGCCATCACGGCGATGGCGACCGATGCTCGGCGCCACTTCTTGGACGGTCTTTCAGGCATAACGTCCGAGGCCTGCCACCCGCTACTGGGAGCGCCCCTCCGACTCAGGTTTAGCTTTCTCTTCCCCCTCCGGCTTCGACTCCGGTGCGGTAGCGGGTTGGTCAGCGCTGCCTTGTTCGGCATTCGATTGCAGGTGGATAGTGACTCGTCTGGAAGCAAGCTCGGGGCCGTTGTCATCAGTTCCAAAGAATCTAAAGGAATACGTCTGGGTGTATTCGGTTGGGGAGGTCTGCTCACCACGGAAATGCCATCTCAGCAGCTCACCATGGCGCATCCATGACTCTTGAGGAGGTAATGTGCTAGTCAAATTTCCATCCCGTATCTCAAAGAACGAATAGGCGCTCCAATCTCGCTCCGTGGAGGATGAACCTCCTTGCTCGCTCGTGACGCTTAGCCCGAGATCCACCTCGTAATCTCTCCACGGGTTGAGCCTAGTGGCAAGATCGTCAGGAACTGGAAGACGAAACCAGTATTCGCCACGATCAGCGGTCACAATATTCCTAACTGGTTTGATCCAGGTTCCAGACTTTTGGCCCGGATCCGACCAACGCAGTTGTGGGCCATCCAAGTCGAGTACATATGCACCATCTCGTGATCCAATCCAAGCTGCTGCGACGGCCACGGAGGAAATCGCAGCCGCTAAGCCAATGGTTGAGGTGATGCGCATGATTGATGGTCTTCTTTGCCGAACGTTTGAGTTAACCGGCGCCTGACCAGAGGGCGAGCGCGGGTCGCAGATTCCGGTTGTTAGCGTTCTTCACGATTTCAACTCACCGGCGGGTCAGGCGTCGGGTTCAACGCCTTGTTCTGCACTGTCGATGCGCTCTGACACGATGGACGCGAGGGGGACTAGATCGCCTTCCTGAAGACTGGTCGATAGGGTCACCCTTCCATCTTTCAACCGATAGCGCACCGCGCGGTTCGTGAACACGGGAACGCCTAGGTGCCGACGGAACTCTTGGACAGTTACCCCTCTTGCTGCCAACTCGCGGGCCTCATGAGTTGTAAGCTCCGACTTGAGTAGCGGCAGCCCGTGTGCAGGCGGGAGCGATAGGTCTTCTTTGCCCGTGTCGGATCCCGAAACACAATCCTTCTCTTCTGAGCAGCCAATAGAGAGAGCGAGGAGAACCCCCATCAGCGATGATCCCGCTTTCCTCATTTAATTGCAGAACGTAGAAGGCCTCCTACACCTGCCCTTGGGCGAGGCTTCGACTGCGGGTTGAGGTTGGAATGATCATGACTGACTGAACTCGAGGCGCGGCAGGTGTTAGTGAGCGCCGACTTGTTCTCTCCGTTCTGTTTAGAGGGGGGACCACTTGAAATACTTCTGCTTCCGCGCTAGTTCCACGGCTCCATGTATCTGCTGCTGGTCCTTGAAACCTACCGTGCTCCAATGGCTGAGTAACGGCTCAACCAGAGATTGGTTCCAGCCTGGAACCGCCCGTAAGAGCCAAATCGCGGCCCAATCATTCTGTCCAAGCTTCAAGGAGCACCCATAGTCTACAATTCGTTGCGCCTGCTTGTCGTCGCTTGGAATCACTCGCTCCATCGCCATCGCCTGAAACGCACCATGGATCAGCTCCGGGTCACCTCGGTCGATGAAATCCACGGCCCTTCGTAAATCGCCACTAGCCCCACCCGACAGCCGGAAAAGCGCATCGCCGATTGCTGTCTGAACCATCTCAACCCGTCCTTCATGGGAAAGAGCTTCCAGAAACTCGATCGCGTCACCGTGTAGACAGTAACCCAGCGCCATGATCAGCTGATACTGCGTCTCCCAAGTCCGCTGGTCTTCCAGTTCCTTCTGGAGAGCTGGCAGCAAAGCCGGACCGGCATCTGGATCACCGGACTTGCGAATCTTCTTCGCGGCTGATCGGCGCTTCGCTGACTTAGAATCGGACAGTTGCTCTGTCAGCGCTTGCGTCGCAGCATCCATTTCTTGAGAGAACGTCCGGCATCAGCCACCGACTGCCGGGGCCGAACTCGGACTGCGGTTGAACCTAGCCGCTGGCGGGACTCCTGCCAAGAGCGAAGCGGAAGCAGGAGGCGTGACAGGGGCGGCCTAGCCACCTTCAGATCTCCGCCCCACGGAGGGCAGGCGGTTGGCTGCATGCTCTTGTTAGCTCCCGCCGGTGAGCTTGTATCGAATGTATCCGGCGCTGACGGCAATGAATGACTTCACCGCATCCGTTATTTTTTCCGTGGCTCCCTCCTTCACGGATGTGGCGATTATCTCACCAAGCGACTCCGTAGATCCCAGGTCCGCCGGGATTGAGTTAAGCGCCCCGAGTGCCTTCTCGGTAAGAACGACCTCAAGAAAGAGCTTCTCCGAAACGGCACAACTCTCATATCTGATGTATCCCTCGTTCGCCAACCAGTGCATCGCGTGGAACTGAATCTCTGCATCGGTGTGACCGGATTCGCTCTCACAGTCCATTTCATCTGACCCAGCGAAGCCAAGGTTGCAGGGAACCGGAAATCGATCATAGAGCATCTGCAGAATGACGCCCAACCGTTGGTCGAATATCTCGGGGTTTTTCATTTAGAGCTAACGTCAAGGGTGATCCGCCGCCTACAGGCAGCGCCACTCCGCAACAGGGTTGAGGGTTCGATTTAAGAGAATCATGTCGACTCAGGGCGTGTAGGCGGTTGGTGTCCACCTGCTTGTTCTCTCTTGGTTAGTTAGGATTCTGGGTCACCATCAGGATCAGGTGCTGGATACAAAGCGAATCCAACTCCTGCGTTAAGTTCTAGCACGGCACGCAACGTATCAGGAGCGAGATGCTCGGTGAAGCAAAACGGCTCTTCGCCAACGTGATATCCGGCGAAAAACTCTCTGTGACCAGCCATGTCCCAGTCATCGCGAACTTCTCTCGGGAGGCTCTGTATAACCTCGCAAAGGTTCCGAATGGTCGAATCAGCGCAATCTGAGGGAGTCGGAGCAAAGTAGATATACCATTTGTGCGTGTCGGATGTGATCTTCGCAACGTAATTGTCCTGTTCCTCAAACCACTTCACGAAGGCGTCTGATTCGTGATTCGTCTTGATCGCAATCTCAACGCTTATGAATTCCGACTTTCTAGCGATGTTTGCGTCGGGCATTTCTTGAGAGAACAGTTTTATTACACGACTGTCTTTTTAATATGTTATTCAGGACAGTTCCTATTAGGGGGGCAAAGGGAACCCTCCGAGGCGCACCCTCCCCTCGCGCATCGCTTCGCGAAGCTTACACGGATGAGATTTCTTTAGAAGGTATCAGCGCCTCAGCAAGCTGGCCTCTCTGCCCACCTCCGATCACTGAACCTGAGGATTGGGAAGAGATCAAGCGTATCATCCCGACTCGCCTGACAGCCGATGACGGAATCCCCAGGCTGACGGAATCACCCCCTAGACCGGTTTGAACCGCGGGCTCTGCCCCATGAACTGGGCGGGGTTCTGGTAGACGATCTTGTCGATGAACGCGTCGTCGTAACCACGGCGGCGCATCTCGAGCGCGGCCTTGGGGACCGAGAGCGGGTCGCTGACCCCCCAATCGCAGGCGCTGTTCATCCAGATCCGCTCGTGCCCGTAGATCTCGAGCATGTCGATCGCCCGGTTCGGGGTGACCTTCGACTCGGGGTAGAGGGTCATGCCGGCCCAGAACCCCTTGTCGAGCACCAGCGGCGCGGTGTGTTCTTCGACGTGGTCGATGATCACCCGCGCGGGGTCGATCTTCGGGTGGTTGCGCAGCGCGTCGACGATCAGCTTCGTGCCCTTGAGCTTGTCCTCGAGGTGCGGCGTGTGGACGAGGATCAGCTGGTCGTAGTCGGCGGCGATCTGGATGTGCTCCTCGAGGATCGCGAGCTCGTTGCGGCTGTTCTTGTTGAGGCCGATCTCGCCGATGCCGAGCACGTTCGGCCGCTCGAGGAACTCCGGGATCAGCGCCATCACCTCGCGCGCCAGGCCGGGGTCCTCGGCCTCCTTCGGGTTGATGCACAGCCAGGTGTAGTGGTCGATGCAGAACTTCGCCGCGCGCTTCGGCTCGTATTCGGTGATCTGCCGGAAGTAGTCGTAGAAGCCCTGCGCGGAGGCCCGGTCGAAACCTGCCCAGAAAGCGGGCTCGTTGACCACCTTGCAGCCGGCACAGGCCAGCGACAGGTAGTCGTCGGTGGTGCGGCTCACCATGTGGGCGTGCGGCTCGATGTATCGCATACCGAATCGGGCGGTTACTTGCTGTCCGGGTTGGGGGCGCCGAAGGCGCCCTGGATCGTCGCGGCCTCGATCGGCGCCTCGCTCTGGTCGCTCAGCGCGTCGAGGATCTCCGCCGCACGCCCGGGGCCATCACCGCCGAGCAGGGAGATTGCCTCGCGCAGGGCATGTACCCGGTAGTCGTCCGCCTGGTCATGTCGGTCGAGGCGGTCGAGGAAGGCGGCGATGTCGATCAGCTTGATGCGCGCATCCATAAAGCCGTGATCGACGAGGTTGGGAGAGTCTTGGGCCACGTTGTTGCCAATGTAGTGAGCTGGCCGCGCGCATCAAGTCCCCACCGGCCGGCACCCCGCGACCCGGGAGCGCCCCGGCTACTTCTTCCGCGGGTTTTTCTCCGGGAAGTCCTGGTTGGCGTCCAGTTCCTCCTCGGTCGGCCGGTGGGTGGTCAGGCCGCCCTCGGGGACCTCGATCCCCGCCGTCCAGGCGACCGTGTTCAGCACCAGTTTGCGGAAGCCGTCGTCGGCGAAGTTGGCGTGGAAGTGGGCGCCGGTGAACCCGACGCCGCGGCCGCCGTCCTCGCGTTCGACGCTCCAGCACAGCACCTCGCTGCGTCCCGCGGCATCGACGATGTGCTTCTTCGGCCCGCGCGGCCAGGAGGTGCTGCCGGAGCGCGCCTCCTCGTCGGGCACCGCCTCGAGGATGCTGGTCACGCCCCTCTTCCCCTCGCGGAAGCGCATGTTGTAATACCACTCGTCTTTCACCGCGAAGTCCTCCACGCCGCGGGTGGCGGGGTGGTCGCGGTTGAGCTTCGAGTCCGCGACCCAGTGCGGGTTGATCGACCAGCCGGACTCGTAGTACCCGCCGATCCACTCCATCAGGGCTTTGCCCGACCTCCCGACGGGCACCTCCACCGCATAGTGCATGCACATGAGCCCGCAGCCCTTGTCCACCGCGGCCTTGACCTGGTCGAGATGCTTGTTGATCGGGTGCCCCCCGCCCCCGTCCATGAACAGGACGACCGCGTCGGCGCCCTCGAAGGCATCGGGGGCCTCCGGCCAGCCGTCCCTGTGGACGGCAACGTCGACCTTGTCGCCGAGGGCCTCGCGGAGGTGAGCCTGCATGAGGAGGCACCCCGCGTTAAACTCGTGCGCGCCCCAACCGTGGCTCTTGCCCCCGGCGACCAGGACGATCTTCGCCGGGTCTGCCCCGGTGGCCTCTCCACCGAACAAAAACGACAGAGACAACAGGGGGGCGAGGAACCACTTTCTCATAGGGCTAGAGTAGTTCGATTCCGCGTCCGCAAAAAGGCTCAAGATTCACAAAGTTTCGTGATCTTTTGCGCATTTTTTGTGCATTTTTGCGGCAACAGGAGAAGGCCATTCGCGCCCGGATCCAGTGCGACCCCACGACGCTGGCTAGGTATGCGAGGGCTCGCCGCCCCCATCGACCGGCGGCGCCCCCCCTTTGGCCCTCGGCTCCTGGGAAGGCGCGGTGGCCGCCAGTTTCTCGCGGAGGAACACCAGCCCGCCGAGCGCCAGCACGGCCCCCTCGATCCCGTAGCTGAGGAGGATCCAGAACATGATGCCCGAGGTGAAGCCATAGCTGTGCAGCCCGGTCTCCAACTGGTTGACGTGCCACCAGGAGAAGATCGTGATGATGCCGATGAGGACGGCGCACATGCTGATACCGAGGTCGCGGATGTAGCCGCCCATCCGGGCGTGGAGCAGGATGAGGCCGCCGAGACAGATCATCAGCGCCCCGTTCTCCTTCGGGTCCCAACCCCAGAAACGCCCCCAGCTGTCGTTCGCCCAGACCCCGCCCAGCACCGTGCCGACCAGGGCGAACAGGAGCCCGAAGCAGGTCACCCCGTAGACCATGCGCGTCACCGACCGCAGGAAGTCCCGGTTCTTGACCCCGAACAACCGGGCGAAGATGTAGACGTGCCCGATCGCCCCCGCCACCAGCGCCGCCATGTAGCCGATGTTGATGCAGATGACGTGGGTCGCCAGCCAGAAGTTCGACCGCAGGACAGCCTCCAACACCTTCAGCGTATCCCTGCCCTCCTTGATCTCGAAGCGCATGGCCATGAACATCCCGCCGAGCCCGAGCACCACGGCGACGGCCAGCGCGACCCTCTTGCGGTCGACCCGCTCGATCAACATGCACAGGATCACCGCCGTCGCGGTGATGAACAGGATGGTCTCGTACAGGGTGGCGATCGGCGGCCGGCTCAGCAGGATGCAGCGCACCGTGATCCCGACCACCAGCGCCAGGGTCGCCAGGGAGGTCATCAGCCAGACCCCGGTCGAGGCGATGCGGGCGAAGGCGCTCGACGGCGCCAGCCAGGTGAAGGCGAGGAGGACGAAGGCGATAAAGTAGAGCCCGAGCGCCCAGTGGAAGAAGCCGGCGCGGTGCCAGAACAGCTCGAGGCTCACCGTCTTATACTCGCCGCGCGCCTTGGCGGCGGCCACGATCTCCCCGTTCAGGGCGGCCATCTCTTCGGAGAAAGCCGCGTCGTCCCCCGCCGCCGCGGCGGCGGCCAGCGACTCGAGGCGGACGATCTTCGGCATCGCCCAGGCCGAGAACTCCGCCTTCTCCGCCTGCGACAGCTCGTTGGCGCGCAGGCTCAGGCGCTCGATGAGGTAGCCGGGTTTCACCCACTCCTCGTCCCCGCGCTCGACCGGCGGGAACATCGCCAGGCTGGTGATGCTCGTCTTGTCCTTCACGCCCGCCGTCGCGGTGTCCCTCTCCAACAGGCTGAAGGCCACGCCGAGCTTCTTGATGAACTCCTCGCCGCCCTCGCCGCGGGCCTCGGCGAGGACCGCGTCGAACTCGCGCAGGAACACGCTCATCGGCGTGCGGCCGGTGCCGGTCTTCTCGAACTTCCCGGATGCCTCCCCAAGATCGACAGCGAGCCCGTCGCGGGCGAAGTTCAGCGCGTTGACGATCCAGTCGAACTCGTTGATCTGAGATTTCAGCGCCATCACCCCCGCCTTGACCGGGTCGCGGCGCAGCGCCTTGCCCTCGTCCTCGCGGTCCTCGTCCCCGAGGATCGCCGAATAGCCAGCGGTGAGCTCGGAGAGCCGCCGCATCACCCCCGGGGCGTTGATCTCGTCGTAGGCGTACCGCTGGCGGGGCGAGGCGTGCGGCTCGAGGCCGATGTTGACCATGACGTCCGGGTTGTTGACCTTGAACACCGGCAACCGGCGGGCGACCTCGGGGCGGAACAGGCAGTCCATCAGCCATTCGCTCGCAGACAGCTTCAGCTCCTCCCCACCGACCTCCAGCTTCAGGCGCTTCGCCCCGTTCATCCGCAGCAGTTTGTAGCGGGCGACCGTCTCGATCGGTTTCAGGCGCCCTTCCTCCTGCACGGGGATCGAGCGGAACGCCTCGACCGCCTCGGCCGGCCAGCGCTCGTAAGACTCGAGCGGGGTGTACCCCGTCCCGGTGGCACCTTCGCCCTGCGCCCGGCTTTCGCTCGGGGGGACGAGGAGCGCCAGGGGCAACAGCGCGATCAGGTGGCGGCGGGCTCGACGGGTCATGGGGTGTCCTCCTGTTTCCGGTTCGCCCGCCCCGCCCTGCGGAGATAGGCGACCAGTTTCTGGAAAAAGTGGATCGCCATCCCGATGGCGACGATGTAGGTGGCCCACTTGGGCCACTGGTCGGCGGGGTTGTGGGCGACCGCCAGGGTCGTGTAGAGCGGGTCACCGGGGGCGGCGTTCTGCGGCCCCCAGCTCGCCTGGTAGACGGTGAAGCCGCCGTAGCGCATCGGCCGGTTCATGCTGATGTGATAGCGGTCGGTGGGCACCCCGTCATCGACCCGGACGACGTCGCTCGAGTATTCCCTGGCCCGCTGCGTCCCGGGGTGGTCCTCCTTCTCGAACTTCTCCAGCTCGAGCCCGAAGGGGAGCGAAAAACGCCGGCGGGTCAGGTTGACCGACCAGGTCTCCTCCCCCACCTCGACCGTCAGCGGGCGCGGGGTGAACCCGTTGCCCCCGAGGAGCAAGGTGTGGGCCAGCTCCTCCCCGTCGCGGCGCACCTTGATATAGGTACCGGGCTGGTTCCTCTCCGCCTGCTTGTTCGGGCGCTGCGCGGCGAGCGCGAAGCCCTCGACGAAGCCCCCGCTGAGCGACGCCCCCGCGTTCGCCTTCGCCCCCTCCTGCACCAGGCCGGTCGCCTCGAGCTTGAAGTTCAGGATGTTGCGCACGGCGCCGTAGAGCTCCAGCTCGAAGGGGATCTCCGCGGAGTGGAAGACCCGGCGTGCGCCCTTCTTATACAGGGGCTTGAGGTCGTCGGGCTCGATGACGTAGGTCTTCAGCGTTTCGCCGTCGGCGCCGTGCTTCGCGACCTCGATGCTCCAGTCGGTGAGGTTGTAGATCTCGTCGGCGCGGTCGCCCTTGTAGAGGAGCATGCTCCCCTCCCGGGTGAAGTGGAAGGCGACGAACCCGGAGAACAGGATGAACAGGATGCCGCCGTGGGCGATGATCATGCCGGGGCGCCGCCAGCTCTTGCGGGCGCGGATGATCGCGCCGCACAGCAGGTTGACGAACAGCACGATGCTCACCAGGTAGACGCCGGGCAACGCCAGCGGGATACCTTTGAAGTCGTCCACCACGATGAACGACTCGAAGTACATATTCGAGGCGTCGTAGAGCCCGTGTTCCACCTGCGCAAAGGTGCCGAAGAAAGTCAGGGCGAGCAGCAGCGCCAGCAACACCACCGCCAGCCCGTAGGACGACAGGAAGTCGAACGCCTTCTGGGGGATGCTCTTCTGCTTGTTGGTGCGGGACATCGTTCTCTCTGGGGGGCGCTACTTGCCGACGCGGAGCGAGTCGCAGAACGCCTCGAAGTTGTCCTTCTGCGCGGCGACCGCGTCCGCGGGCCCGGTCATCTTGACGAAAAAGGCGACCTGCATATCGCCGAGCTGCACCTCGGGCATGATCACCCCGAGCAGGCGGTAGCCCGGCTGCGCCTCGCTCGCCCCCATCGCCTGGAAAGCCCCCTCGAGGTCGACCGCCTTCCCACTGCCGAACAGGAACCGGCGTTCCGGCAGGGCCTCCGCCGCCGCCTGGTCGACCTCCTCGAGGCCGAACTGCTTGCGCCAGCGGTTGAGGTTGAGCAACAATCCCCCGCCACCCCCGGGTAGCACGGTAAAGTAGCACTCGCCTTTCCCCTCCGGGCCGAACGTGAAGTTCGCCACCCGCATCGCGCTGCCGGGCGCCTCGGTCCACCCCTCGGGCATCTCCCAGGTGAACGGAGGGCCGTCGGGCTTGGCGCCGACCGGTTTGAGCCCCAGGCGCTCGCGCAGGGACAAGCCGAGCTCCGCCTTCGGGGCGAGTTTGCCGATCTCCCGCTCGACGGTGATCTCCTTCCGGTCGTCGACGGGCTTGCAGCCCGCCAACAGGGCGAGGGTGCAGCAGGATAGGGTGAGGCGGGGCAGTCGCATTAAGTTTCCCTTAGGGGCTCTGCAGTGTGTTACGACACCTGCGGGCGCTTGGCAACGCGGGCAGGCACGATTTCACTCCCTCACGCCGGAGGATCGCCCGCCGATCGGTCGGATCACACTAGCTGTCGAGGGCGAACGGGTCGCTGGTCTCCGCCGGGGTCCCGCTGTCCCCATCGTCGGCGGCATCGTCCCCGCCCCCGCCGGCAGTCATCTGGCCGATGGCGAAACCGATGGCCAAACCGACCACCAGGCCGATACCGAGCAGGCCGACCGCCTTCCCGGCTCCAGCCACCGCCCCGTCATGCTCCTCGTCATCAACATCCTCGACATCCTCGATGTCCTCGACATCCTCGACGGGATCCAGACGCTCCACCTCCTCCTTCTCGCTTCCCGTATCCGACTTCGACTCCTCCTCTGGCACCTTGCCCTCGGCGAGCACCTCGATCTCGTCGTCGGGGTCGGCAGGAATGATGAACTTTGTCCCGCACTTGGGGCAGAGACCCTTCTCACCGACTTGGTCGTCTGAAACATTAAGTCCTATGTGGCAGGTGGGGCATTCGATTCGCATGATAGGAATGACGTGGAGATAGCCGAGATCTTAGGGAACAACCACCCCGCCAACCGATTTCTCAACAACGAGCTAGAGCCAGCCCTCACTCGGCGGCCGCCCGCCCCGCCCCGGGCCATTCGCCGCGCAGCCAGTCGACGATGAGCCCCACCCTCTCGAGGTCGAGCTTCCCGGCCTCGACCTCCCCATCGGGCCCCTCGGCGTCGAGGAAGTTCGGCATCCGGTCGTTGTCGTCGCCGTAGAACCGGGTGTGCGCGGGGTTGCCAATGAAGTCGATCATCCATTGGCGCGACATGTACCCTGTCAGATCTGGCCCCTTCTTGCCCCCCTCCCCCTTGATCTTGTGGCAGTCCGTGCAGGCGAGCTCGTCCTCGCCCATCAGCGCGAAACCCGTGTCGATCTGCGCCTGGTCGCCGGTGCCCGCACCGACCCGCGGCGCGCCCTCGCTAGCGAGGGCGGCGGCGGCCGCGCGCACGTCGTCCTCGGTCAGCTCCAGCTCCTCGAGCGCCTCCGCCATATCGCCATCTTTGAAGGCGGTGTTCCCGAAGTAGCGCTCGCTCTGGTAATGCTCCAGCGTCAGCAGCCCGGCGATCCAGTCGAAGCCCCCGACCCCCTCGAGGTCCGGCGCGGACGGTTCGTCGGAGAGGGCCTTGCCGGTGCCGTCGTGCCCCCCGTAGGGGTGACAGGACGCGCAGTTCGCGGCGAACAGTTTCGGCCCCTGGGTCTTGGGGTCGGAGTACAGCAGCGACAGCGCGCCCTCCGGCGGAATGCCGCCGTTCTCGACGATCAGCTCCTTCACCCGCGCCGCCTCCTCGTGAGCCGCGGCGACCCCCTGCCGGTATTTCTCGTCGCGCGCGTCGTAGTTGAACGCCAGGGCGGTCAGGACGACGAAGCCCCCGATCAGCAGGTAGAGGCCGACCACGTTGATCCAATGCCCCACCTTGTGCTTGCCGATAAGCGGCATCAGGAACACCAGCGTCGCCAGGATGCCCGGCACGATGATGGCGCCCAGCACCAGCCCCACCGCCCCCTGGAACGGCGGCAGCTTCAGCATGTAGAACAGGGACATGAAGTACCAGTCCGGGCGGGCCGCGTCGTAGGACTCCGCGGGGTTCGCCGGCGGGGTGAGCTCGGTGCCCTTCCAGAACACGAAGAACAGCACGGCCGCCATCACCGCGAAACAGGCGATGGCGTCGCGCAGGATCTGGTCCGGCCAGAACATCCCGTCCTTCCGCCGCGGCCGCCGGGCGGAATCGTCGTCCGACCCGTTGCGGAACAGGAAGGCGACGCGGCCGACCACGGCGGCGAACACCAGCGCGATCACCCACGGCGCCCATGGCTTCTCCTCGCCCCAGCCGAACACGAAGGCGACCACGGTGAGCGTCCCCGAGATCACGGCGCCCCCACACCAGTAATACAGCGCGCCCGCCCGCGTCGCGGGCTTCGCCTCGGTGATCCCGTGCCGCCGGAAGAGGTAGATGTGTACGACGATCAGCAGCACCAGCGCCCCCGGCAACACCCCGGCGTGGAGGGCGAAGAAACGCGTCAGCGTATGGTGGCCATAGTCGGACCCGCCGACCACCACCCGCTGCAGCTCCGGCCCGATCGCCGGCGTCGCCTCCATCAGCTCGGTCGCCACCCGCGTCGCCCAGAAGCCCTTCTGGTCCCAGGGAAGGAGGTAGCCCGTCAGCGAGATCCCCAGCGTGAGGAACAGCAGCAGCACGCCGAACCAGAAGTTGAACTCCCGGGGCGCCCGGTAGGCGCAGTCGATCACCACCTGCACCAGGTGGAGGACGAGCAAGATCACCATGATCTGGGCGGTCCAGTGGTGGATGCCGCGCAGCAACCAGCCGAAGCTCATCTCGTACTGGATGTAGTAGACGCTCTCCCAGGCCGAGGTGGCGCTCGGGCTATAGGCCATCCACAAGAAGACGCCGGTGATGAACTGCACCATGATGGCGAAGGTCAGGGTGCTCCCCCAGACATACCGCCATCGGGCGCCCCCGGGGACGCGCTCGAACAGCGCCTCCTTCGTCAGCCCGGCGATGCCGGTCCGGTCGTCGATCCACTTGAACAGGCTCATGAATGCTCGCTTAGACGGGGACCTTGTCGCCGATCTTGGTCCTGAAGTTCATGAAGGTGACCCAGACCTCGCCGTCCTGGAGCTTCTCCTGGTCGACCTCCAAGCTGTCCATCCCCCGGGGGCTCACGCTCTCCCCCAGCCGCTCGCCGTCGAGGCCGAACACGCTCATGTGGCAGGGGCAGCTGAACTTGTCGATCCCCTTCTCGTAGCCCACGGCACAGCCGAGGTGTGGGCAGCTGGTGTTGAACGCCAGCACCCCGCCGTCGGGCAGCCGCCGCAGCCAGACGCTGCCGACCGCCTTCTTCGGGTAGCGGGTCCAGGCGTCCTTCCGCTCCGAGACGACGTCGTAGCGCACCGGGGTGCCGTCCTCCGGCAGGTCGGAGACCGAGGCCAGCCGCCGCTTCAAGCCCTTCTGGCCAGGCGCGGAGAGCGGCGAGAGCAGCGTCGCCAGGCCGGCGCCGGCGGGGATGGCGACGATGATCCCGCCGAAGGCGAAGCTCGCCGCCTTGGCCATAAACTCCCTGCGCTGCTCGTCCCCCACGCCCGCATCCGCGGCCGTGGCTTTGTCGGCGCCCGCATCCGCGGCCGTGGCCTGGTCGTCGCCCGCATCGTCGGCCGCCGGTTGGTCTCCCTGTTCTGACATCGGCATTAGTTTGATAGGATTCAATGACAGATCAATCGCAAACCTCACCCCCCGGGCGGCGATCCGATTTGGCGGGACATCGCCCCCCTCCTGTTGTATACCCTGACTCCCGATGAGCGATCCGATTGCCCCAAGACGCAGCTTTATCAAGGGCGCGGCCCTCGCCGCAGCGGCACTCCCCGCGACCCTGGCGACCTCCGCCGCGAAACCGGGCACCCCGGCGGGGGCGGCGGGCGGCCGGGCGAGGCGCCACCCGATCGGGGTCTCGACCTACTCCTATTGGGGGTTCCGCCGCGACGAGTTCCGCCCCATCGAGAAATGCCTCGACCTCGCCGCCAGACAGGGCTTCGACGGCGTCGAGATCCTACAGGTGCAGATGGAGGACTTCTCGCCCGCCTACCTGCAGAAGCTGAAGCGCCACGCCTTCCTCAACGGCCTCGCCCTGATGGGCCTGTCGACCCACCAGGACTTCGTCGACCCCGACCCCTACAAGCGCCGCCACAACGTCGAGCAGACCATCTTCTACATCCGCCAGGCGCACGAGCTGGGCATCCCCACCATCCGCATCAACACCGGCCGCTGGGGCACCTCGAAGAACTTCGACGAGCTCATGGCCAACCGCGGCATCGAGCCGGTCCTCGAAGGCCACACCGAGGAGGAGGGCTTCGGCTGGGTGATCGACTCGATCGGCCAGCTCGTCGGCGAGGCCGAGCGCTCCGGGGTGATCCTCGGCCTCGAGAACCACTGGGGCCTGGGGCTGACCCCGGAGGGCGTCCTGCGCATCGTCGAGGCGATCGACTCGCCCTGGCTGCAGGTCACCCTCGACACCGGGAATTTCCTCGAGGACCCCTACGAGAGGCTCGCCATGCTCGCCGACCGCACGGTGCTGCTGCAGGCGAAGACCTATTTCGGCGGCGGGCGCTGGTACACCCTCGACATCGACTACCCCCGGGTCGCCAAACTGCTCGCCGACGCGGGCTTCGCGGGCTGGATCTCGCTGGAGTTCGAAGGCAAGGAGGACCCCGTCACCGGCTGCGAGAAGAGCCTCGAACTGCTGCGCGGCGCATTTTCCTAGGGTACCACCTGACCTCGACATCTCGGCATGAGAACGCTCGCCATCACCCTGTTCGGTATCTGCGGCCTGTCGGGCTGCACCGCCGACCCGGTCCGGGTCGCCTGCGTCGGCGACAGCATCACCTTCGGCATGGGGATCAAGGACCGCGAGAAAAACAGCTACCCGGCGCAGCTCGGGCGGATCCTCGGCGACGGTTTCGAGGTGAGGAACTACGGCAACAGCGGCTCGACGATGTTGAAGAAGGGCGACAAACCTTACTGGAAACAGAGGGAGTTCGCCGCCGCCAAAGCCTTCCGCCCGGACGTCGTGGTCATCAAGTTAGGCACCAACGACACCAAGCCGCAGAACTGGAAACACGGCGGCGACTTCGCGGCGGACTACCGGGCGATGATCGCCGAGTTCCGCGCCCTGAAACCGGCGCCGGACATCTACCTGTGCCTGCCCGTCCCGGTTTTCAAGACCCGCTGGGGCATCACCGACGAGGTGGTGAACAAGGACGTCATCCCCGCCATCCGCGGGGTCGCGAAGGCGACCGGCGCGACCCTCATCGACCTCAACTCCCCCTTCGAGGGCAAGGGCGGCCTGGTGCCCGACCACGTCCACCCGAACGCCGCCGGCGCGACGATCATCGCAGAGACGGTGGCGGAAGCCCTCGCCCCCGCCGAGGCGAAGAAGTAGCGGTAGCGACCCCCGCCCCGAGGAGGGGGGACAGTTTGTCCTGGCACCTCGCGCCCGATGGGGGCATGTTCCTTACTGCTATGAGCGACTCCCCCCGACTCGCGCTCGGCCTCGCGCTCGCCGGCCTCTTCGTCGCCGAGGTCTCGGCGCAGGGGGTCAGGCGGCCGATCGGCGGCAGGGGCAGCTTCGGCGACGGCGGCGGCGGGATCGTCGTCTCGCCCTCCGACCCGAAGGCCCCGGCGCCCCCGCGGACGGTCACCTACCTCTCGCTGACCCCCGAGCGCGAATGGAAGAGCGCCGCCGGACAGAAGATCACCGCCAGGCTGATCGCCTTCGACGAGGGGGACGCGGAACGCCACGTCCCCCCGACCGTCGTCAGGGACGAACAGGTGCGCCTGCTCAAAGGCAAAAAAGTGTTCGTCTACCCGCTGGCCAAACTCGACCCCGCCCACCGCGCCGAGGTGCGCTCGATCCAGTCCCAGCTGGCCGCCTCCTACGAGGGGCGCAAGAAGGCCCCCAAGGAGTAGCGTGGGCGCCGCTCAGAGGGCCGCCCGCAGCGCCCGCCGCCTCGCGGTGTAGCTGGTCAGCAGCTGGTCGACGATGACGCCGACCAGGATGAGGCACCCGACCACAGTGAACTTGTAAGTGTCCTCGACGCCGAGGAAGAACACGGCGGTGGTGGTGATCTGCACCAGCGCCGCACCACAGATGACCCCGGCGAGGGCAAGATCGCC
>JANQMB010000184.1 GCA_028280355.1 Verrucomicrobiales bacterium
AGATGAGCGTTGGGATGGCCGCGAGCCCTCGCGGGTGGGGGTGGGGGATGGGGCCTTTCACAACCGATGTATCCGAGAACCAGGTGGCAACGGGCTCACCCTAAAGGGGGAACAGCTGAATCTCAAGTGGAGCGCGATCTCACAACAGGTGCGTGATCTCACAACAGGGCCCCATCGGGTCGAAGAGGTCTCTCGTTCCGGATATTCTATATCAACTGGTGGTTGTCCCGGCTGGATATCTGGACGATGCGGATGATCGCGGAGGCCCGATATGCCGTCGGTGGCATGCAGGGCGGCGGCGATGCCAGGGAAAGTCGGGATCGATCGCCGGTGCGGGCAGATCGCCGGAGGCGGTTGAGGGCAGGTGGGGAGAGAAGCCACCTCGCCGGGGGCAACTGGAGCGTCTGGGGCGGCGGGCGGGACGGATCCCGGGCGGGTTCCGCCCTTCCGACAATTTTCGAGCCACTCGACCCACCAGAATGCCCCCTCCTCAGGCGCCCCTCCGAGTGGCGCAGCGGGGGGATTTTTCGCCGGAGTTCGGCTCAAATCTGGCAGCGATTTTTATTAACTTATCAACAGAAATTAACAATTCAGAGACGCAAAAAAAAGTCTTTCTTGTAACTCGTTGATCGCCATAATCGCGGCGGTGGCGGTTTTGTAAGGGCGAATTTTTTGCTTTGCCGAACCCCAACATATTGCGCATATTACCCGCAGCTTCTCCCATATCTTGTGTTTTGGCCGAAGGGCGTGGATGCAGGATGGGGGCGGTAAAAGGGGAATTTTTTTGAGGGGCGACGTGCCATTCGGGGCGGAGCCTGCCCAGGAATATCTCTTAGTCGGCGCCTTATTTAAGGTATCCGTAATTTAAAGCGAATTGATTGTTCACCATCTTACTGAGGAAATGGGCTAATGGAAAAAACCTTCGAAATCGGCAATAGGCAGTTCGTTCTCGACCGGGATCAGGCGGAGGAGGCGTTTGCCGCCAAAGCGGTGATCAACGGGCGCGAGACCATGGCGTTCAACCTGCTCCCGCTGAAGTACCAGTGGGCGTATGACCTCTACCGGACGATGAAGGCCAACCATTGGGAGCCGGAGGACATCCCGATGGGCAAGGACATCGAACAGTGGCAGTCGGACCGCGAGCTGAGCGACGCCGAGCGCTGGATCATCCGCATGGGGATCGGTTACTTCTCGGCCGCAGAGGGCATCGTCGGCGACAACATCCTGCACGTGATCCGCGAGGTCGTCACCGCGCCGGAGCTGAAGCTGGTGCTCGGCCGCCACGCGCACGAGGAGAACATCCACGCCGACTCGCTGCTCTACATGATCAGCTCGCTGGGCATCAACCCGCACGAGTGCGAGGCGATGTTCGAGCAGATCCCGACCATCCTGCGCAAGAACGAGTTCGTCACCCGCGTCTCGCACGCCCTGCGGCGCGACATCGACCTGACCGACCCTGAGAACAAGAAGCTGCTGGCGAAGAACATGTTCGTCTTCGGGCAGTGCATGGAGGGCACCCAGTTCTACGGCCTGTTCGGGATGGTCCTGAGCCTCTACCGCCAGAACAAGTTCCCCGGCATCGGCCAGATGTTCCGCTACACCCTGCGCGACGAGTCCAACCACATCGAGCTGCTGCGCAACCTGTTCATGGACCTGGTCGAGGAGAACAAGGAGATCTGGACGGCGGACTTCCGCGAGGAGCTGCGCGAGACGATGCGCGAGGCCGTGGCGCTCGAGAAGGAGTTCATCGAGGACTGCCTGCCGGTGAACTCGCTCGGCCTCAGCTGCCAGGAGTTCACCCAGTACATCGACTACATCGCCGACCGCCGCCTGGAGGGGGTCGGGCTCGAGCCGCTCAACCCGGGGACCGGGAACCCCTTCCCCTGGCTGGCCGAGATGATGGACATCAAGAAGGAGCAGAACTTCTTCGAGGGGCGCGTCACCGAATACCAGAAAGCCTCCGCGCTGGAGAACGTCAGCGATGACGAACTTTAGCGAACCGTAGGCCCCCGCCCGGGGGGATACCGCATCGACCGGAATACCAGAGGCGGGTGCCCGCCGCCAAACGCAACGCAAACGTCACCAATATAACCTTCACGACGAACCCATTGATGATCGGCAGAAACATCCTCGAAGAAGACATCCAGCTGAAACAGTTCGCCGCCGCGCCGGCCGAGCAGAAGCCGCGCTTCAACTGGTCGGACGTCGCCCGCGAGGCGGCGCCCGCCGTCCCGGGGCAACTGCAGATCAAGATCGAGATCGGCGGCCAGACGCGCGACTTCGATATCGCCGAGGTGGCGGACACGGTCGGCGGGGCGCTGACGGACCTGCTGCTCTCGCGCCAGGAGGAGGACATCTTCAACGAGGCCAACCGCCGGCTGGTCGCCGGCATCGCGCAGTCGGTCACCGAGGAGATCGTCGAGCAGAGCGAGCAGGAGCGCGCCTCGGAGGTCACCTTCGACTCGGCGGAGATGACCAAGATAATCGAGCGCGCGCTGGTGAAGAACAACGCCCACGACATCGCCCGCAGCCTGATCATCCGCTCGCAGCGCAACGCCGCCGAGCCGGCCGAGGGGGGCGCCGGCGGGGCGCGCCAGAAGGCCGTCAAAGTCATCCGCCGCAACGGCAGGGCGGTGGCCTGGAACGCCAACAAGGTCGAGGTCGCGGTGCGCAAGGCCTTCCTCTCCCTGCACCTCGACTCGGGGCCGGCGGCGGAGGTCGCCCGCGCGCTCACCGCGCGCATCGCCGAGAGCGGCGTCGAGTTCCTGCACATCGAGGACCTGCAGGACCGCGTGCAGGAGGAGCTCATGCGGCAGGGGCATTTCAAGGTCGCCGAGGCCTACATCCTCTACCGCGCCCACCGCGCCATCCTGCGCCAGGCCGAGGCTGCGCAGGGGGAGGCCGAGGTCCAGGCTGGCGAGCGCGAGGACCCGAACCAGGACTCCCTGGTGCTGGTGCGCAACGCCGACGGCACCACCTTCCTCTGGGACGGCGCCGACCTGCGCAAGCGCATCGAGTTCGCCTCGCTCGAGCTCGACCTCTGCCTCGACGCCGACGAGATCGAGCGCGAGCTGCGCCGCTCCGTGTTCCCGGAGATGGCCAAGGCCGACCTCGACAAGACGATCGTCCTCAACGCCAAGAGCCTCATCGAGCGCGACGCCGACTTCGCCAAGTTCGCCGCCCGGGTCCTGCTCACCTACATCTACGAGGAGGTGCTCGGCTGGGACATCGTCAGGGACGGCGTCGGCGCCCTGCCGGCGGCCCACCGGGAGGGCTTCAAGGCCAACCTGCAGCGCGGCATCGAGATCGGCCGCCTCAACAAGCGCCTGCGCGAGCACGAGATCGACAGGCTGGCCGCCGCGCTCGACCCCGCCGCCGACCTCGACTTCGACTACCTCGGCATCCAGACCCTCTACGACCGCTACCTCACCGTCGACAAGACCGGCGAGGCGCACCGCCGCATCGAGACCCCGCAGCTGTTCTGGATGCGCGTCGCCATGGGGCTGTTCCTGGACGAGCGGGAGGGGCGCACCGACAAGGTGATCGGCCTCTACAACCTCTACAAGGGGCGCCGTTTCTGCTCCTCGACGCCGACCCTTTTCAACTCCGGCACCAACCACTCGCAGCTCAGCTCCTGCTACCTCTACAAGGTCGACGACTCCATCGAGTCGATCATGCAGCGCGGCATCGCCGAGAACGCCTACCTCTCCAAGTGGGCCGGCGGCCTCGGCGGCTCCTGGACCGCGGTCAGGGGCACCGGCAGCTACATCCACGGCACCAACGGCGAGAGCCAGGGCGTCATCCCCTTCCTCAAGCTGCACAACGACCAGCTGGTCGCGGTCAACCAGGGCGGCAAGCGCCGCGGCTCCGGCTGCGCCTACCTCGAGACCTGGCACGTCGACATCATGGACTTCCTCGAGCTGCGCAAGAACACCGGCGACGACCGCCGCCGGGCGCACGACATGAACACCGCCAACTGGGTGCCCGACCTGTTCATGAAGCGCATGGAGGCGCGCGAGAACTGGACCCTGTTCCGCTCCAACGAGGCGCCCGACCTGCACGAGCTCTACGGGTCGGCCTTCGAGGCGCGCTACCTGGAGTACGAGGCCAAGGTGAAGGCCGGCGAGATGTACGGGAAGTCCGTCGCGGCCATCGACCTGTGGAAGAGCATGCTGAAGATGCTCTTCGAGACCGGCCACCCCTGGATCACCTTCAAGGACCCCTGCAACGTGCGCAGCCCGCAGGACCACGCCGGCGTCATCCACAGCTCCAACCTCTGCACCGAGATCACCCTCAACACCGGCCCGGACGAGACCGCGGTCTGCAACCTCGGTTCGGTGGTGCTCGACAACCACCTCGACGAGCGGGGCGAGATCGACCACCAGAAACTGCGCGACACCGTGCGGGTCGCCGTGCGGGCGCTGGACAACGTCATCGACATCAACTTCTACCCGACCGACGCCGCGCGCACCGCCAACCAGCGCCACCGCCCGGTCGGGCTCGGCGTCATGGGGCTGCAGAACGCCCTGTTCATGCGCGACACGCCCTTCGCCAGCGCCGAGGCCGTCGAGTTCAACGACGAGTTCATGGAGGCGATCGCCTACTACGCCTACGAGGCCTCCAGCGACCTCGCCGCCGAGCGCGGCACCTACTCGACCTACCAGGGCTCGAAGTGGCAGCGCGGCCTGCTGCCGCCCGACACCGTCGACCTGTTGCAGCACGAGCGCGGCCAGGAGGTCAAGGTCCCGCGCGGCGGCAAGCTCGACTGGGACGCGCTGCGCGAGCGCATCAGGAAGCAGGGCATGCGCAACTCCAACGTCCTCGCCATCGCCCCGACGGCGACCATCTCGAACATCATGGGCAGCTCGCCCTGCATCGAGCCGACCTACAAGAACCTGTTCGTGAAGAGCAACCTCTCCGGCGACTTCATCGTGCTCAACCCCTTCCTGGTGCGCGACCTGAAGAAGCTCGGCCTCTGGGACAGCGACATGGTCGACCAGCTCAAGTACCACGACGGCGAGCTCGACGACATCGAGGAGATCCCGGCGGAGCTGAAGAAGAAATACGCCACCGCCTTCTCGATCGGCTACGAGTGGTTCATCGACGCCGGCGCGCGCCGCCAGAAGTGGATCGACCAGTCGCAGTCGCTCAACCTGTTCCTGGCCACGCCCGACCTGAAGACCCTGTCGCACATGTACCGCGCCGCCTGGCACGCCGGCCTGAAGACCACCTACTACCTGCGCACCCTGGCTGCCTCGAACATCGAGAAGTCGACCGTCAACGCCAAGAAGGAGGTGCGTATCGGCGCGGGGGAGAAGAGGGAGTACACCGCCGAGGAGCGCGCCGCCTGCAGCATCGAGGCCATGCGCAACGGCGAGGAGTGCGAGGCCTGCCAGTAGCGACCGGACGATGGACACCGTGATGTTCCAAGACATCGACGAGACCGGCGGGCGCGGCGAGGCCGACCCCGACCCCGACAAGATCGTCATCGCCCTAGCGCGCGGCGGCCGCGCCCGGGCGCCGGGCCCGCTGGCCGGCGGCGTGCGCGCCGGGGCCGACGAACCCGGGGCGGAGGAGCCCATCCTCGCCGACTGAGAGAG
>JANQMB010000208.1 GCA_028280355.1 Verrucomicrobiales bacterium
GGGGGGCCATCGATCGCCTCCCCCTGCTCGACGACCTGGCTCAGAACCTCGTAGGCCTGCTCCTTCAGGCCGACCGAGATCAGCCGCTCCGCCTGGCGCAGTTTGAGTTGGAAACGCTCGGCGCCGATCTCCCCCCCACCCGCGGCACCGGCCCCCGCCGTCCGGGGGGGGGTTGCCTTCGCGCGCACCGGCACCTCCTCCGGCACCCTTGGCACCTCCGCCGACACCTGCGGCGGTGCCGCCGCCCCGGCCTTCTCGAGCGCCACCTCTAGGCCGCGCTGCGCCTCCTGCCGGGACAGGCGCCAGTTGGTGTTGTCGACGTAGCGCCGCCAATAGTCCCTGGCCTCGACCCAGCGCTCGCCGCGGGTGGCCAGGCGGGCGAGCCCCAACACGGCCGCCTCCTCGAACTCGGGGCTACCATACGAATCGAGCACCTTGCGGAAGCCCTCCGCCGCCTCGGCCAGCGCCGGCGCCTCGCCGGACGCGGCGAGGACCTCCGCCAGCCCGAGCGTCGCCTCGACCCGGTATTCGCTACCCGGCCTCGCCAGCGCCGTCCGGAACCACGCCGCCCCCTCCCGGAGATCGGTCTTCGCAGTGTGGCGGGCGACCTTCAGCAAGGTCGGCGTCGCCATGTCCTCGGGGTCGAAACGCGACCGGATCTCCTCGTAGAACACCCGGATCTCGGCCGACCGCTCGGGGAAATAGTTCTCGAGCACCTCGAGCCTGGCGACGACCAGCTGCTGCCGCAGGCGCTCGCTACCGCGGCCGGAGCTCGACAGGTTGCCGTATCGGCGCAGCAGCGCCTCCGGTCCGTGGAGCTCACGGAAGTAGTGTGCGTACGTTCTCAGGACGTTGTTGATGAGCCGCACGCTGGCCCCCTCGGGCAAAGCCATCAGCACGCCCTCGATGCGGTCGAGGCCGTCGTCGAGCTGGCCCATCTCCTCCATCACCGGCAACCCGGCGAGGGCGGCGGCCGGGGCCTGCCGGCTGTCGGCGTACTTGGCGAAAAAGGTCTGATAGTACTCATGCGCGTCCCGCCAGCGCCGCTGTTCGGCGGCGACCTCGATCAGGTTGCGCGAGGCGCGCGCGGCGACCTTCTCGTGGCTGAGCCTATCCGCGGTGTTCTTGGCCGCCAGGTAGGCGGCCTCCGCCTGCGCGAACTCGCCGCGCTTCTGCAGGGCATCACCCTTGAGGACGGCGACCCGGTCGAGGATCTTCGAGTACACGAAGTCGGTCTCTATCCGCTGTGCGAGCCCGAGGCAGAGGTCGTATTCGCCGAGCGCGAAATGGGCGGAGGCGCGATCATAGAGCGCGAAAACCGCCAGCTGCGACTCCGGGAACCGCCGCAGGAAGGCGTCGAGCGCCCCCCCCCCGGCGCGCCAGCGGCGCTGCTTGACCAGGTTGCTCCCGGCGTAATACTGCGCGCTCTCCATATAGCGGCTCTCGGGGAACTCGGCGCGGTGCCGGTCGAGTGGCCCCTGCGCCTCAGAGTGTCTGCCGAGATAGTAGAGCGACGCCGCCTGGATGTACACGGCCGCATCGAGATCCTCGCTGCCGGGCTCCGCGCCGGCCTCCAGCGCCAAGGCTCCAGCCAGCGCCCCCTCGTAGTCCGCGTCTCGGAAAGCGGCCTCGAGGCCACGCACCGCCTCCGAGGCGGGCTCCGTCCGGGCGGCCAGGATCGCATCGGTCGCATTGTCGAAACTCGGCGGGATATCCCCCACCCCAGCCTCGTCCCCAGCGGGCGAGTAGGGCTCGGAAGGCACCTCGTCCTTCTTCTTAAAAAGAGCGCAGCCAGACAGCAACAGCAGCACACCCGCCAGCGCAGGAAACCCCCACAGGTAGCTCGAAACCTGTTGAGCGCGAAAATCTCGGGCGATCATGCACGTAATTTCTATGAAAAATCAAGTTTTTCAAGAATTTCGGAATACCGAAATAACTGCTCAAATATCGCCCCTCCAAAGGACGAGGCGCCATTTCGAAGTCCCCCGGGCGGGCTCGTGATCGGGTGGGGCGTAGCCACGAGCGTGAGCGAGTCGGGGCGCGGACTGACCGCGATCACGCCTCCACTCGCTCACGCTCGTGGCTACTATCGACGCTCGTGGCTAAACCGGCCGAGCGCCCCCGTCTCGGATGCCTGCGGCGGTCCTAGTCGAG
Organism: Verrucomicrobiales bacterium; assembly: GCA_028280355.1. Classification (GTDB taxonomy): domain Bacteria; phylum Verrucomicrobiota; class Verrucomicrobiia; order Verrucomicrobiales; family DEV007; genus JANQMB01. The sequence continues at coordinate 2,155 of JANQMB010000208.1, forward strand.
CTTGCGGATCCGCAGCTTGCGGAAGTACACGAGGCTCTTCGGGTCGTGTCCCTGTAGGGCGATGGTGCCCTCGCCGAAACGCTTGGTCTTCTCCTTGTGGTCGTCCGGCTCGGTGTATTCGTTCACCACCTTGCCGTCGACGGTGACGGTGACCTTCTTGCCCTGCACTTTGATGTTGTAGGTGAACCACTCGTCGTCCCGGTGGGGCGCCTCCTTGACGTCTTTGAAGCTGTAGATGCTCGCGGTCTTCCGCCAGTCACCGTGGGTCGCGTTGACCTGCGCCTCGTAACCGACGGCCGGCCACCCGCTATCCTGGTAGGCGGTGTGGAAAAAGATGCCGGCGTTCGAGCCCTTGGTGGTCTTCACCTCACACTCGAACTCGAAGTCCTTGAACTTCGCGTTCCCGTCGGCGCCGTAGAAGAGGTGCGTGCGCGGCCCGAACACTTTGATGGCGCCGTCCTCGACCGAGAAGGTTTCCGGGTTCTCGCTGTTCACCTTCCAGCCCTCGAGGGTCTTTCCGTCGAACATGTCCGTCCAGTCGCCCGCCGCCGCGGTCGCCGTGAGCGCCGCCGCGGCGGCCATCGTCATCAGTGTCTTGTCCATAAGTTTCATCGGTGTGCCTATCGTGTTAGCCTGCCGGGCGGGGACTCACTCCGCACCCGCGGGGGGCGCCGCCTTCTTGAAGAACAGCATGTGCTGCCAGGGGAGGTCGTCGAACGACCGGGCGAGCACGAAACCGTTGCCGCCCATCTCGCGGATGACCTGCTCCTTCGACATCTTGTGCTCGGGCTTGATCGGCACCTCCGGGTCCTCGGTGCGGAACTCCAGCAGGACGACCTGGCCGTCAGGCCGGAGCGCCTTGGCGATGCTGGCCAGCATCTCCTCGGGGTGTGAGAACTCGTGGTAGACGTCGGCCATGAGCGCGAGGTCGACGCTCCCCTCGGGCAGCTTCGCGTCCCAGAAGCTGTTCTCGACCGTGACCACGTTCCCGACCCCGGCCTTGGCGGCGCGTTCCTCGAGCATGCGCAGCATCTCCGGCTGGATGTCCACCGCGTAGGCCTTGCCCCCCGCGCCGATCCTCCCCGCCATCATCAGCGTATGGTAGCCGTTCCCGGAACCGATATCGGCGACGTCCATGCCCGCCTCCAGCCGCAGCTGTCCGATCATCTCCGAGGTGCGCTCCTCCTGCTCGCGGACCTTCCGCAGCAACCACGGCGCCCCCTGCCAGTGCATCGTGCGCGCGATCTCGCGGCCGCGGTATTCCAACAGCGCGGGCGGCCCCTCGCCGCCGCGCAGCGCGGCGGCCCGACCGGCGTCGTCCATGAGGGCCCACTCGACCGCCGCCGTGACCGGCTCCGAGGTCGGGTTCACCCTGGTCCGGAACCGGTTCACCACCTGCCCGTCGCGGCCGATCAGGAACTTTTCGAAGTTCCATTTCACCGGCCCGAAAAAACGCGGGTTGGTCTCCTCCTCCACCAGGAAGCGGTAGAGCGGGTGCGCCCCCTCCCCCCCGATCGTGACCTTCGAGGCCATCGGGAACGCGACGCTGTACTTCGTCGCGCAGAACGATTTGATCTCCTCCTCCGTCCCGGGTTCCTGGCCGCCGAAATCGTTGCAGGGGAACCCCAGCACCACCAGCCCCCGGTCGGCGTACCGCTCGTGCAATTTCTGCAGCCCGGCGTACTGGCCCGTGTACCCGCACTCGCTGGCGGTGTTCACCAACAGCACGGCCTTGCCGGCATAGTCGCCGAGCGCGGCGGGCTTGCCGTCGATAGTCTCGAAGGCGATCTCGCCGATCGGAGCCGCGGCGGAGAGCGGGGCCACCGCCAGCGCGAGGAGGCTAAAAACTAGTCGGGTCATTCGTCGTCGGGGTCGTGCGCCAGGGCCGGCCGCCGCCAAACTACGTCACCGGGCGGCAGAATCCAACGCGGGATCGGCAACCTACCCCGCGCCCCCAGTGGGCGCAATTCGGTGGTCAGCGGCGCCGATCCGGTGTTGAGTATCGCCCCCCCAGCCGCGACAATCTTGCCGTCCCAGATGCTTGACCTCCCCCAGCGACCGCGCCGCAACCGCCAGTCCGCCGCCATCCGTGGCCTCTGCCGCGAGACGGCACTGTCGCCAGGTTCCCTGATCTACCCGCTGTTTGTCCACGACCGCGACACCGACGAGGAGATCGCCTCGATGCCGGGCTGCCGGCGGTGGAGCCTCGACGGGCTGGTCGGGGAGGTCGCCGAGGCGCACCAGCTCGGGGTCCGGGCGGTGGCGCTGTTCCCCGCGGTCGACGACGCCCTCAAGACCCCCGGGGCCGAGGAGTGCCACAACGACGATGGCCTCGTCCAGCGCGCCGTCCGGGCGATCAAGGCGGATTCGCCGGAGGTCGCGGTGGTCACCGACGTCGCCCTCGACCCCTACAACAGCGACGGGCACGACGGGCTGGTGGCCGGCGACGGCCGCATCCTGAACGACGAGACCGTCGCCGTACTCTGCGAGCAGGCGCTGAGCCAGGCGCGCGCCGGGGCCGACATCGTCGCCCCCAGCGACATGATGGACGGGCGGGTCGGGGCGATCCGCCAGGCCCTGGACGAAGGCGGGTTCCGCTCGGTCTCCATCCTCTCCTACACCGCCAAATACGCCTCCGCCTACTACGGCCCGTTCCGCGGCGCGCTCGACTCCGCCCCAAAGGCCGGGGACAAGAAGACCTATCAGATGGATCCTGCCAACGCCCGCGAGGCGTTGCGGGAGGCCGCGCTCGACGTCGATGAGGGGGCGGACATGATCATGGTCAAACCCGCCGGCCCCTACCTCGACATCGTGGCGTTGCTGGCGGCCGAGTTCGACGTCCCGGTCGCCGCCTACCAGGTCAGCGGCGAGTACCTGATGATCCAGAGCGCCGCGGCCGCCGGATGGGTCGATCGCGAAAAGGTGATCCTGGAGAGCCTGCTCGGCATCCGCCGCGCCGGCGCGAGCGCGATCCTCACCTACTTCGCCAAAGAGGCGGCCGGCTGGCTCGGGGCGTAGGGCGCACGCTCACTTCGCGAACGGTTTGCCGGTCACGTGCAGGTTCCGCTTCGGGATCGAAAAGATGAAGGCGGTGACGGCGGAGGCGGAGACCCGTGAGTCGGCGCCGTAACCGGCGTTGTCCCTGTTGGGCTGATAGTAGAAGCTCCCGTCCGGGCACTGCGCGAGGGTGAACCACCAGCGGTTGGCGTCCATCAGGCGCCGGAAGCTCGCCCCGTCGACGGCCGCTGCCATCGCGGCGTACCCCATCCCCATGACCGGCGAGCCGTGGGTGTCGGGGAAGCTCAGGGGGTGCTTGCCAATCACGCGGGCGTGGGCGAGGGCGCGCTTGCGGTACTCGTCGTCCCCATAGGGGCTCAGGTGGTTGGCGATGCCGGCGGCGCCGGTCCGCCCCATATCGGCCCAGGCGTCGGCGCCGGCGACCGCGTCCTCGTACCACACATAGCCGTTCTTGCCGGTCGCCCGCGCCAGGAAGGCGTAGGCCGCATCGTGCCGCCCGCGGTCGACGTCGATGCCGCAATGCTTCATCAGCGAGAACGCCAGCGCCCCCTGGCCGGTGATCATGGAAATGGGGCCGTACCCCTCGAAACCGGGGTTGTGCCCCCACCCGCCATGGGAGTCCATCGGCCCCTTCGGCACCGACCTCGGATGGGTCTCCTTCGACTTCTCGTCCAGCTGCGAGAGATCTGTATACTGGGTGAAGGTCAGGAAATCGTAGACCTCCTGCAACTCCTTCAGCACCCACTCCTCGCGCGTCGCCAGATAGTACTCGCCCATGACGATGGCGGCGGACATGTAGCGCCAGTTGATGAGCCACGAGCGGTCCCTGGCCTTGGTGGTCCTGGCGTGCATCTCGACGTTGCGCCGCACCGCCGCCAGGTGCTCCTTCTCGCCACTGGCCAGCAGCGCCAGCGGGGCGAAGGTGTCGTGTGGCGGGCTGCCCCAGCTGCCGTCCTCCCGCTGGTGCTCCAGGAGGTAGGCGAGCAACTCCCGCCGGATCCGGTCGGTCTTCTCACAATCGCCCGGGAAGGACCCGGCGAAGGTGCCGTAACCCGTCGGCACCTCGATCTCGACATCGCCCTCCTCGCCCCCCCGGACGAGCGCGAGATCCAACCGCCCGCCCCTGCCCTTCGCCTGGCAGGCCTCAAGCGCTTTCGCGAAGTCGAGGATCGGCCCCTGGGGCCCGAAGACGCCCATCCCATAGCCGTTGCGGTGGGGGGTCTCGAAAGCCTTTCCACCAGCGCCGACCAGCACGTCGCCAGGGCGGACCGCCCCCGCGGCCGGGGATCCCTCCAGCACATGCTTCACCAACAGATGCTGGGGCGCCCCGTCGCTAAGCTGCACACGGATGCCGGTGATCCCGAGGTTGTAATACCAGCCATCGACGACCGCGTCCGGGCCACCGTTGGCCCGCTGGTTCCAAGGTCGACCGTTGGCGTGATGGTGGACCTGGGCCGGCGCTGCATGGAGCAGGCACATGGCGGCGAGCGGCAACAGGGGCAATGGGGAGGGCTTGCGGATGGGTTTCATGTCGTCGTCAGAACCGGTTAGAGCTGCGCCCCGGGCGGGAGGGGTGGCGAAACCCTACCGGCGGTTGGCCGATACGAAAGCACAAACCTCACCACGCCAGACCGGGGACCTCCACGCCCCACCACCTAGAGGTCACCACTCGATTGGAGCCGGCGAAACCCGGGACCTCCGGACCACCCCGCTAGACCCCCGCCTGCGCGTTGGCCGCGGTCGCCTCGTAGATCTCCTCCAGGATGCCGCGCAGGTCGTAGCGGTACTCCCAGTCGGGGTAGTGCGACTGGAACTTGCCGACGTCGCTGACCCACCAGATGTGGTCGCCGATGCGGTTGTCCTCCTCGTAGCTGTGGGACAGCTCCCGGCCGCTGAGCTCCTCGCATATCGCGATCGCCTCCAACATCGAACAGTTCGAGTGCCGCCCGCCACCGATGTTGTAGACCTCGCCGATCCGCGGGCTCCTGAAGAAGTGCCAGAAGGCGTCCACCAGATCGTGCGAGTGGATGTTGTCGCGCACCTGCTTGCCCTTGTAGCCGAACACCCGGTAGGGGTTGCCCTCCACCGTGCATTTCATGAGGTAGGACAGGAAACCGTGCAGCTCGGCCCCGGCGTGGGCCGGCCCGGTCAGGCAGCCGCCGCGGAAACAGGCGCTCATCATGTCGAAGTAACGCCCGTACTCCTGCACCATCACGTCGGCGGCGACCTTGCTCGCGCCGAAGATCGAGTGCTTGCACTGGTCGATCGACATCGTCTCATCGATCCCCCCCTCATAGCGGTGGCCCGCCTCGATCTCCCAGCGCGTCTCGGTCTCCACCAGCGGCAGCCGGTTCGGCGTATCGCCGTATACCTTGTTCGTGCTGGTGAAGATGAACACCGCATCCGGGCTGTGCTCGCGCACCGCCTCGAGCAGGTTCAGGGTCCCGATCGCGTTCACCCCGAAATCCGTCTGCGGCTCGCGCGCCGCCCAGTCGTGCGAAGGCTGGGCCGCGGTGTGGACCACCACCTCTACCGACTTGCCCAGATCGCGGAACACCTCCCCCACCGCCTCAGCGTCGCGGATGTCGACCGCCCGATGCCGGTAGTTCGCCAGCGCCGACTCGAGCTGCTCGCGGGTGGCGCTGGTCGAGGCCTCCGCCCCGAAAAAATAGCTGCGCATGTCGTTGTCGATCCCGACCACATCGAGCCCCTCCGCGTGGAAACGCTTGCAGGACTCGGAACCAATCAGGCCGGCCGAACCGGTAATCACCGCTACACTCATCGAATTCCCCTAAAATCTTTCGTTCGTCGTTAAATCTATTAAATATGGAAAATATAGCTGATCTTAGCGATTTGGCACTCTATTTATTGGCCGGAGAGCACTATCGGCTGGGGAAGGCGGAGAAGCCACAAGGTGCCTCTCACAAAATCTGCAAATCGGGCTCGCGCCTCCCCCCCACCCGCCTAGGATCCCGTCCATGCCCGAGTTTCCGATCCCCTCGCCCCGCCCGGCTCTGTTCGAACTGCTGCGCGAGAAGTCGTTCAAGACCGGCGATTTCACCTTGGCGTCGGGGAAGAAGAGCTCCTACTACATCGATTGCCGCCTGACCACCCTCGACCCTGCCGGGGCCTGTCTGGTCGGGGCTGCGATGCGCGAACTCCTGGTCGCCGAGGCGGCGGCCCGCGGCCTCGACGTGGTGGGGGTCGGGGGGCTGACGCTGGGCGCCGACCCGATCGCCCTCGCCACGGCGATGGCCTCTCATGCCGGCGGGGATTCGCCCGCCCTGCGCCCCTTCGTGGTGCGCAAGGAGCCGAAGGGGCACGGCAGGGGCAGGCAGATCGAGGGGGGCTTTGCGGATGGCGACAATGTTGTGGTCATCGACGACGTCATCACCACCGGCGGCTCCACCTTGCAGGCGATCGAGGTCGTCGAACGCGAGGGCGGCAAAGTGGCCTTCGTCGCCGTGCTGGTCGACCGCCAGGAGGGGGGGCGCGAGGCGATCGAGGCCGCCGGACACCCGGTGGTGTCGCTGTTCACCCGCGACGAACTGCTGGCGGCCGGCTGAAAATCGACGTTCCCCTGGGCGAGCATCCGTGTCACAATCTGAGTTCCCCACCACCCGACCCCACCCAACGCGAATCGAAACTACGCACTCCAATGAATACATCAGATAGCAACAAAACCCGAAGAACCTTCATGAAGACCTCGGGCGCTGCCGCCGCCGGCGCCGCCGCGCTGAGCCCGCGGATCGCCGGCGCCTTCGCCGGGGGCGACGACGAGATCAAGGTCGGCCTGGTCGGCTGCGGCGGCAAGGGCATCAGCGACATCCGCCAGGTGCTCCAGGTCGGTGGCAACATCAAGCTGTGGGCAATGGGGGACGCCTTCGAGGGCAGCGTCAAGGGGCGCTACCAGGCGGTGGCGGGCGACAAGGCCAAGGTCGACTGCGAAGACCGCCTGTTCCACGGCCTCGACGCCTACCGCAAGGTCATCGACTCCGGCGTCGACGTGGTGTTCCTGGTCACCTCCCCCGGCTTCCGGCCGGTGCACTTCGACTACGCCGTCAACCAGGGCAAGCACGTGTTCATGCAGAAGCCGTGCGCCGTCGATGGCCGTGGTTGCAGGATGTTGCTAGAGACCAACAAGAAGGCCAAGGAGAAAGGGTTGAAGGTCGGCGTCGGCTTCCAGCGCCGCCACGACGCGCGCTACACCGAGACCATCAAGCGCCTGCAGGACGGGGCCATCGGCGACATCGTCTCGCTGCGCTGCTACTGGGATGGCCGCACCCCCTGGACCCGGCCGCGCAGGGAGGGCCAGACCGAGCTCGAGTACCAGGTGCAGAACTGGTACTACTTCAACTGGCTGTGCGGCGACCACATCGTCGAGCAGCACATCCACAACCTCGACGTCTGCAACTGGCTGATGGGCGACTACCCCGGGCTGGCCCAGGGCAAGGGCGGCTGCGAGGTGCGCAACGGGCCGGACACCGGCGAGACCTTCGACCACCACCAGGTCGAGTATGTCTACGACACCAAGTGGGACAGCCCCAAGCCGCGCATGTTCAGCTCCTGCCGCCACATCCCGGGCACCTTCACCAGCGTCTCGGAGCACGCCCACGGCTCCAAGGGTTACGCGATCATCGGGGCCGGCCGCGCCTACGACAAGGACGGCAAGGAGATCTTCCGCGCCGGGGGCGGCGGCAACTCGGAGCTGAGCCACAAGACCTCGTTCATCGATGCCATCCGCAACAACAAGGAGTTCAACGAGGGCGACAACGGGGCGATGAGCACCATGACCGCCGTCTTCGGCCGCATGGCGACCTACTCCGGGAAGCTCCTCAAGGGGGTCGACGCCCTCAACACGAAGGTCGACGTCTTCCCCTACGAGGCCGGCGACATGAAGTGGGACGCCGAGGCCCCGGTCAAGCCTGACGACAAGCTACGCTACAAGCGCCCGATCCCGGGGGTCACCAAGGTGGTCTGAGGGCCGCCGGCCAAGCGGGAACGATCCACGGAGGCGCGCCCCCGACCTGGGCGCGCCTCTTATTGTACCCCGGCGCCGGTTGAAGCGGTGCCGGGGGGGTGATAGCTTGCCCCAAACCATGAGTCGACACCGCCAACTCGCGCTGTCCGGCCTGGCCGCCTCGGCGCTCGCGCTCGGGGCGCCCCCGGCCGCCGCCGCGGACGACGCCGGGGACACCCCGGAGGCGGCGCTCCCGGCACTGATCGCCAAGCTCGGCAGCGATAGCTATGCCACCAGGCAGATCGCCCAGGCCCGGCTGCAGGAGCTCGCCGGCGCCGACCGCGACCTCGTGCTCGGGAAGTCGCTCGACGCCTACCTGGAGGCGATCGACCCCGAGGTGCGGGTGCGCCTGCGTTCGGCGATGTTCGGCATCGTCGCCGGCAACCTCCGCCCCGAGGGCTTCATCGGCATCCGCATGACGAGCACCCTCATGCAGGTGATCGACGGCCTCGACGTCGAACAGGTGCACGCCGTCCAGATCCTCACCGTCCTCCCCGACACCGCGGCGGCGGAGGTCGGGCTACGCCCGGGGGACTACATCGTGAAGCTCGACGGGGAGCCCTTCGACGGCGGCCTGCCATCCTACATGGCGCTGTCCAACTACGTGCGCTCGAAGACCTCCGGCGATTCGATCGCCCTCTCCATCAAACGCGGCGGCCAGGACCTCGAGATCGACCTCGAACTGGGCGCGCGCCCCGAGAGCCTCGACGCCGACCGCAGGCAGCGCGCCTTCGCAGAGTGGCTGGACGGGGAGCTCGTCGAACGCGGCCATATCGCCGAGGGGACACCGGAGCCGGCCCCGCCCGGACGGCCGGCCCCGCGCTTCCGGACCGTCCCGTTTCGCGAGATCGAGCCATAGGGCATATCGGTCGACCCGGCGCCCCTCCGCGTCGGGCGAATAGGCAGACGGGCGTTGTTGAGATTGGGGCTGGAGCCAGGAGGTGTTTGCCACCGAAACCGGGAGCGATCTCATCTCTGGGGCAAGTATGGCTGACAGCGGACCTTCAGTAGGCGGATCAGGTCCTCATCCATGAAGTCATAGTCGTCAGGGATGTTCAGGACCGCAATTCGCTTGCCGCCGAGAGCGTTTCGAAATTTCCGGTTGAGGCGGTTCCTATGGGCCTTCTCCATGACAATGATCACATCCGCCCACTCCAACTGTTCCTCGGAGAGGGCTACCTGGGCATCGTTGTTCAACCCGGCTGAATCCACCTCCACCCCGGGGAAGTCAGCAAAAACAGCTTCAGCCGTCGGGCTCCGGAGCTTGTTCTGGGAACAGAGGAACAGAAGGCGTTTCATCTTTCTGGCACGATGTAAGGACCTGCGACCCGCCCGCTAGAGACGCCCATGCCCCATAGGGGACGGGCTACGGCCATGACGTTGAAATTTCTCGCAGGCCCACCTCGCAACGATCGAAGATTGGCCATCCGCGACCTGCTATGCCTTGTTTAGGCAAACCGCTTTACCACAGTGGGGACATTCAAGGGCATTTGGCGGCGGGGAACTAGGTGGCGATGGCGGCCTGTTAAAGATGGAGGCGATCCCCCGCAGCCTATCAATAGAGCTAGAGAGCTCTAGAGACGCCCGAGAAAATATCTGCGCACCTTCTCTAGCTGGATCTTGAACCGAGGCGTCCAACTCCACCTGGAACCGGCGGACAAGCCGATCCAGCTCAAAAATCACCTGTTCCAGCTCCTCTTGTCGCAGCTCCGAATCCATAGAGGCAAATGTGTTATGTGTTCTGAAAGGCAAATACGGAAAGGCACGAGATCAGTCCGATAAACGATACGATCGAAACCACGACGAGAGTCCATCCAAGCACCTCAGCACATCTCCCAGGTCTCCCAGATCGCTGAATCGCATACGAGAATACCGCCATCAACAAAACAGACGCGATCACCGTTACGGCGAGCAGGATGAAAATAGGGGGTATAAGCCCCCGGGCTGAATCGGCGTCCTTGAACGCGTCTCCACCGAGGACAAAAAGCGCGGTGACGACTGCGGTGGAAAGCGTCGTCAAGTGCTTGCTGAGTTCGAAGAAGAGCTTTTGCCCCTCAGCGAAATCTTCGGCAATCCGGGATTCTTCTGCGTCTTCGCTCATGGCCTCCTTGGCATAATGCCCAAACTCACCTGCCCCGGACGTGGGGGCGAGGATGAATTTCGAAGCGATGGTTCAAGCAGCACATGGATATCATGCCCCACGCCGGGTCAGGGATTGGGCGCGGCGTCCTGCTTGCCCCCGTTTTCAGCTTCGTCTCCGTCATCAAGGTCCGGCTGGACCGGACCCGGTCCGCCGGAATGGTCGAAGTCGAACCCAAATTTCCCGTCGGGCCCAGACTGATGGTAGCGGTTGCCCCCGCCCCGGTCACCACGCCATCTGCCAACGGAGCTGCTGTCTCTCGGGTCCCTGGGATTTCGCCCCTGCTGTCCCCCCCTACTTCTCGACCTTCATCACGCCGTTCATCACCGCCCAGTGCCCCGGGAAGGTGCAGACGAACTCGTAGTTGCCGGGGTTGCCCGGGGCGACGAACTCGATGGTCTCCGACTTCCCCGCGTCGACCATCGTGGTGCCAAAGAGGACCTTGTCGCTCTTCGGCGCCTCCTTGAGCGCCGCCGCGCCCATGGCCATCGCCTGCTCGCCGACCTGCTGTTTGGAGCCCGGCTGGACGATGAGCAGGTTGTGCGGCATGTAATCGGGGTTCGAGAAGGTGAGCTTCACCTTGCTCCCAGCCTTGACCTTGAACTCCGCGAGGTTGAAGCGCAGCTTCTCCTTCACCGCCGAGATATGCACCTCGGTGGTGTCGCCCTTGGTCACCACGGTCGCCTTCGGCGCCGCGGCGTCGAGGTTCTCGACCACCGCCAGGGTCCCCCCGCCGTTGGTGAAATCGACGTTGTACCAATAGTGCTGGACCGTCTTGGCGGCCCGCCGCACGTGCGGGTCGGCGCTGACCTGCAGCGCCGCCATCAGGGCGTCGTTCTTGACGTTGTGCTGCTGGTGGAGCCAGAGCGCCTCGAGCATGTGGTGAGCCCCCTCCGGCTTGCCGGGGTCGAACTGCTTCACCCACTCCCCGGCGGCGGCGATCACCTCCGCAGTCGGGTGCTCGCTGAGCTCGATCCGCGTCCGGTAGCGCACGCCGTCGATCGGGTGCTTGAGGTTGTCGAGCAGCCTCGCCACCGGCTGGCCGTCGATGGCCACCGGCCCCTGTAGGGGCCGCCCCCCATAGACCATGCGGTAGATGCGCCCGTGGGCGTGGTCCCGGCTCGGGTCGCGGATGTTGTGCTGCATGTGGCCGATGATGACGTTGTGCCAGTCGGAGACGTAGAGCGCCCCGTCGGAACCGAAGTCGGCGTCGGACGGGCGGACGTTGCGGTCGTCAGACACGAAAAGGTCGCCGAGCGGGGTGCCGTTGACCTCGCCGTTCGAGGCGTTGCGCTCGAGCTTGTAGTGCTTGATGCCGAGGAACCCGATGGTGTTGCAGAGCATGAAGCACTGCTGCTTGTCGTCGGGGAAGTTGGCGCTGGAGATGATGCCGCTGGAGGCCACCGGGCGGACCTCCTTCTTGGCGAGCCCCCGCATCGCGAAACCCTTGCCCTTCGGCACCACCTGATAGGAGCGGCCGCCGGTGCCGTCGGTGGCGTAGTGGTACCCCCAGCGGTCGAAACAGATGCCGTGCGGGTTCGGGCTGTTGTTGGCGTGCAGGCTGAAGGTGTGCGTGCGCGGGTTCCAGCGGTACATCGCCGAGGCGCCGGACTTGTGCGGCCGGGTCCACGGGGTCTCGACGTTGCTGACGTGGAACACGCCGCGCTGGTAGTAGAGGCCGCCGTCGGGGCCGTACTGGAAGTTGTTCATCGCGTGGTGGGTGTCCGCGGAGTCGATGCCGCCCAGCATGTGGACGCGCAGGTCGGCCACGTCGTCGCCGTCGGTGTCCTTGAGGAACCAGATGTCCGGCGCCGAGCCCACCAGCACGCCGCCGTTCCAGAACTCGAAGCCGGTCGGGTTGTGCACCTTGGCGAAGGTGATGGCCCTGTCCGCCACCCCGTCGCGGTCCTCGTCCGGCAGGATCAGCAGGCGGTCCTCCATCTCCTTGAGCGGCTCCCACTTCGGGTAGGTCTTCCAGGCCGCGACCCATAGCCGCCCCTTGGTGTCGACCGACATCTGCACCGGGTTCACCATCTCCGGGAACATCTCCTCCGAGGCGAAGATGTTGAGCTTGAAGCCCTCCGGCACCCGGATCTTCTCCATGCTCTCCTCGGGGCTGAGGTAGGTGGTGCTACCCTCCTTGTTGGCGTTGGAACTCTTGCTCTTGCCGCCGACGTTCGATTTCACGGGCACCGCCGGCGGCACGTTCCCGTCGTCGACCTTGTGGTCCCGCCCCGCCGCGATCGCCCATATCCTCGGGTCCCGGTTGGCGGTCATGACGTCGAGCATCTCCAGCTCGTGCCACAACACGTCCCGGTTGGTCTGCCCGTCGACGAAGGACAGGCCCGAGCGCCCGCCCCAGACGTCGTTGCCGTCGGTGGCGCGGTAGCGGTTGAACCAGTGCCAGTTTTTGTCGAGGACGGCCTGCCGCAGCGGCTCTAGACCGTCGTGGGCCTTGACCGCCTTCCCGAACAACGCGCCCCCGATCACCTGGGCGATGTGGCGGTTGCCGAGCGTGTTGAGGTGCACCCCGTTGATGGTCA
>JANQMB010000153.1 GCA_028280355.1 Verrucomicrobiales bacterium
CTCCCAGTCGACCTTCAGTCCCCCGCCGGTCTGTTCGAGGATGATCGACGAGGTCTGGCCGGAGCCGGTGGCGTAGGTGGCGACGACACACTGCCGCCCGAAGAGCTTGGTCTCCGCCATCAGGCCGTACTCGGACACCGCCGCCGGCTCGATCGGGTGGCGGGAATAGTGGTCCTCCATGAGCGGGCGGACGCGCTCTGGATCGCGGACCAGGGGCAGCATGGAGGCGATGTCGGGCGCGCCCGCGAAGGACGCGATGGCCTCTTTCGCCCCGGCGACGGTGGCGGCCGCGCCGGTGGCCGCGCCGCCCTCGACGCGGGCGGTGCCGCCGCCACCACTGTCGTCGCGCGTCGCGTAGCGGACCACCAGCGCCACCAGCACGAGCATCAGGGCCGACGCCCCCGGCACGACCGCTTTGCGCAGCCCGCCCCATCTCTCGAAGGTCTCGCCGCCGCCGTCCGTCTCGAAGGCGGGGGCGGGCTGCTGGACGGCTTTGTCGAAGGGCACCAGCGGGATCTCCTTGCTGGGGCGCATCCGCACGTCGCCCCGGCGCACGTTCTCCCTGCGCCGCCGTATGATGAAGACGCGGGACTCCTTGCGGATCACCTCCTCGGCTTCGTCCTGGCGGTCGTCTTCGCTCACCTCGATGGGGGAGTAGACCCCCTCCGCGGCGCCGGGCCAAGGGGCGATCTCGCCCGGCCCCTCATCCCCGCAGCCTCTCCAAGAGGCCGCGGTGGCGGCCGCGGTCGTCGGTGTTGCCCACCGCCATCGCGGCGGCCTTGCGCTGTCCGACGAGGACCACCAGGCGCTTGCCGCGGGTGATGGCGGTGTAGAGCAGGTTGCGCTGCAGCAGGACGAACTGCTGGGTGGCCACCGGCACCACCACGCAGGGGAACTCGCTGCCCTGCGACTTGTGGACGGTGATCGCGTAGGCGGGTGCCAGCTCGTCGAGCTCGCCGGGTTCGTACCCCACCAGCCGACCGCCGCCGAAGCGGACCTCGAGCCGCCCGGGGTCGGTGCCGATCTCCACCACGTGCCCGATGTCGCCGTTGAAGACCTCCTTCTCGTAGTCGTTGCGCAGCTGGATGACCTTGTCGCCGGTCCGGAAGCGGGCGCCGAAGCGCTCGATCTCGAAGGTGGCCTCGTGGGAGGGGTTGAGCGTGTCCTGCAGCTTCGCGTTGAGCGCGGCGGTGCCGAGCGCCCCGCGGTGCATCGGGGCGAGCACCTGGATGTCGGCGATCGGGTCGAAGCCGAACCGCTCCGGCAGCCGGTCGCGCACCAGCCCGGCGATGGTGTCCGCCGCCTCCCCCGGGTCGTCGCGCTCCAGGAAGTAGAAGTCCGAGCCGGCCGGCTGCCCACCGCCGGCCTCGATCTCGCCCGGGAGGCGGCCGGTGTTGATCTCGTGGGCGGCGCCGATGATGCGGCTCTCCGCCGCCTGCCGGAAGATCTCGGTCAGCCTCGCCACTGGAACCGCCCCGCTGGCGATCAGGTCGGCGAGCACCGCGCCCGGCCCCACCGGGGGCAGCTGGTCGACGTCGCCGACGAGGACGAGGTGCGCCCCGTCCGGCAGCGCCCCGAGCAGGGCCGCCATCAGAGGCAGGTCGATCATCGACGCCTCGTCGACGACGAACAGCTCGCCCTCCAGGGGGTTGCCGGGGCCGCGGGCGAAACCGCCGCCCCCGTACTCGAGCAGCCGGTGGATCGTCGCCGCCCCCATTCCGGTACCCTCCGCCAGCCGCTTGGCGGCGCGCCCGGTCGGCGCGCACAGCACGGCCTCGACGCCCTTGGCGCGCAGGATCATCAGGGCGCTGTTGAGGATGGTCGTCTTGCCGACACCCGGACCGCCGGTGATCACCAGCAGGCGCTGGCGCAGCACCTCCTCGACCGCGGCCCGCTGGCCGGCGGCGAGCGGGTATCCGATCTTCCCCTCGCACCACCCGAGCGCCCTCCCGACGTCGATGGCGGGGTACGCGGCCGGCCGGCCCGCCATGTCGCGGACCCGCCGCGCCACCTCCCGCTCCGCGTGCAGCAGCCCCGGGGGGAACACCAGGCCGCCCTCAACCTCGGCGCGCCCGGCCGCGACCAGGCCGGCCAGCACCTCCGCGGCCCGCTCTGGTTTGATCCCCAAAAGTTCGCTAGAACTCCCCACCAGCTCGTCTTCGGGGAGCGCGCAGTGGCCGGCCCGCGTCGCCGCGTCGAGGGTGTGTTCGACCCCTGCCGCGACGCGCCCCTCTGCGCCCCCGGTGACCCCGAGCTTGGCGGCGATGGTGTCGGCGGTCTTGAAGCCGACCCCGTGGATGTCGCGCGCCAGCCGGTAGGGGTCGGACTTCAACATGGCGATGCTGTCGTCGCCGTAGGTCTTGTAGATGCGCACGGCGCGGGCGGTGCTGATGCCGTGTTGGTGCAGGAAGACCATGATCCCGCGGACGGCCTTCTGCTGTTCCCAGGAGGATTTGATCTCCCGGCGCCGCTTGGGGCCGATCCCCTCCACCTCCTCGAGCCGCTTGGAGCGGTGGTCGATCACCTCGAACACCTCGGCGCCGAACTTTTCGACCAGCTTCTTGGCGTACACCGGTCCGATCCCCTCGACCAGGCCGCTGCCGAGGTATCGCTCGAGCCCCGCCAGCGTCCCCGGTTCGCTGGTGGTGATCTCGTCGGCGCGGAACTGGGCCCCGTACTGTTCGTCGTCGTGCCACCGCCCGCGTGCGGCGACCTGTTCGCCGGCGTGCGGCGCGGCGGTGTTGCCGACCATGGTGACGGCCGCGCGCTTGCCCCGCGGCCGCACGCGCAGCACGCAGTAGCCGTTCTCCTCGTTGTGGAACGTGACGCGCTCGATGGTCCCGGTCAGTGTCTCCTCGTGCAAGATCCACGAGTCTCGCCGCGCGGCGCCCCGGGGGACAGCGTTTTCTCGACCTCGTGCCGGAGGCCGGGAGCCCCGTCGTCACGGGCGCCGCAGGGGTCGGCCGCCTCCATGTCGGGTGGCCGCCGCAGGCGATGAACGACTTTTCACCAGTCCGGGTTTAAGATCGGTGCGAGATTTGTCGTAACAACAAGATGCATATGATGAGATCGACCACCCTGTTACTCCTCGGGCTCCTCCTGTCGTCGGCGGTCGCCGGCGCCCAGCGCCGCTCGGGGATCTCCGCCCGGGAGGCGCTCGACCGGGTCGCCGCCAAGCACGGCCAGCGCCTGGTCGGGAAGATTGCCGAGATGACCGGCCGCCGTGGCCAGACCCAGCCGGCCGAATGGTGGATCGTCGTCCACGACGAGAGCAGCCGATACCGCGTGCGCACCATGTGGGTCGGCGACGTGCGTGCGACCGACGAGGGCGAGAACGACGAGTTCTACCCTGCGCGCCTGCCGGTCGGTTACGCGTCGGTGGCGAAGTTGAAGATCGACTCCACCGCCGCCTTCGAAGTGCTGGTGCGCGAGGCCCGGCACGCCAAGGTGGGTTTCGATTCCGTCGATTACAAACTGCGCAGCGCGGAGTTTGGCGACGAACCGATCTGGAGCCTGACCGCCAGGGACGTCCGGCGGCGGGTGGTCGGCCGGGTTATCCTCTCCGGGTTCGACGCCAGGGTCTTCCGCACGGTGTGGTTCTATCCTCAGCGCAGCGGCTATCCGCGCATCGTCGATTCGGCGCTGGATGGCCTGAGGACGCCGGAGGCGCCTTCGACCCCGGTCGAATCTCCCCTCGAGCGGCCGGGACCCGACCCCCTAGTGCCCGAGCCCCCCGACCCGGTCGAGCCCGCCCCCCCTGTCGACCCTGCCACTCCCGTCGACCCGGGTGACCCCGGGACCGAGCGGGCGGTGGTCGAACCTCTCGCGCCCCCGGGGCCGAAGCCGACCCCGCCGGCGGAGTAGGCGGCGGGCCGGCCGCCAGGTGGGCGCTTCAGCCGGTTCAGATGGGCGGTCCCACAGCGAGCTCTTCACGGTTCATCGCCGCAGTGGTCCGTCGCCGGCGATGGGTCATCGCGTTGTGGGCGGGCGTCGTCCTCGCCTCGTCGGCCACCTACGTCGCCCGCTTCCAGGTCGACAACTCGGTGGCGGCCTGGTTTCTTGACGACGACCCGGAGCTCGCGACCTACAGGCGCCACAACGCCGAGTTTGGCGAGTTCGAATGGACCCACCTCTGGCTGCGCGCGGGGTCGGTCTTCGCCCCCGAGTTCCTGCGCGACCTGCAGGCGCTGTGCGGGCAGATCGGTGCCCTGGAGGGGGTGGAGCGGGTGGTGGCGATGACCGGTGCGGGCGGAATCACCCGCAGCCCGTCGGGCGGGCTGCGCTACCGCGACTTCTACGAGGTGGCCCCCGGCGAGCTCCCCGATGCGGGGCAGGCCGCCGGGCTGCGGGCCGCCGTCCGCGGGGACCCGTTGTCCGACGGGCGGCTGGTGCCGCGCGGCGACGACCGGTTCACCGTGGTCGCGATCCAAAACGCCAACCTCGTCCATGCGACGGAGCCATACCGGATCCGCCTGATCGATTCGGTCCGGCGCCTGGTCGCCGGATATCCGACGATCGTCGATTCGGGGTTCGTCGGCACCGCGGTGATCAACGCCGAACTCAACCGCGCCGCGTTGCGCGACATGAGGGTCTACTATGCGCTGATCACCGCCTTCGTGTTGATCGGGGGTGGGCTCGCCCTCGGTCGCGCCGCCGACCTGGCGATCCTCTGCGCCGTGCTGGCCGGGACGGTGATGCCGGTCATGGGCCTGATCGCGGCTTCCGGGCTGGCCTTCAACCTGATGACGGTGATGCTGCCGACTTTGCTGGTGACGGTGGGCGCCTCCTACCTGATCCACTTCTTGGACGGCTTCCAGCTCGCCCGTCGCGGGGGGACCGATGTGGCGACCGCGATCTCCGCCACCTTCCAGAGGCTCCTCCGCCCCGGGATATGGACCTCCGCCACCACGGCGATCGGCTTTCTCTCGCTGGCGGCGAGCCCGGTGGCGCCGCTGCGCCAGGTGGGGGTCTTCGCCGCCCTGGGCATCGCCCTCGCCTGGGTGAACGCGATCACGGTGGCGCCGGCCTTGCTGAGTTTCACCCGGCGCGGCGCGCGGGGGGGGCGCCAGCGCCGCCGCCGTGCCGGGTCGCGGCTGCTGTTCTGGCTCAGGCACCCGCACCCCTCGCTGGCCCTCGCGCTCGCCCTCGGTTTCGCTGCCGGTGCCGCGGGGCTGCCGATGCTGCGGGCGGACACCGACTATGTGAAGTTCTTCAAGCGCGGCAGCGAGGTGCGCGAGGACTATGCCCAGCTCGGCCGGCTCGGCATGCCAAGCTCCTACTTGACCATCGATGTCTCCCTCGCGGAGGGGGACCGTTTCGCGGAGGTCGCACGCCACCGCGCGATGCGGCGGTTCGAAGACTCCCTCGGGGCGATGCCCGGGGTCATGTACATCGAGAGCCTCGACCGGCTGGTGGAGCATTTCGCCACCGGGGTCGCCGGCGGTGCCCCCGGGCCGGCCGACCCTGGGGTGCTTGGCACGCTCCTGGTGATGGCGGAGTCGGGGCTGATGGCCGAATCGGCCGAGTTCGTCGCCGGCGGCGGGGACCGGGTCCGTATCCGGGCCATGACCGGGCCGCTGAGCACCGGCGACATCGAGGCCTTCCGCCGGGGGCTGCGGGAGCTGGCGGCCGAGCTGCCGGAGGGTTGGGAGGTGGCGCTCACCGGCACCAACGTGCTGTGGGCAAATATGGATGCACACGTCGTCCGCACCCAGCTGCTGGCGATCGGGATCACCGCGACCGCGCTGCTCCTCCTGTTGCCGGTCGCCCTCCGCTCGCCGCTGCTCGGCGCCCTCGGCTTCGCCGCCAGCTTCGTCCCGATCCTGTGCACCCTCGGCCTGATGGCCTGGCTCGGCATCCCGGTCAACATCGCCACCTGCATCCTCGGCGGGGCTGTGGTCGGACTGTCAGTTGATGACACGATCTATCTCCTGTCGGGTGTAAGAGACAGGCTCGCGAGGGGGTTCTCCGTCGGCGCCGCCGTGCGGGGTGGGGTGTCGACCACCGGCCGGGCGATGACGAAGACCTCACTGGTGTTGATCGGGGGGTTCCTGACGATGGCGGGGTCCGATTTCTTGCCGAGCGTCTACTTCGGCCTGTTCTTTGCGCTCAGCATCCTCTTCGCGCTGCTCGCCGACCTGGTCGTGTTGCCGGTGGTGTTGCGCCTGGCCGGGTCGTCCCGCGGACTGGGGGGAGCCGAAAAAGAGGTTGTTAGGTCGCCCCGGGGCAGGCACCTTCCCTGATCGAACCATGTCCGAGGACGGCGAACCCCAAGGCGAAGAGAACCTCCCGGCTGTCGGGGTGATGGCCGACCTCAGCGATGGGGTGCGGGGGCGCCTCGCCTCCCTGGGGCGCTTCGAGGTGAGGCCGGAGGGCGACTATCTGACCGTGCAGGGCGAGGCCTGTCATATGCTCGTGGTGGTCATCTCGGGCACGCTGTCGGTCACCGTGCACGCCCACGGCAACTCGGTACATCGCGCCGACCTGGGCGCCGGTCAGACGATCGGCGAGATGAGTGTGATCGACCCGATGCCGGCGAGCGCGACGGTCCGGGTGAGCGACGGCGACGCGCGGCTCTGGGTCATCGACGGGAAGGTGTTCGACGAGTTCACGGCGGCCGACCCCTCGGCCGGATTCGAGATCATGAAGGCCCTGGCGAAGCAGCTCTGCTTCCGGCTCCGCCGCGATAGCGACACCATGCTGCGGCAGGCCGATACGATGCGCTCGCGCTATCTCGACAACGACTACTAACCGGTCCGGCGACCCGGTGTTGACCGGTCGGGTCTAATCGGGGGCGACCGGTTGTGCCTCTGTCAGGGCACGTGGGTCAGTCGCCGAGCACGACGCCGCCGCGTGTGCCCGCCGACGGGGTCGAGGAACCCTTTTGAGGACTCTGGGCGGCGCCCTTCGAGTCTTTCGAGCGTGTCCCGCCACCCCCGGGCAGGTTCAGGCCGAACGCGCTGATCACCGACTCGAGGCTCTTGAGCTGTGCGTCGTAGTCATCCGCTTGCACTCGGCCTTCGACATGGGCCATCCTCCAGCGGACACAGAGTTCGGCGTACGTTTCCAGGATAACAGGCTCGAAGTTCTTGTTCATTTGCCCCATTTAGTAGACAACTCCTACGGAAAATCAACTTTCATAAAGGGGAAATTCGAGCAGTCCGTGTTCCTCGGGTGAGGGGGCGCATTGGTGGGTATCGGTCGATGCCGGCTTTAGCCCGCCCCGTCCCGCGGCCGCATCGCCCTGCGCATGAGCCGCGATACCGCCCCCGGCAGCGCGGTACCGGCGGCGGCGAGGATGCGGTTGGCGGCGCCTGGGATGAGCGTGCTGCGGCCTTTCCGGTAGGCGCGGTAGATCCGCCGCGCGAGTTCCTCGGGTGGCATCCGCCGGTGGGCGCGCGAGTTGTCAGGGCTGTGCCGCGCCGCGTGCTCGGTCCGGGTCGGTCCGGGGAAGACGGTGAGGGTGCGGAGGCCGGCGGCATGGATGCTAGCGGCGAGGGAGGCGACCCCGTCCTTCGACGCCGCGTAGGTCGCCGCCCCCGGGTAGCCGAGCTGGCAGGAGAGGGAGGCGACAAAGATGAAGTCCGGGGGTCGCCGGCTGTGGGCGAGGGCGGCCGTCAGCAGGGCGGGCGCCACGAAGTTGACATCGAGCACGGCGCGGTTGGCGGCCGGGTCGGAGCGGGTGAAGTCGGCGATCGAGTTGATGCCGGCGTTGTGGACGAACAGGTCGACGCCGGCGAGCTCCGCGAGCGCCGCCTCGACCCCGGCGGCGGTCGAGAGGTCGGCGACGATATCCGCGTCGGGCTGGCGGTCGACGGTCGTGACCCGGTAGCCGCCCGAGCGGAAGGTGGCGGCCAGTGCCGCCCCGATGCCCTGCGAGCCGCCGGTGATCACACAGTGGGGTTCGTCCCGCGACCCGGGGTCGACGGCGCGGGGGCGATCGGGCGACCTCCGGTGCCCCCACTTCGCCAAACCGGGTCGCCCCAGGCGTCCCGCGGCGAACAGCGCGCGGTTGCCGGGGCCCAGGACGCGGTCGCGGTCCGACCGGAGCACGGCCCGCCGGATCGCCGAGCCGACCGCGGCCGGGTCGCGGAAGCTCTCCGTCTTTGGGGAGCGGTAGCCGGACTTCTGGTGGAGGCGGGTGCGGGTCGGGCCGGGGTGGACGACCTGGACCCGGATCCCGCGCTCGGCCCTGACGCTGCGGGCGAAGCTGGCGAGCGCCGCCTTGGTCGCGGTGTAGGTGGCGAACTCGGGGCAGGGCAGGGGGGTGATGGCCGAACCCACGAACACCACCTTCCCCGACACGGCGGTGAGCAGGGGGGCGAGTTCTCGCGTGATGGCGATGGGGGCGAGGAGGTTGGTGGCGATGAGCTCCCGACAACCTTTCGGATCCTGATCGGCGAACCGCCCTGCGTATCCGACGGCGGCGTTGTGGATCAGCAGGTCGAGGTGGGGGATCGCGAGGTCGGCGAGGAAATGTCGGATGCCGTCTGCCGCGGATTCCGGATCGCAGAGGTCGGCTCGGCAGTAGTCACCCTCTTCAAAGGGTGCGGGGGGGAGTTCGCCGAAGGGGCGGCGCCCGTGCCGGATCACCCGCCAGCCAACGCCCTCCAACTCGAGGGCGAGCGCCGCCCCGATGCCCTCGGTGGATCCGGTGATCAGTGCGGTCGGCATCGGGCGATGGAGGGAGGAAAGTCGTGGCGTCGCCACCAGCCAAGGGCAAAATCCCCTTGACGATATATGGTAATTATATTTATTATAATATGTACGATCTCCTCTTCTATTCTATCTCCCTCCTTTTCTCTGCGCTAAGCATCAAAGTCCAGCATCTCCAGCAAGACCGAGAGGTCGAGGCGGTGGATCCGGTGGCGGCGGAGTTTCTGTTCGCCGAAGGCGCCGCGGCTAGTGAACCCCGGTTCCCTATCGCGAGTTTCTCCACATCTGCGTTTTCCTCCCCCCCTGTGGCGGAGACCCCGCCGCGGACGCCGCTGGAGCCGTACGAACTCGGCCCCGGCCTCAACATGTCGAAGCGGCTATTGAACGACCGGGAGAGCATCTTCTTCCAGGCGCTCGTCCGCGATCTGGCGCGCGTCGGCTGTACCGCGATGGCCAAGGTGAACCTGGCGGACGTGGTCAACGGCCGCGACCTGGCCGCAGACGAGCGGTCCGAGCTGAAGCTCGCCAGCGGCAAGATGGGGCGGCGCCATGTCGATTTCGTCGTCTGTGAGGGGGCCGGCCTGTGCATCGTCGCCGCGGTGCGGCTGCGCCCGGCGAGCGTGCTGCGGCCGCTCCACGATGTGATGGCGCGCAAGGTCGACCGGGCGGTCGCCGCCTCGGGGGTCCCGGTGGTACGGATCGACGCCTCCGGTTCCTATGCCGAGGGCGAGGTCCTGGCGCAGGTTGCGCCGTATCTGACCGCGTAGCCCCGGCGGGGGGAGAGAGGGACCCTTCCGTTTACAGCGGCTGGTGGGGACGCCTCCCGCGGGTGCCCAACCAGATCAGCCAGAACGGTACGTTGAGCAGGAAGATGGCCAGCAGCGCCTCGTTGTAGTGGAACGTCAGGCCCATGGTCAGCATGATCACCCGGTGCATGACGATCAGTGCGACGCCGGTCAGGAAGGCCCAGCCGCGGTCGCGCAGGCCGGCGAGGGCGCACAGCTCGAGGAGGAAACCCGCGCCGAAGAACACGGTGGCGAGCAGCGGGTGTTTCAATAGCCAGACCGCGACCGCCGGCGTCCCGGCGAGTTCCGGGTCGAGCGACTTGTAGTACATCGTGCGGTTCGACTTGACCAGCTCGATGCAGATGTAGCGCGCGTTGGCCACCCACAGCCCCTTCGATTTGATGATCTTGGTCAGCGCCGCGATCACGTAGGTGGCGAGGATGACACCCTGCGAGTAGTAGGCGAGGTAGCTCGAGAGGGTGACGCCGGGGGCGAAACGCCAGCGCTCCCCCCGCCGCCACTCCCAGATGCTGACGTACCAGACGACGGCGGTCTGTGCCAGCAGGGTGAGCGTGACGATCTGGTACCCATGGTGGGTGAATCCCTGCGAGTTGGCGAACGAGCGCACCAGGGTGCTGCCCAGGGTCAGCACCGGCAGCGAGACGAGCAGCGCGGTCCGGAAGCCGGTGAGGTAGATGGCCAGGAACACGCCGGCGATGGTCTTGGAGATCGCGAACGCCGCCTCGTGGTTGAGGAAGGTCAGCGGGAGGAGCTTCGCGATCCCGGTCGGGCGCGGCTGGGAGTCGTAGGTGAACGGCTTCCAGTCGAGGAAGGAGTGGAAGACGACGGCCGCGAACAGCAGCCGCATGATGAACCACTCCGGCCGGGAGACCGGTAGCGGCACGAAGCGCCCCCGCCGCCAGCGGGCGAACCAGCGCCTCACGCGCGTCTTGCTCTTGCCGTCGTCTACCGCATTTCCCCCGCCGCTCACGGGTTTCCGGCGACCGCGATCGGGGTTTCGATAAACTCGCCCTCGCCGTAGCTGATCACCACCTTGATCAGCTGGATGTGGTCTGGCAGCGGCCGGGTGGGGCGTTTGGCGTTCATCCGCCGCACGTAGTCGAGCACGTCGGAGCCAGACCTGGCGTCGATTTCGGCCTCGCCGAGCTCGCCCCCCTTCTCGTATTTCCCCCGGTGGTGGCCGAACTTCTTCGTCATCCGCGATGGGGTGAGGCCGGTGTAGTAGAGCAGCGGGAGCGGCTGGCCATCGCCGTCGGCGAGGTAGGTGTAGGAGAGCGGCTTCGAAGACGGCCGCGCGTACATCGGGAAGTGGGAGAAGGGGTAGTTCTCGCGGATGATCGACGAGGCGACGACGAACAGCACCACCGGGTAGATGGCGTGTCGCCGCAGCCGTCCGAACCAGTGTCCACCGGCATCTGGCGCCGGGGGGGGCGGTGGCGCTGTGGTGGGTGCGGCGGACATTCCCCGACGATGACGGTGATGGGCCGGTCGCGCAAGGCGTCGCTGCCCCTGGCATTCGCGGTGTGCTGCGCTAGTGTCACCGCGTGTTGAAGGACTCCCTCAAGGCGGTGAACTCGGCGGTCAACCGCCTGGCGCTGGTGGTGGTGGTGGTGATCTTCTGTGGGATCTTCGTGTTCCCGCTGTTCTACAGCCGCAAGAGGGTCAAGGAGGTGAAGGCGGAGCTCGCCGAGATCGGCGGGGCGCTCGAGGACTACCGGGCGGAGACTGGCGGCTGGCCCCCTTCCGGTGGTCGCGCTGTCGCCGTGGCGCTGTTGGGCGGCGGCGGCGCGAAAGCCTATTCCGAACACCCGCGGAAGGACGGCGAGGGGCGCCTGGTCGACCCCTGGGACACGCCGTACCGCTTCTTCTTTTCGAGGGGGGGGTTCGCCATCCAGTCTGCGGGCAGGGACGGCAAGTTCGCCGACGGCAGCCCCTCCGGCGGGGACGACTACTGGTTTTCCGGCGGATGACGCCGGGGCGCTGATTCCGGCGGGTGACCCCGGGGCGCCGGGGCTACTTCCACGAGGGCGCCGCCTCCAGCGTCACGGTGACCTCGAAACCCGGGTCGGTGTTGCGGCAGGCGATGGTGCCGCCGCAGGCCTCGATGCAGGTCTTCACGATCGCCAGCCCGAGGCCGGCCCCGCCGCGTTCGCGGGAGCGCGCTTTGTCCGGCCGGTAGAAGGGGTCGAGGACGCGGGCGAGCGCGCTCTCGGGGATCCCGGGGCCGCTGTCGGCGACCTTGATCTCCACCTTGCCGCGGCGCACGGTCTCCGCGTCGAAGGTGATCGGGCCGGCGTCGCCGGCGTAGCGCATGGCGTTGCGCAGCAGGTTGCCGAGCGCTCTCCCTAGCAACTTTTTGTCAGCCATGACGATCAGCCCGGCGGACTCCTCGTAGCGGACCTCGGCCTCGCGCCCGCCGGTCTCGCGGGCGGCGACCTCGCTGATCAGGGGGCCGAGCCGCACCCGCTCCAGCTTGATGCTCTCCGGCTGTAGCGAGGCCTTGGAGAAGGAGAGGAGCTCGTTGACCATGTCCGCCATGTGCTCGAGCTCCTCCCGGACGTCGTCGACCCGGGGTTTCTGCTGTGGCGTGGCGCGTTGTTCGAGGACGCCGAGGGCCATCTGCATGCGGGCGATCGGCGAGCAGAGCTCGTGCGCGATGTCGCCGAGGAAGCGGCGCTGGCCCTGGACGTAGCCGCTGAGCCGCTTGGACATGCGGTTGATCGCGCGGCCGAGCTGCCCGAGCTCGTCGGAGCGGGACTCGCTGACGTGGGTGTCGAAGTGGCCGGCGGCGACCTCCTCGGTGGCGTCGCGGATCTGGCGCAGGGAGCGGGTGATCCCGCTCACGAAGGGGATCCAGAAAAGCACGCTCAGGGCGATGACGCCGACCCCGGCGGCGAACCAGGGCCGGGGGTCGGGCAGGAGGTTGTTGCCGGAGATGCGCGCCGTGCGGGCGAGCAGGATGTCCGGCGGCCGGGGGCGGCCGAAGCGGTCCGGCGGAAGGTCCCCGCGCTTGCCGACCAGCACGCGGGCCCCGAGCCAGTAAGTTTTCGGGTCGGCGGTCTCGATCAGGAACAGCGGCGCCGGCTGGCGCAGGGCCGCCCGTTCCCCTGTGCCCCCCCGCGCCTCGGCGCGGCGTGGGGGGGGGCGGTCCTCGCCGGAGGGGGCGAACCGGCCGGAGACCGGCGGGGGCAGCCGGTGTTTGGCGACTTCGGTGCGCACGGCGGCGGGGATCTCGAGGTCGGGGCCCGCCACGTGGTCGCCGTCCGAACGGTAGAGCGAGAAGGTGACCCCATAGGCCTCGGAGAAACGCTCGAGCTCCCGCTCCCACCGCCCGGTCCCGGTGTCGGCCAGCTCGTTGCTGATCAGCTGCACCGTGCGCCCGATCTTCTCCCCCGAGGGGCCGCGGAGCATCGCCTCCAGGCTGGTTCCGAACTGGGAGCGGAACAGGAAGAAGAACGCCCCGGCCAGCACGGCCAGGTTCAGGAGGAACCAGGCGACGATCTTCAGGAACAGTGGGAAGCGGGCGCGCATGGGGACCTCGGGTCGTCTAGATCTCCCGCGCGGGGTCGATCATCATATAGCCGACCGCCCGGACGGTGCGGATGTAGGTGGGGGCCTTCGGGTCGTCGCCCAGCTTCTTGCGCAGCGCCGAGACGTGCACGTCCACCGAGCGGTCGAAGACATCGAAGTCGCGGTGGGCGATCTCCTCGACGAGCTGCTCGCGCGATTTGACGCGGCCCTTGGCACGCGCCAGCGACTCGAGCAGGTCGAACTCCACGGGGGTCAGCTCGAGCGGCTGGTCGCCGATGCTGGCGGTGCGCGAGGCCGGGCGCACCTGTAGCTCGCGGATGCTGATCTCCTCGTCCACCCCGCCGTCGGGCGTCTGCCTGCGCGAGCGCCTGGTGACCGCGCGCAGGCGCGCCAGCAGCTCGCGGGTGGAGAAGGTTTTCGGGAGGTAGTCGTCGGCGCCGATCTCCAGCCCGACGATGCGGTCCGCCTCGTCGCCCCGCGAGGTCAGCATCAGCACCGGGACCTCGCTGGTCTTGCGGATCTCCTTGAGCGCCTCGAAGCCGTCCATCTCGGGCATCATCACGTCGAGGATCACCGCGCCGAAGTCCTCCCCGGCCGCACGCTCGACCCCCTCGGTCCCGGTGTGTGCGAACTGCACGTCATACCCGAGCGGCTCGAGGTACTCTTTGATCAGCCGGCACAGCTTGCGGTCGTCGTCGACCACCAGCAGGCGCATGCCACTGGGGTTCTGTTGTTCGGACACGGGGTAGACTACGGTGGGTTCGACAATCCTCGCGGCGCCATCAACGTTAGGGGCATGGCGAGAAGCCGGCTGCGCCGGTGAGGTCGTTTCCGGCAGCGGACCTTTCCCTCAGCCGCGTTGTTCCGGCTCGGGCGAGGATGCTCATCCTCTTTGCCTCCGCTACGCTCCGCCCTCCGGGCAGCCTGTGGCTGGCCATGTCGCTACGCTCCATTCTCGCCGCGCCTAACGGCTGCGGGAAACCCCTTGCTGTGGCACTCGCGATCATTTTCGAACGCACCCTAGGCGCCTGGCGGTGCCTTTGCCGCAAACATTTACATCCAGTTAACATTTTTTACTGCGCCCGGCGGCGCGCTGGCCCCGGAGTGGCCGCTGCCACCGCGTGTTCACCTCCAGTTCATCAACTTTACAATGGCTTCACACTTTTCCGGCCCCGCCGACATGGTGGCTTAACAGTCGCGTGGTCTATTAATGATGTCGGTAGCGAGAGCAGAGTTCTCCCCGACAACGAACCGGAGCCATAGCCGACAGCCTGAGAGGACCCCATGAGACCCCCCCCAACCTCCAGACGCCCCACGCCGCTGTCGGCGCTGCGCTGTATGGCCTCGCCCCGGCCGCCGACGTCCATCGCGGCCGGGGCGATCGGGGCGCCCCCGACGGCCGTAACCCCTGCGATCTCCCCCCGGCTCGCCGCCGATAAGACTCCCTCCCGCAATACACGGTACCCGGCGGGGCTCCTCGCTCCCACAGGATTGCCCCGCCGGGCCTCCGCGGGCCGGCTCCGGACGAGACAGATCACGACAAAAAAGACCACCCCTTCCCCCCCTCGCCGCACGGGAAGTCCCCCCGCCGTGCGGCGATCGGGGGTGGTCTGAGGCGTCGGCGATAAGCATTCCCCACCAACCC
>JANQMB010000263.1 GCA_028280355.1 Verrucomicrobiales bacterium
CCTCGCGGAGATGCCGCGGCACGAACAGCCCCTGGCTCTCGACCTTGTCGATCTGCGCCGGTTTGGCGCCCTCCGCCTCGTAGCTCTCCGGGGCGGAGATGAGCTCGACGTCGGGGCGCCCCTTCGCCGGGTCCGGCGCGCGCACCGTCGCCCCACACGGCGGGTGGACGAACGTGGCGCCAATGAACTTGCCCGCGACCCGGATAGGGCGTGTGCAAACTGGGCATTGGAACCAGATCTCTTTCTGTGCCATCGGCGTTCGAAGCGTCGGAGGTCGAATTTTGTAACAGGTCCTACCGCCGAAGAAAACAGGAGATTGCGACCTTCGACTCGCGGTCGAGGTCGTCGTCACCCCCAGGGTTCACCTTCGCCTACCCCGCTACCCTCGGGCGGTGTCGCCATCAAGGAAAGCCCGTTTTTCTAGGCTCCGAGGCGACCCGATCCCGCCGCGAACCCCCAAGGGGCAGGGGCCGCCGCCCAGCCCACCCCCAATACTGCGCCCGCGGCACCACCGGTCGGGGCCAACGCGAAAAACGATACTTCCGGCAAGATCCCGTCCGACAGCTCCGTTAAAAGATGGCGTCCCCCGACCTCCCCCGTCCCCCGACCTCCCCCCAACCCAAAGACACCCACACCCCGAGTGGTCCGAACTCAGCCCCCCCTCGACACGGCCAGCCTACCGAGATTGACCAAGCGTCGGCGCCAGTCCAGAGTGTGCCGCGCTCGTTCCGGGCAAGTCTGACGACCGCGGGGCGATTCTGCTTATCCCTCAGGACAAACCAATATATCTCTATGAACGTCTACGTCGCCCGCGAGGGGCAAACCTACGGCCCCTACACCCAGACACAGGCCACCGAGATGCTCGGTTCCGGGCAACTGGTGGCCGGTGATCTCGCCTGCCCAGAGGGGGCATCGGACTGGACGCCGCTCGGCCAGCTCCTCGGGATGCCGGCGGCCCCCGCCATGGCGCAGCCACAGGCTGCGCCCGCTTACGCCGCTGTCCAGCGCCCAGCGATCCCGGTCGCCCAGCCGGCCTCGGCGGTCGCGCCGCCGGGTTTCGCCCGCCCCGCCCCCCACGGGGCCTACAGCGGCCATATGGCGGCCAGCGGCGCACATCCCGGATCCGCCGCTGCCCAGCTGGCCGTCCGACAGCTCCACCGAAAGGTGAGCGGCGCCTTCGCGGGGATGGGCGCCTGGGCAGCCCTCGCCGTCCTCTTCCTCGGGCTGCCGGTGCTCGGGATGATCGCGGAAAGCTCCAATGCCCGGGGTGGCCTCGGCGGGTTCTTCGGTGACACCCTCGGCCTCAAATGGGGAGCCATCATCGGAGTACCTCTCGCGGCGATCTCGCTGTGGCTCTTCTTCGCAAAGAAAAAGAGCGCCGCTGAGCTGAGGACCCAATTCCTCGCCGCCACCGGACGGTACGCCTAGACGGAGGTGGCACGCCGACTGCCCCAAACCTCAGACGGGGTAGCCAGGGCGGGGAAAGCGCGCCCGAGAGGAGTCGAACCCCTAACCTCCTGATCCGTAGTCAGGCGCTCTATCCAATTGAGCTACGGGCGCTTTTAAAAAGGGGCACGCCTGGCGAGATCCGCCCGCGTGCGGGGAGCGGAAGTAAATCAGATGGGGAGCGATCCGCAAGGGAAAGTTTATCGCCCCGCGCGCCGCTCGAGCAGGCGCAACATCACGCGGCCGACCAGCTCGAGCCCGTCCGCGGACACGTATTCGAGACGGTCGGCGGAGGTATGCCAGCGCCCCCGGCTGATGTAGCCCGAGTCGATCACGTTGAGCGCAGGGATCCCGGCGGCGTTGAGCGGCACGTGGTCGTCCGTGATCGGCGCGGGGTACATCCCGAACCGCCGCCTGACGCCGAGCTGTTCGGCGGCACCATAGAGCTCCACCAACAGGTCGCGGGGCGAGTCGTTGGGCGGGTCGATGCGCAACCGCGAGTCACCGACCAGATCGAGGACGAAAGCTGCCACCGGCTTGCTAGCCGGCGGGGCGGAACGCCAACCCTTCGCGTAGTGGCGGCTACCGTAGAGACCGTCGGTGGCCGTGAAATCGACCACCGCCTCCTCGCCGTCGAAGAAGACCAGCTCCACCCCCCCGGCGAGGGCGGGCGCGGTGGCCAGGCAGCGCGCCATCTCTATCAGCACCCCGGTGCTGGAACCACCGTCGTTGGCACCATCGAACTCGACCCCCTCGATCAGCTTGGTGTCGTAGTGGGAACAGAGGAGCACCAGACCGCCCCCCTCCTTCCAATCGATCTCCCCACCACCCGGGGCGTAGCGGGCTCTGAGGTTGACGAACTCGACCTGCCCGCGCGGCGTGTCGTCGACGAAGGTCTGCCGCAGCACGCTCCACCCGGACGCTGCGAGCTGAGCCCCGATATACACCCGCGCTCGCTCGATCGCCTCGCCACCGGGTATCCGCGGCCCCACCCCGACCAGCTCGGCGACGTGGGCCAGGGCGCGCTCCCCCGAGAACTCCCCCGCCCCGGCCACCTGGTCCCGCTTCGCCGCCAACACCCAGATCACGGCGGCGACGCCGACACCGCCAACCACGGCGGCCGGCAAAATCGCTCCCCGGGAGGCCATCAGGAAACGCCCATCAGCTCGAGCAGGCGCTCGAGATCCTCGTTGCCGTAATACTCGATCTCGATCTTGCCCTTCTTCGGGCCGTGCAGAACCTGCACCTGGGTCGCCAGCCGGTCGCGCAGCCGCTGCTGCAGCTCCGCCACCGCGGCCGTGACCTCCCCCCCGCCGCCCTTCTTCGTGCTCGCACTCTTCCCCGCGGAGGGGTTGAGGTGCCCGCTCACCAGCTTCTCCGTGGCGCGCACGGTGAGGCCGCGTTTGACGACCCGCTCGGCGAGGAGGTCCTGCTCGGCCTCGACCTTGACCCCGAGCAGCACCTTGGCGTGACCGATGCTCAACCGGCCTGCGATGAGGTGCTCCTGCGCGGCATCCGACAGGTCGAGCAGACGCATCGCGTTGGCGACGGCCGCCCGGCTCTTGCCGACCCGGCCAGCGATCTCCTCCTGGGTCATGCCGAACTCCTTCGCCAGGCGCACGTAGGCCTCCGCCTCCTCGACCGGGTTGAGGTCCTCGCGCTGCAGGTTCTCGATCAGCGCCATCTCGAGCACGTCGCGGTCGCTCGCCTCGCGGGCGATCACCGGCACCGTGTCGACCCCGAGCTTCTGGCAGGCGCGCCACCGCCGCTCGCCCGCGATGAGCTCCAACCCGCCCCCGACCTTGCGGACGATGAGAGGCTGGATCACCCCGTGCTCGCGGATCGAATCCACCAGCTCGTCGAGGGCGCCGTCGACGAAATGCTTGCGCGGCTGCAGGGGGCTCGGGACGATGTCCGCCAACCGCGCCAGGACCACGCGGTCGCCCGGCGCCGGATCGGTGGAGGCGGGGACGGTGGCGTCCGGCGCGTCGCCTTTGTCGACGCGCCCGATCAGGGCACCCAGTCCTTTGCCTAGAGCCTGCTTGGCCATGCCCCGAGGCTAGGCGATCCCCGCCCGCGCCGCAAGGTCGCCGCACCAGAAAATCGGACGAACCGCAACCGGCTCCACCCAGACGCCCTGGAAAAACTCCCCCCCGGGAGAACCACCTACCCGAGCCGGTAGGTGATGCGCGCCTTGTCGATGTCGTAAGGCGACATCTCCATCTTCACCCGATCACCGACAACCAGGCGGATGAAGCGCTTGCGCATCTTCCCAGAGATATGGGCCAGGACCTCGTGTCCGCTGGGCAGCTTGACCTTGAACATCGTGCCCGCCAGGACGGCGCTGATCGTCCCCTCGACCTCATGGGACTTGCCGTCATCGCCACGCTCCCGGCGGCGGCGGTCGCTCTCGGCGATCCCCTTCTTGTCGATGCGACGTGCGCGGGCGTTGCGCGCCCTGGTCCGTTTCTCGTTACCCATAAATCGTATGTTCGGTGCAACCCGTTGGGGTGCAGGTCAAGAAAACTTAGCACAACTTTGACAAAACCCCACATTTTCGTAACCGTCGCGATACCGCAGGCCACCTTGACCCGATCCTCCGAAAACTGCCCTAAACCCCCGCTGGAGCCCAATCTGGCCGCCTTTCTCGCCGCCCTGGTGCCCCCCCTCAGCGGGCTCCTGTTCCTGAGGATCGACCGCGGGCGCCCCCTGGTGCGCTTCCATGCGATGCAGTCGCTGGTGCTCGGCGGGGCGGTCCTCACCGGTTACGGGCTGCTGCTCGGGCTCGCCGCCCTGCTGCGCGACAGGCCCGAGGTCGGGGCACCCCTCACCCTGGGCGTCGGCGCGCTGTTCGTGGCGGTCTGGTTGACGGTCTGGCTCGTCCAGCTGGCCGCTGCCCTGTCCGGCCACGAGTGGACGATCCCCGTGGTCGGCACCATCGCCCGCCGCCTGCTCACCCACCGGCGCTAGAGGTCTATGGATTACAAGTTCTCTCGATTCGGGCAGAAGCTGAGCCGCAGGGGTGGGATCGTCGCGCTGATGGACGACCTCGGCCAGGCGATGACCACCCACCCGGACATGCGCATGATGGGTGGCGGCAACCCGGCGGCGATCCCCGCGGTGCAAGAGGTGTGGCGCCGCCGGATGGCCGAGCTGCTCTCCAATGGAGACGAGTTCGACCGAGTGCTGGTCAACTACGACGGGCCGGCCGGGAACCCGCGTTTCCTGAAGGCCGTCGCCGACTGCATCGGACGCGAGGCGGGCTGCACCCTGCGCGCGGAGAACGTCGCGGTCACCAACGGCGGCCAGACCGCCTTCTTCTTCCTCTTCAACCTCCTGGCCGGCGAATTCGCGGACGGCTCGCGCAAGAAAATCCTGCTGCCCCTCGCCCCGGAGTACATCGGATACGCCGAGCAGGGCATCGCGGGCGACCTCTTCGTAGCCCGGCCGGCGCTGGTCGAGGAGACCGGCCCGCACGAGTTCAAATACCGGGTCGACTTCGACAACCTGGAGATCGGCGACGAGATCGCGGCCCTCTGCGTATCCCGCCCGACGAACCCCAGCGGCAACGTGCTCACCGACGGCGAGGTCGAGCGGCTCGCCGTGCTGGCGAAGGCCAAGGGCATCCCGCTGATCATCGACAACGCCTACGGCAACCCCTTCCCCGGCGCGATCTACACCGACGCCACACCGTTCTGGGACGACCACGTCATCCTCACGCTCAGCCTGTCAAAACTCGGCCTGCCCGGTACCCGGACGGGGATCGTGGTCGGGGCCGAGCCGGTGATCGAGGCGATCTCCGCCGCCAACGCGGTGGTCGGCCTGGCTAACAACAACGTCGGCCAGGCCATCGCCGGCCCGATGCTGGAGAGCGGCGAGCTGATCGAACTCTGCCACGGCACCATCCGCCCCTACTACCGCGAACGCTGCGAGCGGGCGCGGGGTCTCGCCGCAGAGGCCTTCGGCGACTCGACGCCATACCGGATCCACGTCGGCGAGGGCGCGTTCTTCCTGTGGTTCTGGTTCCCCGACTTGCCCGTCCCCTCCCGCGAGCTCTACCGGCGCCTCAAGGAACGCGACGTGCTGGTGGTGCCGGGGGAATATTTCTTCTACGGGCTAGAGGAGCCGTGGAAGCATAGCGAGGAGTGTATCCGCGTGACCTTCTCCCAACCCGAGGCCGTGGTGCGCGAGGGGATCGAGATCATCGCCGACGAGGTGCGCCGGTGTTACGCGGGGGGGGGCTAGAGCACGCCGGATCGATTCGTCTCTAGCCAAGACGGCCGGATACCACTCAGGTCGCTCGCAAGCGAGCCTCCTACGGTGGTGGTGCTAGCTCTGTAGGAAGCTCGCTTGCGAGCGACGGGAGGTGCCCCCGCCCCCGGGGCAAAAACTCTACTACCCCCTCCGCAGCTCACAAGAATGTGCCGCGAAGCCGGCGCCGAAGGCGGTGAGCCAGAGATGGCTGTCATCGGGCTCTGACGCCAAACGCTTCTCCAAGGCAAACAGGACACAGGGGCTGCTGCAGTTGCCGTACTCGCGCAACACCTCGCGCGTCTCGCCGAGACCGAAACCGGGGAGCGCGGTCTCCAGGGCGTCGATGACGTCCCGGCCGCCAGTGTGGGCGAGCACCTGGTCGGGGTCGGCGCTGCGCTCGGCGAAGAGGTCGGACACCGCCCCCGCGGCGAGGCGCGGGACGGTCCGGTGCAGTTTGTTCTTGAGCTTCCCCCCGGCGTTGACGAAGCGGATCCGCTCGCGGTCGGCCGGCTGGTGCACCGTCCGGAAATCTCCCACGCGCCAGGTGGAACGGTCGCCCTCCCCCCTCCAGACCGCCGCCCCGGCACCGTCGCCAAACAGGCAGAGGCTGATGAGCACCCCAGGGTCGTCGTCGATATAGAACGCCGCCGAGCAGATCTCGACCGCGACGGTAGCCACCACCGCCTCCGGCTCCGCCGCCAGGAAACCCCGCGCCGCGCGCAGGGTCGGGATCGCCGCCCCGCAACCTAGCCCCACCACGTCGTTCA
>JANQMB010000264.1 GCA_028280355.1 Verrucomicrobiales bacterium
ACCCAAGAGTTCTTCATCGAGGGCAGCAACCCGAGCTTCCCGCTCATCCGCGACATCTACCAATACCTGCGCGACTTCGCCAACGAGCGCGGCGAGATCGCGGTGGCGGTGGGGTCGCTGTCGGACGACATCGGCGCCAAGAACGGCATGGCGGTGAGCGCGGCGCTCTCGCAGCTGGCGCGCTGCGGGGCGATCGAGCGCTTCGACATCCCCGGCGAGCGGACGCGCGGCACGCGCCTGCTCCGGCCCGACGCCGCGGCCGACGAGCTCGGCATCGACGCCGAAGCGCTGGAGGAGAAGGAGCGGCGCGACCGCGACAAGCTGAAGGCGATGGTCGACTTCAGCTACTCGACCGACTGCCGCCAGGGCTGGATCTTGAACTACTTCGGCGAGACTGGCGCCGGCGACTGCAACAGCTGCGACAGCTGCCTGGCGAGTTCCTCCGAGGACGTGCGCGAGCCGACCGATGTCGAGCGGACGGCGGTGCAGAAGGCGCTCAGCGGGGTGGCGCGGATGTCGCGACGCGGGTACGACGGGGAGTGGGAGCCGCGCTTCGGCCGCATGAAGATCGTCGGCATGCTGGTCGGCAGCCGCTCGAAGGACGTGCTCGACGCGCGGCTCGACGGGCTCAGCACCTACGGCCTATTGAAGGCGGAGGGCAGCAATTACGTCGCCGCCCTCATGCGCGAGCTGCAGAACGCCGGCATGCTGGTCAGCTCCGGCGGCCAGTACCCCACCGTCACCCTCACCCCGAAGGGTGAGGCGGCGATGCGCGGCGAGGGCGGATACCGCATGCGGTGGCCCAGCCCGCCGGAGCGCGCCGCCGCCACCCGCGGAGCCGGGCGGCGCGACGAGGAGATGGTCGAGATCGACGGCCTCGAGTTCGACGAGACCCTCTACGAGAAGCTGCGCGAGAAGCGCGCCGAGATCGCCGCCGAACAGGGCGTCCCCGCCTACGTGGTGTTCAACAACCAGACCCTCGAGTTCTTCACCCGCCTCAGACCGGAGAGCGTCGAGGCCGGGGCGAAGATCCGCGGCGTCGGAGAGAAAAAGGCCGAACGCTTCCTGCCCGCTTTCATCGAGGTGATCCAGGCGCACCTCGAAGAGGGAGAGCCCGCGAAGGGATAAGTTTCCGCGAAGGGCGCGAAGGATACGAAGGGGGAGAAATCTCGGAGACGGCGCCGGAGACGCGAGAGCGGCTTGGGTTACTGTGACAGTGCGGCTACCGCCTGTTCCGGCGCATTCCTATTGTGGAAACCTTCGCGCTCTTCGCGGACAACAACTGTCGATCCCGCCGGAGAACCTCTGGGTCGACCCCGACTGCGGCCTGGAGACCTGCTCCTGGAAGGAGGTGGCGAAAGGCTGGACATCCCGCGCTCAGCGGGTGGCCGCAAGCTTGCGCGGCAGCTCCAATTCCGCCCGGGTCCCGCCCGCCTCGCGCCGCCCGACCTTCACCTGGCCACCGTGTAGCTCCGCCGCCTCGCGGACGAAACAGAGGCCGAGCCCGGAACTCTTGCGCCCGGTATCCGGGTGGCCGAGCGAAAAGAACCGCTCGAAGACCCGATCGGTCGCGTAGTCCGGGATGCCCGGCCCCATGTCGTCGACCACCACCCGTTCCGCCTCGCCGCCCGGCGCCCCCTCGACGCAGATGCCCACCGTCCCCCCGGGCGGCGAGAAGTCGATCGCGTTCTGGAGGAGGTTGGCGATCGCCATCTCGATCAAGAACTCCTCCCCCTCGACGGAACTCGGGCCGTCGGCCTGGAACTCGAGCGCGAGACCCTTCGCCTCCGCCGCCGCGGCATGGTCGTCACAGACCCGGCGGGCGACCGCGGCGAGGTCGATACGGACCGGCGCCTCGAGCGCCTTGCGCGCCTCGAGCGCCGAGAGCGCCAGCAGGCGGTCGATGATGCGCTGCAGCCGCACGGTCTCGCTGCGGATGTTCTCGATGAACCGCCCGCGCTGCCCAGGGGACATCCCACCCTCGGCGAGCAACTCGGAGGCGCCGCGGATACCCGCCACGGGGCTCTTCATCTCGTGCGTGAGCGAACCCACGTAGGTTTCCACATACTTCCGGTTCTCCAGCGTCTCGCGCATCTCCTCCAAAGCGGTAGCGAGCGCGTGCAACTCGCCCGAGCCGAGCTTCGGGGGCGGGACGCGCCTGCCCTGGCCCACCGCGCGGGCGTATGCCGTCAGCCGCCTCACCGGGCGGAGGAACCAGCCGACGACCGACACGGCCCCCAGCAGGCATGCCAGCAGCGCGATCCAGATCAGCCCGTTGATGCGCCGCCGGGTCCCCTCGCGGAAGGTGAAGGTCGCCGCCTTCGGCTTGGAGACCGACGCGACCCCGACGATCTCGCCACCATGATAGATCGGCGCCGCCACGAACAGGGCCGCCGCCCCCCTGTCGGCCCCGCCCCCCCGCGTCGACCGGGCGCCGTATCCGCCGCGCAGGGTCTCGGCGACGTCGTGCCTCGATAGGAAGTTCTCCCCCTCCGCGACCCCGCCTTCGGAATCGAACAACACCGTCCCCTCCGCGTCGGTGATGTAGAGACCCATGTCGACCTCCGTCTTGTGCAGGTCGTACACCTGCGCACTAAACTCGCGGCGCGCCGCCGCATCGAACGCCGAGCGCAACGACGAGACGTCGATCCTCCCCCCCGGGCCGACCGATTGCCCGGCGACCGCGGCAAACAGGTGGGCCGCATCGACCATCGATTCCTCCACCGCCTCGAGATACTGACGCTCGAGCCGGTCGCTCAGCCCGGCGAAGAGGAAATAGAACGCCACCGCCAACAGGGCGATGAGCCCGAGCGCGATCCGCACCCCCATCGTCAAGCGGGGCGGGCGCATCACCATGTCTCGCGCAGGGAGTAGCCCAGCCCCCTGTGGGTTTGCAGGGCGTCTGGCTCCGCACGGACGGCGCGCATCTTCGAGCGCAAACTCTTGATGTGGGCGTCGACGGTGCGCTCCATCGCCGCATCGGGCTCGTCCCACGCGGCATGCATCAGCTGGGACCTAGAATAGACACGCCCGGGATGGGCGCATAGGGTCCGCAGCAGGCGGAACTCGGTCGACGACAAGGGCAGGGGCTCGCCGAAATAGCGGATCACCATGCGGTCGCCATCGACCTCCAGCGGCGCAGCAGCACCACCACCGGTCTGGGCGGGGGCGGCATCGGCATCCGGGGCCGCGGCCGCACAGCGACGCAGCACCGCTCTGACCCGCGCACTGAGCTCACGCGGGCTGAACGGCTTCACCACATAGTCGTCCGCACCGAGCTCCAATCCCAACACGCGATCGATCTCGGCGTCGCGGGCGGTGAGGAAAATGATCGGGATACGGGTCCGGGAGCGCATCTCGCGGCAAAGGTCGAAGCCGGTGGTGTCGGGGAGCCCGATGTCGAGGACGGCCAGGCGGATGTCGTCGCCGCCCAGCAAAGCCCCCATCGCCTCTGCCCCAGTCCGGCAGCCGACGGCGTCGAACCCTTCGGTCTGCAACGAATAGAGGACGTTCTCGAGGATCGAGAGCTCGTCTTCGACGACGAGAACCTTCGGCTTCATCTTCTGTCCAAGTCTAGGCCACGACTCCCGCCGCTGGCAACCCTCCGGCCCCGTACCCCGATCTCATCCGGGCGTGCCCAGTATCGGGGACATCAGCCGGAGGACCGGCGCACCCCTACCCATCCCCTCTCCTGTCGCCACGGATGAGATCGCGAAGCAGCGCCGCTGTGGCCGAGTCGATCCGGTGGCCCTTCGAACGCCTGCCCGCCATCCGCTCCGACCAGGCGCTCAGGTCGTCACCCCGATAGATGAACCCGCCCGCAAAAGCCCGCTTCTTGTCCGCCCTCGCCCCCCCCGGCAACCACACCGAATAGACCTCTTGCCCCTCGGCGGTGTCGATGGTGATCACGCAGTCCGCCCTGCGGTACATCTCCCGGGCCACCGGCCGCAGGCCGGCAAGCCGAGCGCGCAAGTCGGTGGTCTGTTTCTCGGAGAGCGCCTTCCCGCCGATCGAGTACGCCCCCTTTTCGGGAAGCTCGATCCCGGCGGGCTCCTTGGAGAGAAGCATGCCCGCCCCGGCCAGAGCCAGGGTCAGGGTCAGGGCGGAGATGGCGATGGTATTCTGGTATCGTTTTGTCATGCCGCAGGCTAGATCGGCCTCATGAAACCCCCGTGAAGGCAGCGTGAAATCCGCGTGAAAAGGGGGGCGCCGAGATCCGCGGGCAAAAAAAGGCGCCCCGTCTCCGGGGCGCCTCTCGTGAATATTCTGCTATCGGCGTGCGCCTAGTCGCGGCGCCGGTCGCGGTCGCGGCCACGGCCCCCGCCACGGCGGTCACCGCCGCGCCCGCGCCCACCACCGCGGCGCTCGCCGCGGTCGTCGTCGCGGCGCTCGCGCGGCGGCCGGGAGGCGGCCTTCTCGCGCGCGGCGTCGTCGAGGTGCTGCTCGCCGCGCTCCTCCATGGCGGCGGCGCGGCTCATCTTGACGCGGCCCTTCTCGTCGATGCCGATGCACTTGGCGTAGATCACGTCGCCGACGTTGATCACGTCCTCGACCCGGTCGACGCGGAAGTCGGCGAGCTCGGAGATGTGGATCATGCCGTCCTGGCCGGGCAGCACCTCCATGAAGGCGCCGAAGTTGGTCGTCGAGACGACCTTGCCCTGGTAGATCTTGTCGATCTGGATCTCGGCGGTGATGTTCTCGACCATCTCCTTGGCGCGGTCGAGGCTGTCCTTCTTGATGGCGTAGATGCGCACCGTGCCGTCGTCCTCGATGTTGATCTCGGCGCCGGTCTCGGCCTGGATGCCCTTGATGATCTTGCCACCGGGCCCGATGACGTTGCCGATCTTGTCCGGGTTGATCTTGATCGACTCGATGCGCGGCGCGTGCGGGCTGAGGTCGGCCGGGGCGGAGATCGCCGCCGCCATGACCTCGAGCACCTTGCCCCGCGCCTCGGCGGCCTGGTGGATCGCCTCGTTGAGGATCGACAGCGGCAGGCCGGTCAGCTTCAGGTCGAGCTGGAAGCCGGTGACGCCCTCGCTGGTGCCACAGAGCTTGAAGTCCATGTCGCCGAAGAAGTCCTCGGAGCCGATGATGTCCAGCAGGCGCTTGTAGTTCGTGATCTTGCCATCGCCGTCGGTCTCGGTGACCAGGCCGACGGAGATCCCGGCGACCGGCCGCTTCAGCGGCACGCCAGCGTCGAGCAGCGCCATGGTGCCGGCGCAGACGGAGGCCATCGAGGTCGAGCCGTTCGACTCCATGACCTCCGAGCTGACGCGCATGGCGTAGGGGAAGTCGTCCTCGTCCGGCAAGGAGGGCAGGATGGAGCGCTCGGCGAGCGCGCCGTGGCCGATCTCGCGGCGGTTGAGGCCGCCCATGCGGCCGGTCTCGCCGACCGAGAACGGCGGGAAGTTGTAGTGCAGGAGGAACTTCTTCTCCTCCGGGCCACCAGTGTAGGCGTCGAGGAACTGCGCCTCGTCGGAGGGGGCCAGCGTGCACAGGCCGAGCGCCTGGGTCTCGCCGCGGGCGAACGGCGCCGAGCCGTGCGAGCGGGGCATGAGGTTCACCTCGGCGCTCAGCGGGCGCAGCTCGTCGATCTGGCGGCCGTCGGCGCGCACGCCCTTCTCGAAGATGGACTTGCGGAAGGCCTTCTTCTGCAGGAAGTCGAAGGCCTGGTCGATGGCGAAATCGCCCGCGTCCTCATACTTGGCCTGGATGGCCTCGGTGACCTCCTTGCGCAGGGCCTCGACGGCCTTGCCGCGCTCGACCTTGGACGGCTGGTAGATGGCGTCCTCGATGCGGTCGCCAGCGACCTCGTAGGCGATGTCGAGCATCTCGTCTTTGACCTCGAGCAGCTCGGCCTCGCGCTTCGGCTTGCCGACGCGGGCAGCCAGGCCCTTCTGGGCCCGGACGAGCGTGGTCACGTGGGTCTGGGCGAAGGCGAGCGCCTCGCAAAAGGCGTCCTCGGGGACTTCGTCAGCGGCGCCCTCGATCATCACGACCTCGGTCTCGTTACCGGCGTAGACGAGGTCCAGGTCGGACTCCTCCATCTCGCTGTGGGTCGGGTTGACCACGAACTTGCCGTCGATCCGGCCGACCCGCACCGCGCCGATCGGGCCGGCGAAGGGGATGTCGGAGAGGCACAGCGCGCAGGAGGCGCCGTTCATGCTCAGGACGTCGGAGTCGTTCTCGCCGTCGGCGCTGAGCAGCAGGGCGATGATCTGGGTGTCGTAGAGGTAGCCTTTCGGGAACAGCGGCCGCAGCGGGCGGTCGGTCATCCGGCAGGTGAGGATCTCTTTCTCGGTGGGACGGCCCTCGCGTTTGAAGTATCCGCCGGGGAAGCGGCCGGCGGCGGCCGCCTTCTCCTTGTATTCGACCGACATCGGGAACCAGCTCTGGCCCTCGCGCATCTTGGTCTGCGAGACGGCGGTCACCATGATGACGGTCTCACCGCAACTCACGGTGCAGGCACCATCGGCGAGGCGGCCCATCTTGCCGGTCTCGATGGTGATTTCCTTTCCGTCCAGGTTGACGGAGATGTTTTCAGTACTCATTTCGTTTTCTTTCTTTCGGGTGGGCGGCTGTAGATTGAAGTTCGCCGCCCGTTTCGTTTCCCTGCCACCCGGACCTTCCGGGGGCTGGAGATTGGTTTGCTATAGTTAGAGATAGGGAGAGCGGACCGGGGGGCCGGGGGCCCTATGCGGGCGATGCCACCATGTCTGCCAGAGATCGCGCGGTGTTCGGCACGGCGTCGGCTCGGGGCCGCGGGGGCCAGGACCGACGGGAACCCTAAAAAGCGAAAAGCCCCACCTATCGGCGGAGCTTCAGCGCGGTGAGCAGGTTCTGGTAGCGCTCTGGGCTCTTGGTCTTGAGGTAGTCCAGGAGCTTGCGGCGCCGCGCCACGAGCTTGAGCAGGCCGCGGCGGGTGGAAAAGTCTTTCTTGTGTTCACCGAGGTGCCCGGTGAGGTGGTTGATGCGCTCGGTGAGCTTCGCCACCTGCACATCGGCGCTCCCCGTGTCCTTCTCGTGGAGCTGGAAGCTCTGTGTCTCTGTTGCTGTGTCCGTCATGTTTGTCCGTCTGTGGAACCCGCCACCTTGGCGGTTCCGGGGTTTCCGGGCTACCAGTTCCTCTGACCCCGGATGTTCTTCCTGTTCTGAAAGAGCGCTCATTGAACCATAGATCTGCCCGGTTTCAACCCAAATCGGCGTCGCCCACACCCCCTAGATACGGGGCGGGCGGGCGCCGGATGGCGGCGGCGGGCTAGATCCGGGGCGCCCTCCCGCACGTCCCCCACAGTATGGACCTCCCCGACACCCTCCCGGTCATGGTGCTGCCGCGGTGCAACCTCTTCCCCGGCTCACGCCTGCCGCTCTACATCTTCGAGCCGCGCTACCGGGAGATGCTCGACGACGCCCTGCATGGGGGGCGGATGTTCTGCATCGGCACGGTCGGCGGGGACGCGGGGCCGGAGCCGGGCGGGCCGGGGGTCTACCCCCACTCGACGGCCGGGGTGATCCGCGCCTGCGTCGGCAACGACGACGGTACCTCCCGCCTGATCCTGGAGGGCCTGCTCCGGGTGCGCTTCACCGGCTGGCGCGACGGCGGGCCCTACCGGGTGGCGGAGATCGAAGCGGTGCCGACCGCGGTCGACGACAAAACCGAGGTCGCGCGGCTCTGCGAACAGCTCAAGGCGCTGGCGGCGGAGCGGCTCGCCGCGGAGGACATCGTGGTACCAGGTGGCGACATCGGTGACCTGTGGCGGAACCTGGGGTCGGAGGAGGCGATCGCCGACTTCGTCGCCCACCACCTCATCAGCGAGGTCGACAAGAGGCAGCGGCTGCTCGGGATGGAGAGCCTCGAGGGCCGGTTGGTGTTCTTGTGCGAGTGCCTGCTGGAGTAAGTGCCAGGCGCGAACCCCCTGCCGCTACGCCCGGTCGCCGAACAGCTTGGCGTACTCCTCTAAGATATAGCGGTCGGTCATGCCGGAGATGTAGTCGGTGATGGTACGCTCGAGCCCCTGCGCCTCGATGCGCGACGCGCTCTCGTCGCCGATCAGCTCAGGCCGCTCCGCGTATCGCCCGAACACGTCCTCGATCACCTGCCCGCCGCGGGCGTTCGGCACGGCGACCTCGGGGTGGTAGTAGAGATTGTCGTAGAGGAAGCGGCGCAGCTGGCGGTTGGCGTCGCGCAGGGTGTCGCTGTACCCAACGAGCGGCACCGGATGGCGGCGCACGCCGTCGGCGTCGGTGACCCCGGACTCGGCGATGCGCTCCGCGGTGGCGGCGACGAGGTCGGCCACCTGGTGGTCGAGCAGGGCGCGCACGATGTACGAGCGCCGCCGCTTGCCGGTGATGGCCGGGTAGTGTTCGTCGACGAACTGGCTGCAGCGCTGCCACAGGGCGACCTCGGAGAGCTGGGCCTCGTCGACCAGGGCGTAGTCGAGGCCGTCGTCGAGGTCGTGGGAGTAGTAGGTGATCTCGTCGGCGACGTTGGCGATCTGGGCCTCGAGCGAGGCCCTGGGGAAGTGTTCCTCCGGGGCGCCCGCGTGGGCCGGGCGGGTGTAGCCGCGGTCGTGTTTGCGCAGGCCCTCGAGCACCTCGTAGCTCAGGTTGAGCCCGTCGAAGGTGGGGTAGACGGACTCCAGCAGCTCGACCACCCGCAGGCTCTGCACGTTGTGCTCGAAGCCGCCATGCGCCGCCAT
The DNA here is from genome assembly GCA_028280355.1 of Verrucomicrobiales bacterium. Classification (GTDB taxonomy): domain Bacteria; phylum Verrucomicrobiota; class Verrucomicrobiia; order Verrucomicrobiales; family DEV007; genus JANQMB01. Next base: position 8,700 of record JANQMB010000264.1, read on the forward strand.
CAGCTGGTTGAGCTTCTCCTCACCAGCGTGGCCGAAGGGCGAATGTCCGAGGTCGTGGGCGAGCGCGATCGCCTCGGCGAGATCCTCGTTACAGCCCAGCGCACAGGCGATGGTGCGGCTGACCGAGGCGACCTCGATGGTGTGGGTGAGGCGCGTGCGCAGGTGGTCGCCGGTGCCGTTGAGGAACACCTGGGTCTTGTATTCGAGGCGGCGGAAGGCGCGCGAGTGGATGATCCGCGAACGGTCGCGCTGGAAGTCCGTGCGGTAGGGGTGCTCCGGCTCCGGGTGGGCGCGCCCTGCGGAGCCCCGCACCCGCTGGGCGTAGGGGGCGAGCGAGCGGGCCTCGTCGGCCTCCATGTCCTCGCGGGTCTTCTGCATCATACGGGTCTAGGTCGGCCGGATGCCGGGGACACTCTAGTCCTCGTCCCCCCCCTTCTCGGCGCGGGCCTTCTCCTCGATCTCCTTCAGCACCTCGGCCAGCTCGCGGCCGGCGCGGACGTCGAGGTCCCCCTTCACGGCGGCCATATCGTAGATCGCGAGGAGCAGCATGAACAGCACGAGGCCGATACAGAAGAACCAGTAGATCGCGAACAGCAGCGGGTGGTCGGCCAGGAAACCCTCGAGGAGGGTGAACCCGAAGAAGGTGACCAACATGGTGGCGATCGACACGGCGAACATCATCTTGCGCCGCGCCTGCCGCACCCGCAGCAAGGTCAGGAACACGGCGACCGCCATCCGCCATGCCAGCCTGAGATCTGAGACGAGTTTCCCCATTGCCGCCCGCCATGCTACCGGGTGCTGAGCGCCCGGGTCAAAGGGAAAGCGAGAGGGCGACCCCGCGTCACCTCCCCAACCGCCTCCGCAGCTCCGCCTCGGCGCGCTCCAGCAACTCGCGCAGGGCGTTGGCGGAGATGGCGTCGGCGCCGAAGGACGAACAGGTGTCGAGCACCGCGCGATCGCGTGAGGCGACGGTGATGCGGCGGCTGGCGGAGTAGTTGCCGGCCAGGCGCTCGATGA
>JANQMB010000168.1 GCA_028280355.1 Verrucomicrobiales bacterium
CCGCCGCCCCGCGTCCGAGGGTGGCACGAGACCCGATCAAGGTGGGGTCGATCTCCACCTCCGACGCGGACTTGTCCCTCCGGGCGCGAAGGCGCTCGAAGCGCTTCTCCGCGTTGGGGTCACGCTTGCCGCGAACCCGCTTCGGCCCCTCTGGCAGCTGGGACTCCGGGAGCGCTGCCGCGGTGCGCACCGCCTCCTTGAAACGCCTCACCGGCGGGGGCGGGAACCGCTCGGGTAGCCGCACGGACTCGCCGGCCTGTAGCTTGTTCGCAAACTCCAACAGGCGATCGTTGCCGATGATCTTGAACGACGGGCGGTCTCTGCGCGCGGCCTCGGCGTCCCGCCAGAACCACAGCGCCCTCAGGAAAGCCATGCCCCGACGCTCGAGCTTCCCCCACCCCGAGATCCTCCAGATGAGGTCCTCGTCCTTCTCCCGGCGCACGGACGCCGAGGCCCTGGCCGCGGTGCAGGATTCGGTGAACCACTCCCAGCGTTCCGCCTCGTGCAACCTCTCCACCAACGAGTTGGCCATCGACAGCAGGTAGCGCACGTCGTTGATGGCGTAGTCCAACATCTTGTCGGGCAGCGGCCTCCTCCCCCAGTCCGCCTTCTGTGACCCCTTCGGCAACACGATTCCGAAGTGGTCCTCCACCAAGTTGGCGAGGCCAAACTTCCGACAACCCAGCAACCTGGCGGCGGTCTGGGTGTCGAAGACCGTCCGCGGGATACGCCCGAAGGTGCGCCTCAGCATGCGCATGTCGAAGTCGGCACCGTGCAGCCATAGCTCGGTGCCGTCGAGGAAGTCCATCAGCGGCTCGAGGTCGTCGATCGCCAGGGGGTCGATGATCGCGAGGCGCTCCCCGGCCGCGAACTGGATGAGGCACAGTTTCTCCTCGTAGCAATGGAGGCTGTCCGCCTCCGTGTCTATCGCACAGCGCAGTTTGCCTCCCCCACCGGCGACCTCGTCGAGGAGGGCGGCGAGAGCCTCGCCGCTATCGACATACTCGAAGTCGGCCGCCCGGGAGGGGGGGGTCTTGTCGGTATCGCTCATCGGAACTTCCGCGTGGGGGGACTCCTACCTCTCAGCGCAAGCCGGTGAGCAGCAGCTCCGCGTTCGAAGCGGAATTCTGGATGTGGTGGATCAGCACCTCCATCGCCTCGCCACCCGGACGCTGGGCCAGCTGCCTGCGCAACATCCCCACCCGCTTGAACTCGTCTGGGTGGTAGAGCAGCTCGTCCTTCCTGGTGCCCGATTTCGGGATGTTGATGGCCGGGTAGATCCGGCGCTCCAACAGCTCGCGGTCGAGCTGGATCTCCATGTTGCCGCTCCCCTTGAACTCCTCGAAGATGACCTCGTCGGCGCGGCTGCCTGTATCGACGAGCGCGGTGGCGAGCATGGTGAGGCTGCCGCCCTCCTCGGCGTTGCGCGCGATGTTGAAGATCTTGCGCGCCTTCGGCAGGGCGCGGGTGTCCAGGCCGCCGGACCCGGTGCGCCCCTTGCCCTTCCCGCGGGTGGAGATGATGCCGTTGTAGCCGCGGGCGAGGCGCGTGAGGCTGTCCATCAGGATCACCGCGTCCCTGCCGAGCTCGGTGATCCGCTTGGCCCGCTCCGCCACCAGCTCCGCCACGGCGACATGCCGGTCCGGGGTCTCGTCGAAAGTCGAGCTATAGACGTGTGCCCCGGGGACGTTCTCCTCGAAGTCGGTCACCTCCTCCGGGCGCTCGTCGAGCAGGAGGATGAGCAGCTCGATCTCCTCGTGGTTGGCGACGATCGACTTCGCGATCTCCTTGAGGAGGATCGTCTTGCCGCCGCGCGGCGGCGCCACGATCACGCCACGTTGCCCCTTGCCGAGCGGTGCCACGAGGTCGACGACGCGCGGGCTGACCGCGTCGAGCCCCTGCCGCTCGAGGATGACGCGCTCGCGGGGGGAGATCGCCGTCAGGGAATCGAACCGCGGGGGTGCCTCCCAGTCCGCCGCGGCGATGCCCTCGACCTCGACCACCTCGGCGGTCGATAGGAACCGCTCCCGCTCCCGTGGTGCGCGCGCGACCACCTTCACCCGGTGCCCCCGGCGCAGGCCATACTCGCGGATGAAGTTCGTGCCGATGTAGATGTCGTCGGCGTGGGAGGCGAAACTGTAGGCCGGGAAACGGAGGAACCCGTAGCCGTCGTTGGTCGTCTCCAGGATCCCCTCGGCGTGGATCTTGGTCCCGCGGCGCCCCCAGTGGCAGAGGATCTCGAATACGAGGTCGTGCTTGGAGCGCGTCCCCCCCACCCGTAGGCCAAGCGAGGCCCCTAGTTCGTAGAGGTCGGCGACCGAGCGGGTCTGGAACTCGGCGAGCTCGAGCGACTCCGGCGCCGGCGGTCCAGGCTCGGGCTCGGGCTCCGCCCCGCTGTCGGCTCCCTCTGCTGGGGAGGGGGCCGGGGCATCGTCCTGTGGTCTCTTGCGGGCAGCTGCCGGCCCAGCGCCGTCAGCGGCCTGGTCGTTCGCCGCCGCCGGCTCCGTATCACCTGATCCCGGGGGGGCTTCGGGGGGATCGGCATCTGCGTCTGGGGCCGGGCGCTTGGCGGTCTTGCGTTTCGCCACTTTTTTCTTGCGCACCACTTTGCGCTTCTTCTTCGGCGGGGTACGGTCGGCGGCGTCCGCATCTCCCGATGCGGCGTCCTCTACATCCTCTGCTCCTGTATCTTTCTCTTTAGCCATCTGGCGAACTGTTGGGTCTGTTGGTGTAAAATGCGGGTGCTGCCCGCGTTCCATATCACGTGGTCGGCGCGCCGCATCTTCGTTCCGATGGGCATCTGCGCCGCCACCATCTGACGGGCGGTTTCGGGGGTGATCCCGGGCCGCGCCAAAAGGCGCCGCATCTGGCACTCCCCGCCGGTCGCGACCACCAGCACGAGGTCGGCCTGGTAGTCGTGTCCCGATTCGAAGAGCAGCGGGATATCGGCGAACATCACCGGATCCGGGCCTGCGCCACCCGACTGGCGGGCGGCGAGGAACTCCCCCCTCACCTCCGGATGCAAGATGTTTTCGAGTACCGCACGCCGCTCGGCGCTATCGAAAACCTGATCGCGGAGGTAGGCGCGGTCGATGCGACCGTCCTTGGCGAGTGCGGCCTGGCCGAACTCGGAGGCAATTCTGGTGCAGATGTCCGCCCGTGTCAACAGCTCCGCGACGCAGGCGTCGGCGTCGAAGAACGTCGCGGTGGGAAAGCTCTCACGGAGCGAGGCCGAGACCGTCGATTTCCCCATGGCGATGCCCCCGGTGATCGCAACCGTGATCATCTGCCGCCAATCCACCACTCCTGGGGACCTTGTCAAAAAATGAAAACGGGGGGGCTGTCGCCCCCCCGTCTGTGAATCGATGTCTAACCGGCGCCTCCCGGAACGCCCAACCGGGAACCTACGAACCCGGGAACCTACGAACCCGGGAACAGGGAGTCGGTGGCACCGCCGCCAGCGGCGCCCATCCCCATGTCTCCCCCACCACCCGGGATGCCCCCACCGCCAATGCCGGCAGGATTGGGGTTGTTCCGATCCTTCGGCAGCCCCGCCGGGTCGATCAGGGTGGCGGTGACGAAGATCATCAGGTTGCGCTTGAAGTGTGTCTGCGAGGTGGTGCGGAAGAAACGCCCCACCAGCGGCACGTCGCCAAAGATCGGCACCTTGTCCTCGACGTGCTGCACGTCGTTGCGGATCAGGCCACCGATGGCGACCGTCTGGCCGTCCCAGATCGTCACCGCGGTGGTCAGCTTGCGGGTGGCGAACACCGGCTGCTCGATGCGGTTCTCGGTGAGGACCACCGTCGTCGGCTGCCCCAGCGCGTTGATCGCCGCCGATTGGATCGGGCTACCGTAGTTGATGAACCCTTCGAACTCGACCACCTCGGGGGCGATGTTCAACTCGATGGTGAAGCCGTCCGCACCGACGACCGGGTCGACCTCTAGGGTGACGCCGACCGGGCGCATCTCGAAGGCGGTCGGGTTGGCCGGGACGACCGGGAAGCTCGAAGCGGACGCGCCGCCGGGCCCGATCACCCCACCGATACCGCCGCCGACGCCGCCGCCGCCGAAGCCACCGACGCCGCCACCGCCGAAGTTCTGCGGGATCTCCGGCGGATCGTATTCGGTCGGGTAGATGAACTCGCGGATGATCTCGATCTTGGCGCGCTGGCCAGAGCGGGTCACCACGCTCGGCGCGGTCATCAGGTCGGTGCCCTTACGCTGGTTGAGCGCGCGCAGGATGACCTGGAACTGCGGGTCGGTGAGCACCCCGCCGATGCCGAAGACGCCGGGGGAGATGTTCGAGGTGAGGATCTGCTCGTTGAGCAACCCGTCGATGGCGTTGGTCTCCAGCGCATCGAGGCCGAAGCGCAGGCCGGAGGTCACCGGGAACTGGCCGGTCGGAACCGGGTTGGCACCGCCCGGGGGCACGAAGGTGTAGTCCGTCGAGGTGATGGTGCCACCGCGCTGGTTGCCGACGGTACCGCCACCGCCGAACACCCGGTCGCTGCCGGGGACGTTGAACTGCCCCAACATCCAGTCGAAGCCGAACTCGTCGAGGTTGGTCTGGGTGACCTCGAGGAACTTGGTGGTGATGTAGATCTGGTTCTGGACGTTGCCGATGGAGTTCTCGACGATGACCTCGATGAGCTCCATGTTGGACTGCGTGTTGCGCACCACGAGGGTGGAGGTCCGGGGGTTGAAGAAGGCGCTCGCCCCCTCGGGGAAGGTGACGCCCTGCGACTCGAGAACTTCCTTGGCGCTCTTCTTGGGCTTGAGGCTCGTGCGCGCCCCGCCGTCGCCGCTCGCGAACGGGTCGTCCACCACACCGCCACCGCCGCCGTCACCGGCATCGCTGGTGGTGAGGAAGTCCGGCGGCACCCGGAAGGTGCGGGTATACATGTCGGTGGTGTCCTTCCAGAGCGGAACGACGACGACTGTGTAGGGCTCGATCTTGTATTTCATCCCCGCCCCCTCGGAGACGTAGCGGAGGGCCTCGGCGAGCGGGACGTTGCTCAGGCGCAGGCTGATGGTCTGCTCCACGGCGGGCTCGGCGCCGTCCGGGCCGGCGCCGCCACCGCGGCGGACGATGTTCACCCCTCTGGCGGCCTCGTCGGTCTCGAAGGGGTCGTGCTCGCGGCTCTTCAGGCGCAGGTATTCGAGCGCCTCGTCGACCGTGGCCTCGTCGAACACGACCTCGGGGATGATCGTCTCGCGCAGCTTACGCGACAGGTACTCGCGGCCGCTCCGGGCGTCGTTGCCACCCTCCTCGATCAGGCTGGTGAAATTCGTCTGCGGCACGGGCGACTCCCAGGCCTCCTCGACCTGGCGGAGCATCTTGTTCCGCGTCTGGTCACGGGCGCTGGCCAGGTACTCGCGCCGCTTGTGCTCGACCTCCTCCATGCCGCGGCGTGCCGCCGAGTTGTAGCGGTCGATGCGCAGCACCGCCTCGAACTGCTTCTCGGCGTTGTCGAAGTCCCCGAGGTCGTAATACCCCTTGCCCACCTTCAGCAGGCGATCGACCTCGGCGACGTTCTCCACGTGCTCCGGGCTGAGGGCGTGGTTGTACCACTCCGGGTCGTCGAGCCGGACGAGGATCTTCTTGGCCTTCTTGTTGTAGGGGTCGACCTCCGGGGTCAGCACCGCGTTGAGGAGGTCGCGCGCCTCCGAGCGGCGCCCCTCCCTCGCCTTCTGGTCGGCGAGTTTGACGCTGACGTCCGCGAACAGCTTGGTGGCGTAGTCACGCTTCTTCTGGACGAGGGGAGCCTTGGGGATCTTGCCCACCGCGGCCATGTATTTCTGACGGGCGCCCTCGAGGTCGCCCTCCGACTCGAGCCGCTTGCCGTCGGCGATATCCTGTTCTGCCTCCTTGACCCGTTGGAGGCGACGGATCATCTCGCGCTCAGCGATGCTGCTGACCGAACCGCCGGAGCCGCCACCGGAGCCAGCGACTGCGGAGGGCAGGAGGGGCGTCAGGGGGAGTGCGATGGCAGCGATTCCTGCAAGTACAAGCCTGGGGAGGCGGGCTGGATGAATCATAGATTGTGGGTTGGAACGTGTTGGGGGGGCGAAGATGGTTTCGGTAAATGGACTTTTTAAGGGATGCTTCCCCCCTTTGGAAAGGGAAAAATTACCCCTTAGTCATTTTTCTGGCGGCTGGGGATGACCAGATCCTGGGGAGTGTCGCCGTCCCCTCCCAGTTTGCGGACTTTCGCCCCCTCCTCGCCCCCTTTCAGGAGCTCGAGCAGCTGGTATTTCGTCCCGGGATCGTTGGGGATCTCGAAGCTGTCCCCGACCTTGACCGGGCCGATCTTGTCGGTCGGGGCGCCCGGGAAGGCGTTGCGGAACACGACGTAGTAGGTCGGCAGGACATAGGGGTCCCGGTAGGTGATCTGGATCGGTGTCCCCTTGGCGTCCTCCACGGTGAGCACGTGGGCGGGCCTATCGATCCCCCCTGCCCCGCCGGGCTTCATGACCTTCTTGAAGGCGGTGATCGTGTAGCGGTCCTCGTGCCCCGGGTGCGTGCCGAAGGGGTCGCCGATCCTCTTGAAGTGCGAGCGGCGCCTGGGGGGCGTCCTGGGCGGGTCGGACTCGAAGAGGGTCGTCGTCTCGCGGATACTGAACTCCCCGTCGGGGTTGTTGCCCGTCCGGTAGTCGAGCGAATACTCGTCCTTCTTCACCTCCTCGAGGCTCAGTTTGAGCGTGAACGGGGGGTGGTCCGAGGGGTCGTTGGGGTCGGTCTTACCATGGTTGAACTCCTCGAGGTTGTTGAACCCGTCCCCATCGGGGTCGAGCTCGGCGAGGTCGGTGCGCCCGACCGGGAGGCGGTGCTTGTAGAGGTAGTCCGAGGTGAACGGCGGGCGGGGCGACGGCGAGCTCGGATCCAGGAGGTCGATCTCCTTGCCGTTCTGTACGAGGATGGGGATGGAGACGAACAGCGGCAGCTTCTTCTGCGGCACCCCCGGCATGGCCGGCGCGGACCAGGCGAAGTCCCCCTCGAGATGTTTGGACGCCCCTTCGACCATCGCCGCCCCGGGCTCGCCGATATCCCGGCTCTCCTCGGGCTGGTTGCGTGCGAAGCTGTCGGAGAGGCCGAGCGCCTTCATCGCCAGCAGGCTGCCGAAGACGAGGGCGAGCAGGGCGGCGACAAGCAGGAGGACGCGGTCGTAGTTGTATCTTAGCGATTCCATGGTGGTGCGTTAGGGACGGGGTTGGGTATCGGTGAAGTTCCTCTAGTATCGGGCGACCCGCGCCCTATCCTGCGCCGCCGGCGGGCGGGGCACCCCCCTCCACCTCCTTGAAGCGCACCATATCGATGACCAGTTCGGCGTAGACCTTCTCTGCCCCGAACAACAGGGTGGCGTCGATCATCGGCCCGACGCCATCCTCCCCGGGGTCCACGTCGGGGACGGGTTCCGGATCGGGGACGTCCCCCTCCCGCGGGCTCTCCTTCACCTCGTTCTCCACCCGTAGCTGGCGCAGCCAGACGAAAAAGGTCTCGTCGTTGGCCATCCGGGTGAGCAGGTCGCTCAGCGAATCGTGCGAGCCCTTGACCAGCGCAGTGAAGCGGTAGGTCTCCATGACCTCAGAGGCGGTGGCCATCGGGTTATCGCTCCCTGCCTTCGGCTGTGGCTTCTTCGCCGCCCCCCGCGGCGCGCGGCGCGCCCGCCTCCTGGGGTTGGCGGCGGCCTCCTCGGCGGCCGCCTCGGCGATCTCCTTCTCGGACTTCCAGTTCCTGTCCTCCTGGGGGAACTCGTCGCGCCGGAAGTCCTCGATCGAATCGATCCCGGCGGCGGCGGCCAGGTTGACGAACTGCTTCATCGCGTCGAGCTCCCACTCGAGCAGGGGGACCGCCCGCGGGTTGATCGGCTTGCCCTCGGTGTAGGCGTCGAGACCGAAGCGGAACTCCTCCGGGAGCCTCATGCCCTTGCTCGCCGCCATCGCCGCGACCGCCTCCACCTCCCCGTTCATGATCTTGCGGAAGTCCTGCTCCTTGAGCCCCGGCTTGATCGCGCGCTGCCCGCGCGTGAGCTGCTCCTGCAACTGGTCCACCGCGGTACCATAGGCGGCCACCTGCCTGCGCTTCGCCTCGAGGTTCTCCTCGCTCGGGAAGATCGGGCGCCGCTCGAGCATGTCGACGTTCCTGGCCGTCTCCTGGTAGCTCTCCGAGGCGGCCTTCGCCCCCTTCCAGCCGGTGAACAGGTAGAAGCCGAGCCCTATGGTGCCCAGGGTCATGACTCCGATATAACCGGCGAGGAAGCGGTTCTGCTTGATCCAGTCCATGATGCTTGATGTCGTTAGGGGAACGGGTGTCGGGCGGCTATCTCTTCTGGCCGGCGAGGTGGGTGCGGATCGGCTCCTTGAGCTTCAGGTCATAGCGCACCACCCCCGCGTACTCGTCGCCGGAGCGCTCTTTGACGCGCCTGGCCTCGTTGTTGATGTCCTCGGGCAGCTCGAAGTAGCCGGGGTCGGACTTGAGGTTGTCCTGGAACTCGTAGAGGCCGTCAGACGAACCGCGGAAAAGCCCGTAGAGGCGGAGGTGGCTGATGACGTTCTGGTTGGGTTTGACCTTGAGGTCCTTGTCCTCCCATTCCTCCCCGCCGCGGGGCACGTTGCTGCCGCCCAGCGATTTGGCGCCGTCGAGCGGGACGCCGCCGGCGAGCATCTCCATCTGGGTGAACCAGAGTTTGTCGGAGGCCAGCTTCGAGTTGAGGTGGTTGAGGATCTCCAGCACGCGCGTGCGGCCCTCGACCGCCGCCTGTAACGGCGCCCCGCGCTGGCGGATCTCGTCCTCGCGACGGGATTCGGCGCTGATCTTCGAGTTGAAACCCGCGAGCTCGCTCTCGTAGCTGGAGAGCTCCGCGCCATGCCTCTCGGTGAGGTCCTTCTTGCGGTGGAAGAACACCCCGGCGGCCAGCAGCAGCGCCAGGAAGCAGCCGCCGGCGGCCAGCAGGTAGGGCTTGCGGCGCTCGATGTCGCGGCGGCGCTCGACGGTGGTGGGCACCAGGTCGATCTCCATCGGGCAGGCGCTGATCTCGCGCAGCGCGAGGCCGACGAGCTCGCCGAGGTTGTGGGCGTCAGACGCCACCTCCCCGGTGTCGATCTTCGGGCCGACCGCAACGTTACGCAGGGCGTTGAAATATTCGACCTCGAGGTTGAGCTTCTCGGTCAGGAACTCCCGCAGGTACGGCAGCGCCGCGCTGCCCCCACACAGGTAGGCGATGGTCGGCGCCGTCCCGCCCTGCTGCCGGTAGGCGCTGGTGGTGCGCACCACCTCGGAGTGCAGGCGAGTCATGGTGTTGCGTATCACCTTCGACATCGCCGCGATCCCCGGGTCGTCGTGGTCCGCGTACGAACCACCCAGGGCCACGAAACCGTCCTGCTTCTTGCGCTCCTCGGCGTCGCCGAACGACATCTCGAACTCCTTGGCGATGGCGGTGGTGGCGGCGGCGCCGCCGACCGGGATACTGCGCGTGAACACCCGGTTGCCCTCGATGTATAGCAGGTTGGTGGTGCGGGCGCCGACGTCGACCAGCAGGGAGCACCCGTCGGCCTCGGCGTAGTTGTACCGGAACGCGTTGTAGAGCGCCATGGGCGCCACGTCGACGGCGCGCGCCACCAGCGGCCCGTTCTCGACCACCCCGTTGAGGTCGTCGAGGGAGTCGCTCTTGATCGCCACCAGGGCGACCTCGACCTCGCCCCCCCCGTCCCCGGGCGAGACCAGCTGGTAGTCCCAGGCGACCTCGTTGATCGGGAAGGGCACGTTCTGCTGGGCCTCGAAGCGGACGATGTCGTCGACCTTCTCCTCGTCGAGCGCGGGCAGTTTGACGAAGCGCGTGAAGACGGAGTGGCCCGAGATCGCGTAGCGCACGTCCTGCTTGGCGACCCCCAGGCGCCCGACGAGCTCGACGACGGCGACCCCGATCTGGGGGACGCGGGCGGAGTCGGCGGCGGGGTCGCCCGAAAGCTCCGAGAAGGCGTAGTCCTGGAGGATGAGGCCACCGCCCTTGGCGGCGGTGAAGTGGGATAGGCTGACGCGCTGGGATCCTACGTTGAGGGTGACGATCGAGTTTTTATCGGCCATTGAAGTGATAGGAAGACGGTGTGCTGGGGACGCTGACAGGGGGGCGCGTCACGCGTCGGAGGGATCGGGGCGGTGGATGTTGAGGGGCTGTCGCAGCCGGCCTATTCGCGCACCTCGGCGTAGGCGTCGTACCACAGGATCGCGAAGGGGGTCTTGTGTTTGGGGCGCAGGGTGTTGCTGTCCTTGGGGACATCGGTGCGGCGCCACCACGGCGGCTTCGCCGACTTGCCGTCGGTGGCATCCCACCCGACCATCTCGCCACCGGCATGGATCTCGACCGCGACCCAGAGGTCGCGGGGGTTCACCGAGACAGAGCGCCCGTAGATCCGGTGCAAGGCGTTGGGGGACAGGTAGACCGCCGAGTGGAGTTCGGTGTCCTTGAGGACATCGACATGCTTGAGGGTCGCCGAGAACAGCTTCTTGTACTCGGGTCGGGCAGACTTCGGCAGCACGAAGAAGCGGACCTCGAGGGCGTCGATGAAGTCTCCCTTGGACGGGGAATCCGCCTTGAAGGTCACGTCGATCTGCAACCAGTCGCGGCGCTTGTCGCGCTGCAGCTTCACCCCGCTCCCGGGCTGGAACTCGGGGCTCTTGGTCGAGTCGACCGCGATATCTTTGATGTCTGCCTTGAGCTTGCGCTGCCCGGGGGCGAGGTCGGCCCCGAGGACGAAGGCCGAGGCGGTCGCTAGTAGGACAGGGAGTCTGGGCATAGGGCGTGGAAATCGAGGTAGGGGTTTCAAAATTTGAGGCGGGGGTTCAAACTCGGCCGCCTGACCCTCCGCGAAACACACCCAGGGGAGGGCGAAATCTACCGGAAAATCGGGCGAATACGGGCTTGATACCCAGTTGGCCGAGGATAGGCAAGACCCGAATACGAAATCAAGCCCCGTCTGTGATCCCCAGGAAATCTTTGAAATAGGCGATGGTCTCACCGATCCCCTGGTCGAAGTCGACCAGCGGCTTCCAGCCCAACAGCTCCTTGGCGCGTGAGATGTCCGGCTGCCTGACGCGCGGGTCGTCCTCCGGGAGCTCCTTGAAAACCAGCTGGGAGCTCGTCCCCGTGCGGGCGATGATGGCCTCGCCGAACTCCTTGATGGTCATCTCGCTGGGGTTGCCGATGTTGACCGGCTCGTGGGTCTCCGAGGTCGACAGCCGGAAGATCCCCTCGATCAGGTCGGAGACGTAGCAGAAGCTCCGGGTCTGCGAACCGTCGCCGAAGACGGTCATCGGCTCGCCCTTGAGGGCCTGCCCGATGAAAGCGGGCACCACGCGCCCGTCCTCCAGCCGCATGCGCGGCCCGTAGGTATTGAAGATCCGCACGATCTTGGTGTCCAGCCGGTGGTAGCGGTGGTAGGCCATGGTCATCGCCTCGGCGAACCGCTTCGCCTCATCGTAGACCCCGCGCGGCCCGATCGGGTTGACGTTGCCCCAATAGTCCTCCTTCTGCGGGTGGATCAGGGGGTCGCCATAGACCTCCGAGGTCGACGCGATCAGGTAGGTCGCACCCTTTGCCTTAGCCAGCCCCAGCGTGTTGTGGGTGCCCAGGGCGCCGACCTTCAAGGTCGGGATCGGGAACTCCAGGTAGTCGATGGGGCTCGCCGGCGAGGCGAAGTGGAAGACGAAATCTACCTCCCCGGGGAGGTAGATGAAATTGGTGACATCGTGCTCGATGAACCGGTAGTCGGCGTTGCCCGCCAGGTGCTCGATGTTGCGCACGTTGCCGGTGAGCAGGTTGTCGATCGCGATGACGCGATGCCCCGCGGCGAGCAGGCGGTCGGTCAGGTGCGAGCCGAGGAACCCCGCACCGCCGGTGACAACGCAGGTCTTTTTGGCCTTTTTCTGGCTGGAGAATACGTCCATCGAAAGTTCTCTCTGGGAGGTCGGTCGCTCACTTCGCCCCGCGCCGCAACAAGACCGCGGGGATGGTGAGGAAGAGGATTTTGATATCGAGCCATATCGACCAGTTGTCGATATATTTGAGGTCGAGCTCGACCCACTCGTCGAAGTTGGTGATCGTGTTGCGGCCGGACACCTGCCAGAGGCACGTCAGCCCCGGCTTCATGCTCAGGCGGCGGCGCTGGGAGGTGTTCTCGATCCTGGCCACCTCGTCGGTGGGCAGCGGGCGCGGCCCCACCAGGCTCATCTGCCCGAACAGCACGTTCAGGAGCTGCGGCAGCTCGTCGATGCTCCGGCGGCGCAGGAAGTCGCCGAACTTGAACACCCGCGGGTCCTTCTCGACCTTGAACACCGGCCCGCTCATCTCGTTCTCCTTCTCGAGCTCCTTCTTCCGCTCCTCGGCGTCGATGCCCATCGTGCGGAACTTGAACATGACGAACGGCCTGCCGTTCTTGCCCCCCCTCCGCTGCCTGAAGAACGCCGGCCCCGGCGAGGAGCGCTTGATGCCGATATAGGCGATGACCCAGAGCGGCGAGGTAAGGAGGATCAGCAGGAACGCCCCGACGCGGTCGATCAGCCCCTTCAGCAGCAGGGCCCACGAGACCTCGGGGGCGCTGCGGAACACCATCATGAGCCTCCCGCCGAGCACGTCCATGTTCGGGCGGGCGATCGAGGTCTCGATGAAATCGGTCGACAGCCAGGCCTCGACCCCCTCCGCCTCACAGGCGCTGACAGCCTCCTGGACCTTGTCGAAGTGGACGTGTCCGGCGGCGAAGATCACGCGCTCGACGGAATGTTCATGCAGCGCGTCGACCAGGTCGCCCACCGGGCGGGTCGCCAGGTTGATCATCTCCACAGCGCGGATCGAGCTCTCCCCCGCCCGGTCGAACTGGTCCGCCAGCCGCTCCATCTCACCCGGGCCGCCCGCGAACAGCACCTGCTCGCACCAGCGGTCAGCGGAGACGCGGGAGCGGATCACCCGCCGGACGATCGCCTCCTTGGCGAGCAGGAACCCGCCGCCGACCGGTACGAGGAGGGCGAGCACCACACGGCTCTGGGCGCCCCATTTGAAGAACACCACGCAGCCGCCGATGATCACCCCCACGATCAGCAGGGCCCGGCCCATCTGCCGGAGCGACCGCCAGATGGTCTTCTGCAAGACGTGGTCATAGTAGCCGTTCATCTCCAGGATCACCGGCGTGAAGGGGACGATGATCGCCATCAGCCAGAAGAAGTCCCCCAGCGGCGGGATGTTGCCCCCGGCGGCGCCGACGACCCCGGCGAGCTCGACGGCCTCGAACCACTCCTGGTTATAGTAGCGGATGGAGTGGCACAGCCAGAACGCGAGGGCGATCAGGCAACTGTCCAGGATCTGGTTGATCTGGAGGTTGATTTCCTGTTTGCGCCCTAGCATCGGTTTGTGGGTGGGATCGACCGCATCCAAGGTTAGGATGCCTGCCGCCACAAGCGCGGAATGAACGGCCCGCCCGGGACAAATGTCAATCGAGCTACAACAACCCAATGTCGTCGTGCCGACGACCGATCTGGCGACCCTCCGGGCGCTGGCGGCGGCCGGCGCGTCTCCCACCGCCTGGGACATCGTCGAGGCCAGGCTCGACCAATTCGGCGACCCCGGCGAGCTGGTCGCCCCCCTCCGGGAGCTGCGGCAGCCTGTCCTGCTCACCCCCAGGCACCCCGACGAGGGCGGCGACCCGCGCTTTGGCCAAACCGAGATCCGGAGGGCGGCGGTCGAGCCGTTGCTGCCCGACGCGGGGGCGCTCGATGTCGAGGTGGCCCACGCGGAGGCGATGGCGCCGACGATCGAGCTCGCACGTTCGGGCGGGTTGAGCATCGTCCTGTCATTCCACGACTTCGAGGCCACCCCGAGCGCGAGCCGCCTCGCCGACGTGGTCTCCGCCGCCGGCGACCGCGGTGCCGATGTCGTCAAGTTGGCCACCCGCACCCGGTCCGGCGACGAGGTGGCCCGCCTCATCGACCTGTTGGGACGGTTCGCCGACCGCCCCCTGGCGGTGATGGGCATGGGGCCGCTCGGGATGGCCTCGAGGTTGTTGGCGGCGGGCTGCGGGTCGGTGCTCAACTATGCCGCACACGGGGCCGCGGTGGTCGAGGGCCAATGGCCGGTGGCCGAGTTCCGCGAGCTGCTGGAACGCACCGGCGCCCGGCGGCCGCGCCGCTAGCCCCCGACGATCTCGACCGGCGCGTCGGGGAGCGCCCGCAGGAACGCCTTGCCGTAACGTTTCGCGAGCACCCGGTTGTCCAACAGGACGACGATCCCCCTGTCTTTCGTCGAGCGGATCAGGCGGCCGACCCCCTGCCGGAGTTTGAGGATGGCCTCCGGCACAGAGTATTCTAGGAAAGGGTTGCCCCCTCTGCCCTCGATGGCCTCGAGGCGGGACTCGGTCAGCGGGTGGTCAGGCACGGCGAAGGGCAGCCGGGTGACGATCACGTTCGAGAGCGCCTCTCCGGGGACGTCGACCCCCGCCCAGAAGCTGTCGGTGCCAAACAGGACGCTGGACGTGTCCTCGCGAAACTCGCGCAGCATCTGGTGGCGCGGCAACCCCCTCCCCTGGACCAGCAGCTGGTGCCCCTCCTCCGCGAAAAAATCCCCCATCTTCCCCGCCACGGCGTTCATCAGCCGGTAGCTGGTGAACAGGACGAAGGCCCTCCCCTCGGACCGCTTCACGAAATGCCCGACCCAGTGTACCAGCGCCTCCTCGTACTCTTCCGACCGCGGGTCCGGCATGCTCTTGACGAGATAGATCTGCATCTGCCCGGCGTAGTCGAACGGGCTGCCGATCTGTAGCGCCCCCGCGCCCCCGGCACCGACCCGCTGCCTGAAGTAGCCGAGCGGCTCCCGGTTCTCCCCGACGGACAGCGTCGCGCTCGTCACCACGCAGGCCTTCCCCTCGCTGAAGAACATCTCCCCGAGGGCCGGCGCGACATCGGCCGGCGCGCTGTTCAGGCTGACGCCGCCCGGACCGCCGCCCTTGCGTTCGACCCAGTACACGTGCCCCTCCATCGACTGCTGGAGGAACGCCCCGATCGCCAGCCTCGACTCGCGGACGCGCCGGCCGAGGTCGAGCAGCTCCGCCCGCCTCGGGCCGCCTTCGAGCTTCTCCGCCGCGGCGACCACCTCGCGCTCCACCCCCAGCAGCTCCTCGGCCAGCGAGTCCTCGACCATCCCAGACTCGCGCACCCGGAACTCGTTGCCCCAGCGGCCGAACCTGCAGGCGTCCTCCACGCCCTCGAAGAAGTGTTCGAGCGAGCCGGCCAGGTCGGCCACGCGCGAGGCCCCGGCCGCGTGGCGGATCAGGTGGAACAACCCGCGTTTCTTCTTCGGGTTGTAGAGCTTGTTGAGGTCGAACCTCAAGCCCGCCTGGGACACCCGCAAGCCCAGTGCCCTGGCGGCGATGTTCTCCAGCGTATGGGCCTCGTCGATGATCAGGAAGTCGTTCGGGAACACGAAGCCCTCCCCTTCCCCCTCCGCCTCGCCGAACGACGCCATGAGGGTGAACAGCAGGGTGTGGTTCAACACCACCACGTCGGCGGTCGCCACCTCGCGCCGCGCCACCTGGTAGAAACACAGGTCGTCGCGGCCGCAGGTCTTCGGCGTACAGACGTGGCTCTCGCTACAGACCTGCGACCAGACTCGCGCCGCCGGTTCGAAGTCGAGGTCGCTCAAGGTCCCATCACGGGTGTCCTCCGCCCACTCGGCGATCGCCTCCAGCTCCGCGCGATCGCCGGAGTCGAACAGGTCGGGGGCGTCGGCCAGCGCCCGCCTGAGGCGCCGCGGGCAGAGGTAGTTCCCGCGCCCCTTCATCAGCACCGCCTTGAACCCCTCCCCCAAGAGCCGGGCCAGGATCGGCAGGTCCTTGTCCACCAGCTGTTCCTGCAGGTTGATGGTGTGGGTGGAGATCACCGCCTTGCGCCCCTCCGCCAGCGCGAAGCACACCGCCGGGGCGAGGTAGGCGAGCGACTTCCCGACACCGGTCCCCGCCTCCACCACCAGCGGGGCGGCAGCCCGCAGCGCCTCGGCCACCGCGCAGGCCATCTGTTGCTGCTGGGGTCGGTACTCGTAGTCCTTCGACCCGGAGAGCGGACCTCCCCCGCCGAAAAACTCGTGCATCCGCTCGCCCAGCGGCGACCCGTGGCCGGCCTCGGTATCTGCCCATGGGAGGATCATGAGCCACCCCCATAGCCCAACGACCGCCGCCTCTCAACAGCCCATCAGCGATCCCCGCCCGCCCGGTGCGAGACGAAGGGTCTCGTCCAGAGCCGCACCTCGACCGGTCGCCCGAAATAGCCCTCGGCGGCCTTCGCCAAGGCCTCGCCGAGGCCGTCACCACCCCCAGCCGGGAGCGAGACATCGACCTCGAGCACCTCGGCGCCGCCGCGCTCCCGCACCGCCACCCGCACGACTTCCCCGCGCCCGCCGGTGGCGTCGGCGACGGCGGAGCTCAGCCGCGGCCGCAGGCCGTGCGAGCCCGCCACCTTGTCGAGGAGCACCGAGCCCAACGGGATCACCAACGCCGCCGCGGCGCCGATCAACACCAGCATGACCCGCTGCGACCAGACCCGCCTGCGCTGCGCCCGCCCCGGCCTCCTCGCCCTCACCCCCGCGGCGTAGAAACACCCCGCCGCGCCGAGGACCACGAACACCACGTTGGTCCCGAACAGCAGCGCCGCCCCGCGCGCCACGCCCGGCTCACCGAGCGCCAGGGTGATCCCGACCGTCGCGATCGGGGGCACCAGCGCGGCGGCGATCGCCACCCCGGCGAGGGCGGACGACAACCTCGGCCGGGCGATACAGTGCGCCGCCGCGACCCCGGATAGCAGTGCGACCGCCATGTCGGGCACGTCTGGCGCACCGCGGATACGCATCTGCTGCGTCAGCCCATAGAGCCTCCCGAACACGCCGAGCAACACCCCGATCACCAGGGCGGCGAGGAACCCGTAGAGGATCGCCCGCGCGCAGTCCCGCATCAGCGGGAGGTTCCCCTGCACCAGAGCCAACCCCGCCCCGAGCAACGGGGTCATCAGGGGCGCCACCAACATCGCCCCGATCACCACCGCCGCGCTGTCCAGCATCAGCCCCAGGCCGGCGAGGGCGGTCGCCAGACAGATCAGCGCCATGAAATCGAAACTCCAGCGGGCGTTCGACTCGAGGTTGGCGAACAGCGCCACCCTCGACTCGCGGTCGAGCTGGGGGACCCTGACGTGTAGCCAGCGGCCGACCTGCTGGCGCAGCCGCTGCCGCAGCGGCAACGCCCTCCGGAACACCCCCACGGCGACCTTCGCGCCACCGGCGAGCAGGCGGTCAGGCAGCGTCCCGAACAGCGCGCGGTGCACCCCCCCGACATCCGAGGCCCCGACCAGCACGAGGTCGTAGTCCCCATCGGTCGCCGCCGCGTGGATGGCGGCGGCCGGACTATCGTCGAGCGCGACCTCCGGTGCCATCAGCTCGGAGCCAAGATCGAGCCCCTCGCGCGCGAGGATCGACTGCAGGCGACGCTCCCCCACCTCGGCCGCCTCGTCGTGCAGGTCGGGCTCCACCAGGAGGGGGACGAGCACACCCGCCCCCGCCTCGGCCAGTTCCTTGCCCAGGCGCAGGGCGCCGCGCGAGTGTCCCCCGCCCGAGGTCGGCACCAGGATCCTCCCCCCACCGCGGCCGCCGTCCTCTGGGAAACGCAGACAGACCACATCGCAGGGGGCGTTGTCGAACCAGGCCCGGGCGAGGTTGGCGCGAACGCCCCGCCGACCACCCCGCCGATCCACCAGAAGGAACTCTGGGCGCCGGCTCGAAAAATGCGCATCGATCGCCACCGCCGCGCACCCGAGGGACACCTCGGCCACCCTGCAGTCGGCGTCCTCCGGACCGTCGAAGACCAGCTGTGAGCTGCCGCCCCCCTCCTGGCGCGCCCCTACCACATGGATCACCTCCAGAGGTTTGCCGAGGGCCGCCGCGACACACTTCCCCCAACCCTCCATCTCGTCCCGGTTGACCTCGTCTAGAACGATCGCGACAACGGCCATGGCCTAGCCCCCCAGAGGCAGAAGTTTGAGGTCTCCCCCGATATCCACGCGCACCCGCACGGCGGGGCTCTCGCCTCGCCTCCAGCGCCCCTTCTCCTCGGACCACTCCAGACCCGGCACCTCATTGGTCACCTCCCCGCCGACCCGTTGGCGGACGACCTTCAACGCCTGCCCCGCCGGAACCCGCAGGGTCAGGTCGCCATCCTCGACCTCGAAGCCCCAATCCCACCGACCCGGGAACAGGTCGGCAGACACCGAACCTTCACCGACCTCGATCTGAACCTTACCCGGAGGAAAGGCCGGGACTTCGAGCTCCGCCGGCTGCTCGCTGGTGGCCAACAGCCCCCTCCGGCGCTGCCGCAACCGGATCCGGTATCCGCTATCGGAAACCGACTCCTCGAACCGGTCGATCAGCCGGCTCCCCAAGGAGCCGAACCCCTCGACGTGCGATCGGAAACCGAACCGCTCCCCCAGCACGACCCGGAGCTCCGCGCGCGGCAGCTCGACCCTGATATCACAGCCCGCCGCCGGAACCGCCACCCCCTCCCTCCCCACCAGATGTTTCTCCTCCTCGGACGGCACCGCCACCGCCAGCAGACCGGCGGCGACCAGGATGCCCGCGACCGAGAACCAACCTGCCCGGCTGAGCCCGCGCCCCTCATAGAACGGGCGCTCGCCAAGCCCCAGCAGCCGGTAGAACGCCAGCGCCACGAAGTAGCATATCCCCGCCGACCACAACACGTCGCTGGCGAAATGCCCCCCCTGCGCCACCCGCGCGAGCCCCAGGGAGGCGCCGAGGACGAGGGCGCCGAACCCCGCCCAGCGCGCCCAGCTCTTGCGCAGCGCCCGGCCGATGAAATACAGCGCGAACAGGCAGAACCCCATGGAGGCGTGGCCGCTGGGAAAGGACTTGCCGGGGCTGGACGAATCGTACTCCCAGACCTTCTCGAAGCGCTCTTTGCCCCCGAACTCGGTCACCTCCCGCGGCCGCGGGCGCCCCCAGTGCTCCTTCAAGACCGCGTTGATCAGGATCCCCGGTCCGATCACCACCACCAACAGGTAGTAGCCGGCGATCTTCCGCCAACGTCTCGCCGGCACCCAGCAGAAGCCGAGGGCGAGGACGACCAAGGCCAGCGCAGACAAGATCAACGCAGGCTGCACCCCATAGTGATAGAGGAACTCGAAAATCGGGAAGTCTTTCCACTGCCAGCCAGCCTGCCCGTCGAAAAATGCCCCGCCGGCGACCAGATCGGCATCGCTCACCCGAAAGATCAACGTCCCCAACAGCAAGATCACCACCGGGAAGACCAGCAACCACCACCGATTGAGACGCCCAGCAGCACCCCTCTCGTCTTGATTCGATCTCCCCATTTACTCGGGCGATAGCAACTCGGCACTCAAACCATTAAAATATACTGACAATTAGGATTCCCAGATTGTTTACACGTTTTTTGTGTGCAAAGTCGCTTGCTGTTGGGAATAAGTTGGGTATAATAGTTTATACAGCTTTAGAAGACGCGAGTCTTTTTACCAATTTGTTGAGCAAAGGTTGGTTGTTGGTTTCAAACCTAGTCTCACAAGCGAGGAGAGTCCCCCTGGACTCTCCTCATTTTTTCCCCCCCGGCCAGCCTGTCAGTGTGAGGCGGAGGTGATCTGGCGGCAGGCTTTGATCGTGTTAGACATCAGCATGGCGATGGTCATCGGCCCCACCCCCCCTGGCACTGGCGTGATGGCGCTGCAGCGGCTGGCCACCGCATCGAAATCGACATCTCCGACCAGCCGGTAACCCCGTTTCGCCGCGGGGTCATCGACCCGGTTGATGCCGACGTCGATCACCACCGCCCCCTCGCGGACATGCTCTGCGCCGAGGAAGTGGGGGCGTCCGACGGCGGCGATGAGGATATCCGCACGCTGGCAGACCGCCGCCAGATCGGCCGTCCGCGAATGCGCCACGGTGACCGTGGCATCCGCCAGTTCCCCCTTGGCCATCAGCAACATCGCCATCGGCTTGCCGACGATCATGCTCCGCCCCACCACCACCGCGTGGGCGCCCCGGGTGTTGACCCCGTATTCGCCCAGCAGCCGCTGGCATCCGAGCGGGGTGCAAGGGACGAAACCGCTCGGGTCCTCCAGGGCTAGTTTGGCGACGTTCTGGGGATGGAACCCGTCCACGTCCTTGGCCGGGTCGATGGCCAGCACGATCGCCGCCTCGTCGATCTGTGGCGGCGGCGGAGATTGGACGAGGATGCCGTGGATCGCCGGGTCGGCATTCAGGTCGCCGACCACCTCCAACAGCTCCGCCTGCGAAGTGGTCGCCGGGAGCTCGAGCTTCACCGAATGGAGGCCGAGGTCCCGGCAGGTCCGCTCCTTGCTACGCACGTAGGCTCGGGACGCCGGGTCTTCGCCGACCAGAACGACGGCTAGACCCGGGCGCAGGCCGGCCGAGGCGAGCTCCTCGACCCCCGCCCGGCATTCGTCGAGAACCTTCGCCGCCACGGCCTTGCCATCGATCAGTTCCATATCGCGGAGCTAAACCACGGAAGGGGCGCGGGATCAAGAGTCGCCTTTCAGAACTTCCTCGAGCGCGCTGCGCTGCGCCTCGAAACTGGCCTCGTCCGCCGTCCTCGGCAGCGACTGCAGCTCCTCGAAGACGACGTCCACGCGGGAGAACGGCAGGGGGATCTGGAAACGGTCCCAGGTTCTCAGCGTGATCGCGCGCCGGTAGTCCATCCGGATGGGCAGCACCGGCACCCCGGCGAGCTGGGCGACCTTGACCACCCCTGGCTGGAGTTCGTGGACCGGACCCCGGGGGCCGTCCGGGGTGATCGCCACGTCCGCCCCGCCCCTCAGCAGCTTGACCAGCTCGCGCAGGGCGGCGGCCGGGCGCTTGTTGCTGGAACCCCGCACCGACCCCACGCCGAAGGTCGCCATCACGCGTGCGATGATCTCCCCGTCGCCGCTCGGGCTCGTCAACACCTTGCCGCTCCGCCGGCGGAGGTACTTCCGGTACACCAGGGGCGCGGCAAACACGCGGTTGTGCCAGAACACCCACACCATCGGCCCCTCCGGCGGATCGGAGCGCACCCCGCTACGGTCCTCCAGGCGCAGCCTCAGGGTGAGGCCGACGATCCGGATCAAGGTCGCGATCGACCATCCCAACAACTTTGTCTTCACAATCTCGGTCCGGTCTCGGAACCGGCACCACCGGGCACCGTGAGCCTACAGGTGACCCGCCGCACGGAGGTCGCTGGTCAGCTTGCCCTGTTTCGCAAGCAACTCCCGGTAGGCGTCCGCCCCCGCCACGTCGGGTTCGCAGCGGGTCGATTCGTCGAGCGCGACGTAACGCTCGCAGAGCTCGCGGTAGCCCGTGTCCCCCGACCGGCAATGGGCGGCCTGGATGGCGGCGCCCAGCCCCGCCCCCTCGGCGGTGGCGAGGGTGACCACCGGGGTGTCGAAGACGTCGGCGGCGATCTGGCGCCAGATGGCGCTCTTGCTCCCCCCGCCGGTGAGGCGGATCTCCGCCGGGCAGATCCCCATCTCGCGGAACCGCCCGAGGCCGTAGGCCAGCCCGAGGGTCGCCCCCTCCATCGCCGCCCGCGCCATGTTGCCGGGCGTCATGTTGTCGGTCCTCAGGCCGTGCAGCACGCCGCTGCCACCGGGCAGGTTCGGCGTGCGCTCGCCGTTCAGATAGGGCAAGAAACACAGGCCACCCGCACCGGGTTCGGCGCCCGCGACCGCCGCCTCGAGGTCGCCCAAACCCATCCCGAACAGTTGCCGGACCTGTTCCGTCACGACGGTGACGTTCATCGTACAGACCAGCGGCAGCCACTGGTCGGTGCTGTCGC
>JANQMB010000038.1 GCA_028280355.1 Verrucomicrobiales bacterium
ACGGCAGCGGGTGGCGCTCGGCCGCGCCCTCGCCGCCCGACCCGAGGTGCTCTGCCTGGATGAGCCGCTCAGCGCCCTCGACGACGACACCCGCGAGGAGATCTGCCGGCTGATCGGCCGGCTGCGCGAGCACCACCCCTTCACCGCCCTCCACATCACCCACTCGCGTGTCGAGGCCGAACGCCTCGGTGACCTGCTGCTGCGGATCGAGGGCGGGAAGCTGGTGGCGGAGGGGTAGCTACGAGCGTGAGCGAGTAGGGGAGGAGGGGGTATCGGTGGAGAATCCTGGCGACTTGAAATCGCCGCCAGATCCGCTACCATGCCGTCCCCCGGGCGTATCCCGCACCCGGACCGGGCGCTCCAGTATCCAACGGAAGGGTGGCTGAGCTTGGTTTAAGGCGCTTGATTCGAAATCAAGTGTAGGGGCAACTCTACCGTGGGTTCGAATCCCACCCCTTCCGCCATTTTGCCCCCCCGAAGGGGGGAGCAAAAAATGTCGTCCGGGGTGGGGTTCGAACCTTTAGGTTCGACTGGTCGCGCGAGCAGCGCCCCTCTTTAGCGAGCGGTAGCGAGCCGAACCCCAGAGGCGCCGGGAGCGAAGCGACCAAGCCAATCCCACCCCTTCCGCCACCCTTTGCGATCCCCTGCCCCGGGGCAAGGGATCACCTTCCCGCGGGAGTTCTTCGCGAAGGACTAGGGTCTCTTCACGGTTACTTTGGCAGTAGGTAGCTGCGTCCTCTTCTAACCTTGCTAGCTTTCTCCTCAGGATTTGGTTGTGAAGAGGCGAAAATGACGCGGTTAACCCCGCCTCGCGATGCGGCCTTCGTCACTTCCTTTACACGCCGCACCGTAATATCTTTGTGAACACGCAGCACCATAGTCGCATCTTTATGAGTCGTGCTCTTCTGCTTTGCTGCACGAGTCACGTCTTCTAGAGTGCCCCTCACCCCGCCGACGAGGATCTCGTCAGCTGAGGTAACAAAGACGGTGAAGCGATTCGGCCTGCCCTCTTCCACCGGAACTTCCGGAGGTGCAATGGGCGGAGTGGTGACGACGCCCTTAGGCACCGCACATGCGAGCAGAATGGTCACTAGGGCGTCAGCAATCATCCAAGGTGTAGTTTCTCAGGCAAACGTCCAGGATCAGCCGTCTGGCCGGAGGCGCGCGTCCCGCTTTGCAGGATTTCTGACAGATGAGTCAGGGGGGGCACATCGTCTTGTCAGGCAGTGGATCTTCTTCGACGTCTCCTGAATAGCCCAGCAGCACAGCCCAAGGCTATTAGAAGGATGGACGAAGCCTCCGGGACTGGCGTCACTGTGACGGTAATGTCCTGACCAATGTAACTTCCTGTATAGACCCCCGGATTAAAGCGAGAAGCAAAAGTGCCGCTCACTAGCTGTAAGTCAAAGGATCCCGACACCTCCAGTATGTCGCCGGCATCAACCAGAGATCCCGATGGGAAAAAATATATAGGAGTAATCAGTTGGAACGAACCAGCACTAGCACTGCCGCCAAGATAAACCATGTTATGAATACTGCCGCTGGCCAATACAGAATTTCCGTTGCTTATATCACGATAAGAAAAAATAGCAGTATCACTCCCGGGGCCTATCTCTAGCGCAATATCAGTTTGAGAAGCAGTAGCAAAAGCAGAAGTTGGGGCTCCATATGTAGCAACGTTACCCAGCCCATTGAGGCCTAGCGAATTGAATGGATTCACCGCAAGAACCGCAGCCGTAAATTCCCCCGATGAGGTATATTCGGCCAACTGAACTGATCCATTTAAGGTAACAGTTGCAAGATTGCTAGAGGGCTCTCCGGCAATGTTAACAGAAATGGCACCAAAACCTAATTGGCATATTCCTCCATGCGCAATGGCCGCGATAATTAATGCTTTTATTTTCATTGTGCTCTTCTTGGGAGAATGAACATCCTTTGAATATCGCCTCTTACTCCTGCCGATCATGACTTCCGATATCAGGGTAGTTTCGAGCTATTCGTGAGGCTTTGCCTAGATTCAGTCTGGGGATTATAGGATGGTTGAAGGCGCTGTCATCCGGAATATTTGGAGCTAGTCAAAGTGGTTCGGGTTGCGCTCGTTCCTCAGTTCTAAGCCTGCAGACAACTTGAGGCGACCGAACTCATTCTCAGTCTTGTGGCGCCTCCTGTGGCTGTCCTCGTCCGGCACAACGATTGGGCTCTCGCTCGAAAGCCCCACCCCCGTGGTCATCGTGTGACCGTTGAGTGCTCCTGGACTTGGTGCCGCGTTAGATTTACCGATCTATCATTCGACCGATAGCTCGGATGAGGGACAAGCCCTGGCGCACGGGTTCGGTGTGCGCGCTATCGAAGTGATGGTGGGTCAGCGAGGGATAGGAAGGCGGTTGTGAGGCCCCAAGTCCACCTCGGAGTTTATATAATATATTTATATCCAATAGGTTATGCATCTTGTATGCGTGATTCGAAATCAAGTGTAGGGGCAACTCTACCGTGGGTTTGAATCCCACCCCCTCCGCCATTTTGTTCCCCGAAGGGGGGGGAGCACAAAATGTCGTCCGGGGTGGGGTTCGGATCTTTAGGTTCGATTCGCAGCGAGCCCTGCCGAGCGGAGAAGTCGCACCAAGCGAAGCGGCTGCGACAATCCCACCCCTTCCGCCAGATCTCCTCCCAAAATCCCTCTTAACTAGGCGTCTCCGTGCGTGGGGGATGCATGAAGACTCAGGCACCCCGAGCCCGGATGCTGACCCTGGTTCGCCGGCATCTGGGAGGGAGCATTCGAGGCTTGGCCGCTGCTACGCGATGCTGACGACGGAGGCCAACGGGCAGAAGAGCCCCGTCCACCCCGACTGGATGCCGGTGATCTTCGCCCTCGGCGACGTGAAGGAGTACCTGAGGGCGCCCGACCCCCCGATCGGCCTGGTGAGGCCGTTCCAGGGAGAGCTACGGATCGAACCGCCTCCGGAACTCGATCTCTTTGGATGAGGGGAGAGAACCGCTCGCGGTTGGAGGCTCGACGAGCCTGTCCGCCCGTTCGACCTAGGGTCTTCTCCGTCTGGAGAAGGCGACCCCACCCGCTACCAGTGCCAGCAGGGACGCGGTGGAGGGCTCGGGGATGATGTTCAGCGTCACCTTGTCGGCCGGCCAACTCCACTCATAGACCCCCTGCATGAAATTGAAGGTTGAGAGGCTTGCGTCCTCATACGTTTCAGAGACTGAGATAGGTGTCCCCGAGGTGTAGCCGCTTGGGGTGTAGACAGCGGGTTCCTCGGCGGCCGTGGGCGCCCCGGGAACCAAAGACCCCCCCCCATAGTTGCCAATTCGAATTCCAAATCCGCCGGCGCCAGAAATTGCGGAAGCTTCGCGAACCGTCGATAAAAGCGACGATACGGCTAGCTGGACTGGTGAAGTCTGGATACCGGTGTATCTGGTTTGGTCGCCACCACCATCAGCGCGAGAAAGAACATAGAGTTCGGGTCTAAAAAAGCTATTCATTCCAAGTCCTCCGGTTGTATGTTGGTTAGGCTCAGCAGTGAGCCCCGTGAGATCCAGGGAGCCGGAGTAGGTGGCGACGACATTTGGCCCGGACTCTCCTATGGTGATGGTGAGCGCACCGTCCGCCCCTCCCGCGAGCGGTCCGAGGGCGAGCACGGAGACGGCTAGTGTACGTAGCCGCCCGAACGGGTGGAGTTTCATCCTTGGTGGGGTAGTTGGTTATGTGGGGTGAAAGCCCGGTGACAGTGGATGCGCTCTGGGTCGTTGGCCAGTGAAAATTTCTCGCCCCTGTGCCTCCCCCGGCCCCGGTAGTCGTAGGTCGACGTGTTCAGGCAAAGCAGCCCGCACGCGCGGCGCACGCCCAGCCGGTAGGCCTCACAGACCTCGTCGACCAGGGCGCGCTGCCGGGTGGGCTTCAGCCCTTTTTCTTTGAGCACCTCCTGCAGGATATGCTCGTCCGGGCTCAGGTCGGCGACCATCCCATTCAACCGCCGGTTCTCCTGGCGCAGCTGCCGCAGCCCGCCAACGCCCATGCCGGCATACTCCTTCTTCCGGGCGTAGAGCGTCGCCTCGCTCACGCCCAACTCCCTGCGCACCTCGCGCCCGCCTCCAGCTGCGTCAACGCGTAGATGATCTGCTCCTGGCTGTATCTCCTCTTGCTCATCTTCTCGGCTCCCTCTGCTGGGGCCGCCGGATCGTCAAATCTCTAAGGGGCCGACCGTCCAGCTTCCTGAGGCAACGTCACTTGTGGACTCCGAACGATCCCAAACGGTCTAGACGAATTCATTAAATGCATATTGCAATTTAAATATTCCGTAATTAACTAGGCGCAATCGCACCCCACGAGGCCTTGTTTACCCGAGTCGAATATTGCGTTGACGACCAGCCAGTTGAGCGTTCGGTTCTGCTGTTTTTTCCGTTTCCCACCGAGGGGTCATCGCCAGATCTGATGATCGCCGATGGGTGTCCGCGCAGCCTGTAGATAATTTCAAAACAAACGATCGACCTACCGATGTCGCCGAATGTGGGAACCTGGCCGCTCGTCACCTTTTGGGGTTGGGTCGTGTTCTCGCCCGGGGCGTTTGCGCAGCAGCCCTCCGGCGAGTCGGGCACCGGTTCCCGAGGTTCCACCTCGATACTGGATGCCGGTTTCGATCCCTGGGGCGACCCGACCAACAGCGAGTTCGCGCCGTCGACCTCGGGTGACGCAGATCTCGGCGAGCAGCTCGTCCTCATGCCACAGGACGGTTACCGGCCGTTCAGTTTCCGGCTCACCCAGAGCGTGTTCTGGACCGACAACGCCGGTCTCGCCGACCTGGACGTGTTCACCGGGCTGGAGGACGTCTACTCCACGACCGACCTGCGTTTCAGCTACCTGCCGCAGATCGCCGGCAACACCTATGGCGAGATCAGCGCAGGGTACGCGTTCTACCGCTACCTCGACCACAGCGTGCTCGACTTCGACCGCCTGGAGGCCTCGGCCGGGCTCATCCACGCCTTCCGCGACCTCAATGACCTGTCGGCCTGGCTGCGCTACAACCACACCCGCCTGCTGACCGCGAGGGATCACGACGAGCTCTTCACCGACCACTCGATCGAGTTGGGTCTCTACTACCCGATCCCCCTCGGCGCACGGCACCTGGTCTTCGGGAGCTACAGCTCCGAGTTCAGCCTCGATGGCAACCCCAGCCGCGCCAGCCGCCACGAGCATGGCCTGACGGCAGGTTATCGGTATTCGGCGACCGACCGGCTCGAGTTCGCCGGCCACTACCGCTTCTACCTGTTCGACTATCTCGAGGGGGGGCGCACCGACCTCCTGCACAGCGCCGGGCTTTCGCTGACGGCCCGGGTCACCGACCGGATCGACATCGTGGCATCCGCGAACTACTCCCTGAACGACTCCAACCTCGCCGGTTTCGACTATGAAGTTGGCGATTACGGTGCGAGCCTGAGCCTCAAGCTGGAGTTCTGATGCATACGGCGCCGGGCCGATACGTCGGTTGCGGAAAAGCATAGAACACCTGATAGAAGATGCGACATCGGCTACTCAAAACCTTCCTCGGCATGGCGGCGGCCGCCGTGGCCCTGCCACCGGCGACGGGCCAGGGGGCGAAGTTCACCCGCGCGGAAGTCACGAAGATCGTCAACGAGGTCCAGCTGCTCCTCGACGACAGCACCTCGCGGCCCGCGTCGATCGGCTCCGTCGTCTCTGGGACGACCGCCGTGCGCACCGGCCAGAGGTCGCGCACCCAGCTCCAGTTTCCGGACCGGTCGATCGTGCGGCTCGGTTCCAATAGCGTGTTTAGCTTCCTGCAGGGGAAGCGCGAGGTCGATCTGAAGAAGGGGGCGTTGCTGATGCAGGTGCCGAAGTCACTCGGCCGGACGAGGACCCGCACGGCCGCCATCTCGGCCGCCATCACCGGCACGACCATCATGATCGAGTATGTCCCGCCGGTCCTGGATGCCGCCGGGAAGATCATCAAGCCGGGCACGCTGAAGATCATCGTGATCGAGGGGTCGTTCGAGTTCTCGCTGAACTCCGCCCCGCGCCGGGTTCTCAAGCTGAAGGCGGGCGAGATGGTCGCCTTCCGGTCCGATGCCAAGAGGTTGCCGAAGAAGTTCGTCATCGACCTCGACCGCCTGATCAAGACGTCGAAACTTATCGAGGGCGGGATGGGGCCGCTCCCCGACCTGCCCCTCATGAACCGCGAGGTGGTGGCGCAGAACCGCCTGAAGAAAACGGGTCGCCTGGTCGAGGTGGGCTCCTCGCGCACCCCCAAGGGGCGCCCGCCACTCCCGGGGGGCACCCCTGGCCAGGATATCAACACCGTGAGGACCGTCGTCAACTCCCGCCCCATGCCCCCCCCCGATGGTCCAGCCCCCGCCGATGCAACAACCTCCTCCACCTGCCCCCAGGCCGCGACCGCCGGTCCCCGTCCCGCTGCCCGACCGGCCGGATCGCAACCCGCCCCAGGGGCCCTGACGGTCGGGAACGCCCACCGGGGAGCGGTTCCCCGGGGTTCGCCCGACCTCGCCACACATGCTGGCGGTACCGCGCTCCTGCGCTAGGATGTCGGAGTCGACCCGAGCCCCATCCTCTGCGGCGGTCTGCCCAACCCTCCCAATGACCAAGTACGGAACAATCGTCTGCATCGGCCTTCTCGCGATCCCGACCCTCGCGCATGCCGCCGACACCTATGTCGCCCAGGCCGGTGATTTCTCGCCGCCGAACCCGAGCCCCGGGAACGTCGTCACCTGGAAGCCGGGGACCCCGGGTGCGGTCACCGGCCTCATCTTTGACACCAACGCCTTCACCTCGGTGATCGACGCCTCGGCGGCGGCTGGCGAAGGCGACACCGTCTTTATCGCTGCGGGTGTCTACGCCGAGAGCGAAACGATATCCATCGGTGCCGTCGCCCGCACGTTTATCGGCGATGGCCCGGGGCAGACGATCCTGGACGGCGGCCTCGCTCGCAGGGTGTTCAGTTTTTCAGTGGGGAGCGTCGGGACGATCCGCGACCTCACCATCCGGAGGGGGAGCGGCACCGTGAGCGGGGGGATCCGCAGTGGTGGGCCGGTTCTCGTCGTCACCAATGTCCATTTCGATAGCAACGTCGCGGTCACCGCCGAGTCCGGTGGGGGGGCGATCAACTTTGCTGGCATCCCCCCGGGGAGCAGCATGGTGGTCGAGGGCTGTCTCTTTAGCAACAACTCGGCACCCAGTGCCGATGCTGGTGGCATCAACCACCAGGGGGGCAACGTCACGGTCGTGAACACGACTTTTTCGGGGAACCCCAATCTCGCCATCCGGTCGACGGGCGGGTCGCTCAAGCTGACGCAGTGTACGTTCTTCAACAATACGGGGGGTGCGTTCGACAGCTCGGAGATACCCGATGTGGTGAACGGGTCAGATGTCACCCTCCACAACTCGCTCGTGTTGGATAGCTATGTGGCGCCCAGCGTCACCAGCAACGGGACCAATTTCCTCGCAACCGACACGATCGGTGCCGGGGACCGCTCCTACGCCAACACTTCGGCCTCCGTCTCCGCGGACGTGATCGAGACCATCTTGGCCGACAACGGCGGCCTGACCGCGACCCACAAACTGGTGTCGGGGTCGCCGGCCATCGACGCGGGCACCAACCTCGACGCCGTCGATGCGGGCAACAACCCCCTGCTGACCGATCAGCGGGGTGCCGGATTCCCGCGCATCTCCGTAGGTGTCGTCGATATCGGAGCGTTTGAAGTGCCGGTGGTTCCGGCGCTCACGCTAAGTATCGTGGCGGCGAGCATTTCAGAGAACGGCGGGACGACGACGGCGACCGTGTCCAGGAATACGGGCACGGTGGGCAACCTGACCGTCGCGCTCTCCAGCGACGACACGTCGGGGGCGACGGTGCCTGCGAGCGCGACGATCCCGGACGGACAAACTTCGGCAAACTTCACGGTGACGGCGGTGGACGACGCTCTCGTCGACGGGACGCAGACGGTGACGGTCACGGCGACGGGGGGCGGTTTCGCCGACGACACGGACACGGTGGACGTGACGGACGACGACGTGCCGGCGCTGACGGTGAGCATCGCTGCGACGAGCGGCATTTCCGAGAACGGCGGGACGACGACGGC
>JANQMB010000171.1 GCA_028280355.1 Verrucomicrobiales bacterium
ACCTCGCCGCTCGACCGGCCACACGCGTCGACCACCCAGAGACGCCCCCCGTGCGCCCGGAGCTGGCGGTCGAGGTCGGCCAGGGCATGGTGCAACCACCATCGCGAATTGGCCCCCGGCGCCCACCCGCGCTCCTCATCCGGCGCCCAGATATACAGCGGGACCACATCGCCCCCCTTGCGGATCGCGGCGGCGAAAGCCTCGTTGTCCGCCAGGCGCAAATCCTGCCGGAACCAGACCACGGTCGTTGTCATCTCACTCATCGCTGACCCGGAAACCCGTTGCTGGACGCCGGGGGGTTCGCTAGGGCAATACGTCGATATCAACCCATGCGGATTTAGGTGTCGCCGTGTAGATCTGCCTCAGGAGATCAGGCGTTCTTAGAAATAAGCCGGGGCGACAGGAATTTGGTCCGCCGCTCGCCCCTCAGAACGACAGGAGAAATGATCCGCCAGCCCCCGGAATTCGGCAACCGCCCGCCCTACCCCGACGACTCCCCTCGTGGGGATCGTCGGCGCCGGTTCCGGTGGGCTGGCTTCTCCCTCCTCGGCGACTAGCGGCCGAAGTCGGAGCGGCGCAGCGTCCGCCCCCTACGCCCTCCGGTAGATACAACGGGAACATCCCATAAAACCCTCCCCGCATCGTCGCCGAAGCGGGACAGGAGCGCGGCGGCCTCAGCGGCGAGTTCTCCCCAGCGCCCGAGAGCCACCTCGGGCGCGTTGGTGATGTGGCGAAGCAGGCTGAGCCACTCCAGTCTCGCCCGTTCGATATCACCCGTGCCCAGGCCGGCGACCTCGACCCCACTGCCGGTCAGCGTCTCCATCAAGACCTCCGCCGCGCCCTCCCCATAGCCCGGGGGCAGACCGAGTTCGAGATATCCCGGGTGATCGACCATCCCATAGACCTCGCGTGCCGCGGAGGCCAACCGGGCGCTGCCCCCACCCTCGGCCTCCCGGAAACGATGACCACCGCGCACGTTGGCCAGGTGCCAGGCGAGCTCGGTGACGGGATAGCTCTCGTCCTCGAGCGCCGCGGCGACGATGAGCCCCTCGCCACCCTGAAACAGACTTGCGATCCGCCCGCGCGAGGTCGGGTGCCCCCCCGCGTCGACCAGCCCGAGCACTCGCCAGGAGTGGGCGGCCGAGCCGGCCGGGGGGTCGACCTCCACCTCCCCCGCCTCACAACGCGTGTCGACTTCGACTGCGACCGATCGCCGCGGCGGGGCGACCAGGACCCGCCCAGCGGAATCGGCGAAACCCCGCACCACCTCCCCCGACAGATCCATCTGGGCCGCGAGCATCCCCCGCCGCCGCACCAGCCGGTGGAAACGGCCCACCTCAAAGTGTCCGGCGAGTTCGGGAACCACCAGCGCCTCGAACTCCCGGCGCGAAAACCGCCCCCCGGAACCGAGCCCCGCGGCCTTCTTGACCCAGCCGAAGGGGAGCACCTGCCGCGGTTCGCCATCGGCGCGGGGCTTGGTGAGGCGGCCGACTTTGACCTCCAATCCCAGCTGGTCGCCGATGCGGCACAGGCGCCCGCGACCCAGCCCCCGCACATACCCAGGGCAATCGAGCGCCCGCGTCCAGCGGTCGTCGCAATGCACCCAGGCCTCGGCCAGCGGATGGTCCGACTCGCCCCCAGCCGGTAGCGGCTCCCAGGCACCGTCCGGCGTCCACATCTCCTCGCGACGCGGGCCGCGAAAGTGGCGCGGCAACTCGGCGCCGGCCTCTGCGAACTCCCGCCGCGTCCCGGGTTCGAGCCCGAGGGACGGCTGCTGCCTGCTGAACAGCCGCCCACAGACCTCGGCCGCGGCGGCGAAAGGGTCGTCTCCCCGGTCGGATGCCCGCCCCATCACCCGCAGCAAGGTCGGCCAATCGACCGGGTTGACCCGCCGCAGCCTCAGGGGCGCCGCGTCGAGCAGCCGCGCCGTCTTGCGCGCCGCGATCGCGTACCCGACCTCGTCGAGCCCGCGCCGCCCCGCCCGACCGAACATCTGTAGCAGCTCGTCCGCGCGCAGCTCGCGCAGGAACGCGCCCTCGCGGTAGACCGTCTCGGTGATCGCGACCGAACGCACGGAGAAGTTGATGCCGGCGGCCAGGCCGGTGGTGGCGACAACCACCCGCAGCTGCCCCGACTTCGCCAGCGGTTCGACCACCGCGGCCCGGACCCCATACGGCAGGCCGCTGTGGTGGAACGCCACCCGCGAACGCAGCAGTTTACACAGCGGCTTGCCGGCCCTCGCGGCGAGCTCCCCGGGCAGCTCGATCGGGTCGTCGGCCGGCAACGCGGCAGCGATCTTGCGCGCCAGGTTCTCGGCGACCTCCCGGCGCGGCGCGAACAACAACAGCGGCGACAGGTCAGCGAGACACGCCCCGGCCACGACCCGCGGCCAGAACGCCCCCACCTTGTCGGGTAGCCTCGGCAGCTCTTCGACCGGCATCTCCTCGAGAGGCACCGGCCTCTCGCCGGCCCGCACCAGCTTCGCCCCCCGCCCGATGCGGCACAGCCAGGCGACCACCTCCTCCGGGTTCTCGACGCTGCCGCTCAACATCAACAGCTGGGTGCCAGCCGGCGCAAGGGCGACGGCGACCTCGTATCCGAGGCCTCGCTGGGGGTCGCCGATCATCTGGTACTCGTCGACCACCAGCAGCGCCGGCCCGTCGCCGGAGAGGAGGCGCTCGCGCTGGGCCTCCAACGTCGCCACCAGAACCGGCGCGTCGAGGCGCTCCGCCAGATCCCCGGTGGCGATCCCGACCTCCCACCCGGCGGCGCGCCACTCCCGATACTTGTCGTTGGCCAGCGCCCGGGTGGGCACGGTATAGACGAGCTGCCCCCCGCCGGCCTTGCGCCCCTTGGCGAACAGCTCGAACACCCAGGTCTTGCCGGCCCCGGTCGGCGCATCGACCACCACGTCCCCGCCCGCCAGCAGCGCGCGCACGGCCTCCTGTTGCCACAGGTCCGGGATCTGTAGCGCGATCTCTAGACCTCGCATCGCCACCCCACGTTGCCGCCCCCGCCGGCGCTGTCAACGCCCTCAAAGCCGTTGACAAGCCGCCGCCCCCCCCAGACCGATCTGGATGCCGAGGGGTTGCGTCATCACCATCATCGCCGCGTCGCTGGTCATGCTGGCGATCTCGATCCTGTACTACTTTTTCTTCTGGCCCGACCACCAGCGCAAAGGCACCTCGATGGGCATCCACAGCATCGAGAAGGCCATGGCGGACTACCGGGAGGACTACGGCGAGCTGCCCGGCGGCAGCAACGGCGACATCGCCGGCCTCCTGCTGGGGGACAACCCCCGCGAGAAAGAGTACCTGAGCAAGAAGTCCGTCGTGTTGCGCGATGGCGAGCTGGTCGACTTCTGGAAACGCCCCCTGCGTTTCGGGGTCGTGGACGGCGAACCCGTGGTGATCTCCGCCGGCCGGAACGGCGAGTTCGGCGACGCCGACGACATCACCAGCCAGCTGGTGAAGGATATGATCGAACTCCACCGGGAGCGCAATGGCGACGGCGATGCGGGCGACGGTTCCACTTGATTTGCGCCCCGGTGATCGGTAACGAACGACCCAGGGAAAGGAACGCCCGATGCGAGAATACCACCGACTCCTCAGACTCGTCCTCGACCACGGCAAGCAGCGCCCCGACCGAACCGGGACCGGCACGCTCTCGCTGTTCGGCGCCCAGGCGCGCTTCGACCTGCGGAACTCCTTCCCCTGCCTGACGACCAAGAAACTCCATCTCCGCTCGATCATCCACGAGCTGCTCTGGTTCCTGAACGGCGACACCAACATCGGCTACCTGCGCGACAACAAGGTCACCATCTGGGACGAGTGGGCCAACGAGAGCGGCGACCTCGGCCCGGTCTACGGGGCCCAATGGCGGAGCTGGAGGGCGCCAGACGGGCGGCGGGTCGACCAGATCGCGAACTTGATCGAGGGGATCAAGGCCGACCCGACCGGCCGGCGGCACATCGTCAGCGCCTGGAACCCCGGCGAGCTGCCCGACATGGCGCTGCCCCCGTGCCACGCCTTCTTCCAGTTCTACGTCGACCCCGACGCCGGCGAGCTGAGCTGCCAGCTCTACCAGCGCAGCGCCGACCTGTTCCTCGGCGTCCCCTTCAACATCGCCTCGTACTCCCTGCTGACGATGATGGTCGCCCAGGTCTGCGGCCTGAAGGCGGCGGAGTTCGTCCACACCTTCGGGGACCTTCACATCTACTCCAACCACATGGAACAGGTCGAGGAGCAGCTCTCGCGGCAGCCCCGCGAGCTGCCGACCATGTGGATCAACCCCGGTGTGACGGAGATCGACGGCTTCAGATACGAGGACTTCCGCCTCGAGGGCTATGACCCGCACCCGCGCATCGCGGCCCCAGTCGCGGTATGAGCGAGGCCCGGGCGCACCTGATCGCCGTCGTCGCGATGGCTAGCAACCGCGTCATCGGGCGCGGCGGCGAACTCCCCTGGCACCTGTCCGAAGACCTCAAGTTCTTCAAACGCCTCACCTCCGGCGGCACCGTCGCCATGGGGCGTAAGACCTACGAGTCCATCGGCCGACCGCTGCCAAACCGCCGCAACGTCATCCTCAGCCGGTCACTGGGGGCACCGCCCAAAGGCTGCGAGCTCGCCCGCAGCATCGACGACCTCCCGGCCGGGGACGGCATCTTCGTCATCGGCGGCGCCGAGATCTACGCCGCGCTGTTGCCGCGCATCGACGAGATCGTCCTCAGCTATGTGTTCGAGCCCCACGAGGGCGACACTTTCTTCCCCGAGTTCGAGGACGAGTTCGAACTGGCCGAGACCTTGCTCGAGACGCCCGAGTTCGAAGTGCGGCGCTACCTCCGCCGGCCGCCCGCAGGTGGCGCCTGAGGGGGCGCAGCATCCCCGATGCGAAGTAGTTCTACTCATGGAGGTTGAGTAGCCCCCCTCGTTGATCGATCGCCCCACGCCGGCGAACGTTCTCTTATCTAGAGAAGAAGGGGGGGAGCGCGATCCGCGGAAAGAAGGATAGAGAAGAGGAACCCAACAGCCCGGGGAAGCCATAGATGAGAGCCGCGGCATGTCGCCGGCGCCACATGGTGACCCCATCCTCGTCGAACCTCCTAGTCGTCGGCGACCGCCCTCCCAGAACGAACCTACAGGTCGTCAGACCGACAACCCGCGATACCACCATGCCATCCGAAGAAACTTCGACCCCACCTTCCGACAACGTCTCCTCTCTGCAACGCGGGGACGTACTCGTCGTCAACGCGACAGGCTCCACCGGCCAGGTCGGCGATATCACCGCATACAGCGGCGGGAAACCCAGCATGACGCTCTCCCCGCAGACTGGCGGGATGGTGACCGCGGTCAGGGGCGCCTGTGTGCTACCCGACCAGGGGGGCGTCGCGGGGGCCGCGGCCAGGCTGTTCAACCCGGAGGAGGAGCAGCTACAGGTGACCTTGTGGGACCGCTCCGGCGCCTGGCTGCGCCAGTTCTTCGTCGACGCCGGTCCGGGGAGCACCATCTACGACGTCGCCGCGTTCAACGACGGCACCCTGGCGATCATGACGACCAACTTCGAGACCCCGCTGTTCCTCTACTCGCAGGATGGCAAATTCATCCGTTCGATCCCGGTCACCCCCCAGTCGACCGAAGGCTCCGCCTGCTACGTCGACCCGTCGACCAACCTGCTCTGGGCCTGCGGCGGCGGTGAGGGGGTCGCCGGCTGGGTGCAGTCCTTCAACATCGATGGCAGCAGGGGGCCGTCGAACTTCGTCCTCGACAGCCTCGCCCCCACCGACTTCTTCGTCGGCCCAGGCTCCAAGGCGGGCACCTCGGTCTGGCTGATCAGCATCGTCCCCGGCCAGGGCGTGACGAAGCTCCAGGAATACGCTGCCGGGGGCGGCCTGATCCAGGACCTCGGCGCGGTCGGCACCTCGGTGTCGCAGGACCTCTCCAGCACCAAGCTCTCCGTGCTGCAGAACCAGTCCCAGGTGAACACCATGACCACGGCCGGCAACGTGGTGGGCTCTTTCCAGGTGGACTCGCAGCAGAACCCCCAACGCTGCGTGTTCGTCAATAGCTAGACCCGCCTCCCTCCCCAGGAGATCCCGGGCGGCATGTTAGGGAACCGGTGCCCCCCCGACTTGCCGGTGGGGGGATCGCCCCTATCTTCCCCCCGGGCGCCGCCCGCACGGTCGGCGCCCGCGCCCCATGATCTCGCTCGCCATCCTCCTGTTCATCGTGATGGACCCCTTCGGGAACCTGGTCGCGATCAACGCCCTGTTGTCGGGCGTGCCGCCGGCGACCCGGCGCGGGGTGATCCTGCGCGAGAGCGCCATCGCCGCCTGCATCTTGCTGGGAGCGGTGTTCGCCGGCGGGGCGCTCATCGGCGTCCTCGGGCTGGAGAGGCACTCGCTCAGCATCTCCGGCGGCATCGTCCTGTTCCTCATCGCCCTCGGCATGCTCTTCCCCTCGCGCAAGATGCTCGACGAGTCCGTCGATGGCCTGCCGCTGATCGTCCCCATCGCCATGCCGCTGATCGCCGGGCCGAGCGCGATCTCGATGGTCATCCTCTTCTCCCAGGAGCATCCACCTTCGACGGTGACGGCCGCGGTGCTGATCGCCTCGGCGGCCTCGGCCCTGCTCCTTGGCGCCTCGCCCCTCATCTTCGACTTCCTCGGCCGCCGCGGCACCGCCGCCCTGGAGCGCCTGATGGGCATGCTGCTCATCATGATCTCCGTCCAGATGATCCTCGACGGCCTCGACGCCTATCTGGCCGGCAGGGGCTGACCGCCGAAGCCCTGGGCCAGGCGGGTCGGATCGGTGTGTAACGATCGGGGGCCCCCGGCATACATTAGCGAAGGGTCGATCCTGCCTCACGTGTTGAGCCTATCTCAGAAAGACTACGGGGAATACGTGCGCCTGCTCGTCAGCCACCAGGCGAGCATCCGGGCGTTCGTCATCTCGCGCATGCCGGGGCTCCCCGGGGCCTCCGACGTCGTCCAGGAGGTCAACCTCATCCTCTGGAAGAAACGCACGGCGTTCAAGATCGGCACCAACTTCCGCGCCTGGGCCTTCGCCATCGCGCGCAAGAAGGTCAGCAACCATATCCGGGTGCTCAAGCGCACCGAACGGCTCCCCCTCAGCGACCAGCTGCTCGAGGAGCTGGCCGAGGACGGCGCGACCGAACCCGATCAGATGGACTCCTGGATCGACGCCCTCGACCAGTGCCTCGGCAGACTCAACGAGGAGCAGCGCGAGCTGATCAACTTCCGCTATCGCGGCGGCTCTCTCACCAACCACCCCTCGGGCGCGTCGCCGGGTGCGCTGCGGACCCGCCTGCACCGGATCCGCGCCCTGCTGCGCAACTGCATCAAATCACGGCAGCCCGCCGCCCCCTGACCTCCCCGATGTCAGCACACGAGATAGAGACGCACATCCAAGACCTCTTCGACGGCCACCTCGATGCGGACGGCGTCGCGGCGCTGGAGCGGGAGCTCCGCAACAGCACCGAAGCGCAGGAAATCTACCACCATCACGCGCGGTTCAACGCGGTTATGGCGCTGCGCGCGGAGGACGCCGGGCTGCCGGGGGCCGGGATCGTCCCGATCGACGTCCTCATCTCC
Source organism: Verrucomicrobiales bacterium (assembly GCA_028280355.1). Classification (GTDB taxonomy): domain Bacteria; phylum Verrucomicrobiota; class Verrucomicrobiia; order Verrucomicrobiales; family DEV007; genus JANQMB01. The sequence continues at coordinate 7,610 of JANQMB010000171.1, forward strand.
CAACAGCGCCGCAAGGTGCTCCGTTTCACGGCCATCGGCACCGCCGCAGCGGCGCTCGTGGCGGTGATCGCCACGATGTCGATCATCCTACCCGACGCCCCGACCGCCCGCCTCAGGGTGTCGCCGCAGACGACCTACTCCCTCGTCCACGCCCAATCGGAAAACGATCCAGCCCCCGAGGGCATGGTGGTGGAGGTCGGCTCCCGGCTGCGGGTCGATCGGGGGACCGCGGAGCTGTCGTTCGCCTCCGGCGTGAAAGGGGTCCTCCGCGGCCCCGCCGACCTGACCCTCCGCGACGAGGGCATCATCGACCTCCACTCCGGGATCCTGTGGGTGGAGGTGCCCCCGGCGGCAGTGGGCTTCCAGGTCGACACCTCCGACTTTCTGCTGACCGACCTCGGCACCGAGTTCGGCATCGTATCGCGACAGTCGGCCGCGGACGAAGTGCATGTCTTCACCGGATCGGTGGAGGTCCGGCACCACCGCGGGACCCACACGGAGATCCCCGTTTCTGCCGGACAGGCGAGATCGGCACGCCCCTCCGGAGACTGGGTCGAGATCGGGCTTTCGCCGGCGACCTTCTACAGGGAACTCCCCTCCACGGCACCAGCTCCCCCCTATCTCCACTGGTCTTTCGATCGGGAGGGAGACCCGATGGCCGTCGGGGGGACCCACCCGGCGGCATCCGCCATCGCCTCGGACCGCGGCCTCCCGGACGAGGGGCCGCGGGCGATCGTCGGGCGACTTGGCGGGGCGCTGTCCTTCGACGAGACGCGCGACTACATCCAGACCGACTGGCCCGGGATCGGCGGGGCCGACGCTCGCGCCGTCGCCCTCTGGGTAAGGCTCCCACTGCCTGATAAGGCGCCCGACTACAACTCGACCCTCCTCGCGTGGGGGGACCCGAGCCTGTTCGGCGCCAACCGGGGATGGGCGGTCCGGGTCACCTCCCGCGACAACGAGTTCTCCGAGCAGATGCGGGATGCCCTGGCCGACAGGACCGTGCTCCAGCTCAGGTTCGGGGAGACCTGGATCAACGGGTCGACCGACCTCGCCGATGGCCGGTGGCACCATATCGCCATCACCTTCGAGAGCACCGGTGGTCCCCTCCTCTCCGGAGTACAGTTCTACGTCGATGGCAGGCCGGACCGGATCCACCTCAACGATGCCCCCACCCAACCCGAGGTGGATACCGCGGTCGGGGGGCCGCAGGACATCCCCCTGCAAATCGGGCGCTCGAGGACCCGCGAGGACGCGTCGTGTAACGCCGACCTCGACGAGCTCTACATCTTCGAGGGCCGCCTCGGGATCGACACCATCCGCCCGCTCGCCAACCCCCGATACCGCTGGCGCCCCTAGAGCTCCCCCCAACCAGACCGACCTTCCCCCATAATCGAAAGA
>JANQMB010000044.1 GCA_028280355.1 Verrucomicrobiales bacterium
GAATCGATGCGCCGCCCGCCCAGGCCGAGATCGGCGATCAGGCGGCCGATCTCGGGCGAGGTCTCGAGGATGGTGTTCGGGCCGCGTTCGGCGAGGTAGCCCGCCTCGCTGAGCGTGCCGATCACGCCGCCGGCCCGGCCGGAGGACTCGTAGAGCCGGACGGTGTGACCCTGCCCCTGCAGCCGGAAGGCGGCGGTGAGACCCGTGATGCCGCCGCCGATGACAGCGACCCGGCTCATATGGCCTTCGAATACCGCCCCTCCTTGCCCGCGATGAGGTAGGCGTCGAAGCGCATGGCGATGATCCGGATGAACAGCTGCCCCAGCTCGGTCACCTCCAGCCGGCCGGGTCGGCGGGCGAGCAGGCCGCCCTCCTCGAGGTCGTCGAGGGAGGCCAGCTCGGCGGAGAAGTGCGCCTCGAAGTCGAGCCCGAGCGCCTCCGACATCGAGCGGTAGTCGAGGCCGCGGTCGCACATCAGGCGCATGATGGTCTGGCGCCGGACCAGGTCCTCCCCGGTCAGGACGTACCCGCGCGCGATGGGGGGGCGGCCGGCGTCGACCTCGGCGTAGTATTCGGGCAGGTCCTTGTGGTTCTGCCAGTAGATGTCGTCGGCCTGCGAGATAGAGGACATCCCGAAGGAGTAGATGTCCGTGCCGCCCTTGGTGCTGTATCCCTGGAAGTTGCGCTGCAGCGTCTTCTCCCGCTGTGCGACCGCCAGCTCGTCGTCGGCGCGGGCGAAGTGGTCCATGCCGATGTCGACGAAGCCGGCGGCGGTGAGCTTCTCGACGGTGAGCTTCAACAGGTGCAGCTTGACCTCGGGCGTCGGCAGGTATTCGTCCTTGAGGATCTTCTGGGCCGGCTTGATCCAGGGGACGTGCGCGTAGCTGAACACGGCGAGCCGGTCCGGCCGCAGGTCGAGGATCTCGTCGATCGTCTTCTCGAAGGACCCGACGGTCTGGTGCGGCAGGCCGTAGATGAGGTCGATGTTCAGCGACTGGAACCCGGTGTCGCGGATCCAGCCGACGACCTCCGCGGTCAGCTCGAGCGGCTGGATGCGGTGGACGGCCTCCTGGACCTCCGGGTTGTTGTCCTGGACGCCGATCGAGGCGCGGTTGAAACCGACCTCGCGCAGGGCCTCGAGCTTGTCGCGGGTCAGGCGGCGCGGGTCGATCTCGACGGAGGCCTCGATGTCCGGGTCGAGCTTGAAGCGCGAGGCGACCATGCCGCCGAGCCTGCGGATCTCGTCGGCGAGCAGGAAGGTGGGGGTGCCGCCGCCGAGGTGCATCTGGGTGACCTTCCTGTCCGGGTGGAGGTAGCGCCCCATGGTGTCGAGCTCCCTCTCCACCGAGTCGAGGTACCTCGCGCTTTTGCCCTGTTCGGTGGTGATGACGGTCGTGCAGCCGCAGAACCAGCACAGGCTCTGGCAGAACGGGAGGTGGAAGTAGAGCGACAGGTCGCGGTCGGGGGAGGCGTTGTTGGCCTCGATCTTCTCGAGCAGGAGATCTTTGGAGACCTCCTCGGTGAAGTGGGTCGCCGGGGGGTACGAGGTGTAGCGTGGGCCGGGGACGTTAAATTTCCGGATCAGCTCGAGGTCGATCGTGCGCGCGCTCATGAGAAACTCCGTATCGCCGAAACCACACTCCCGATGCACTCCAGTTTGGCCTCTGGGGTGACGCCGTGGCCGAGGTTGAAGATGTGGCCATGCAGCCCCCTCATCGTCTCGAGGATGCGGGCCGTCTCGGCCGCCGCGGCCTCCGGCGTGGTCTGTAGGAGGGTCGGGTCGAGGTTGCCCTGCACCGCCACGTCTGCGGGCAGCCCCTTCTTGAACTCCGCCAGGCCGACCGTCCAGTCGGCGCTCAGGACGTCCGCCCCGGTGGCGATCAGGGCGTCCCGGTTGCCGGCGGCGCCCTTCGAGAACACCGTCACCGGGACCTGCCCGCCCAGCGCCGACACGATCTCGCCCATCCAACGTCCAGAGGCTTCGGCGAAGACGTCGTCGGCGAGCACGCCGCCCTGGGTGTCGAAAATCTGGACCGCGTCGACGCCGGCGTCGATCTGCATCTGCAGGTATTCGGTGACCGCCGCGGTGAGTTTCTCGAGAAGGGTGTTCAGGGTGCGCGGCTCGGTGTAGAGCAGCGCCCTGGCGGCGGTGAACTCGCGCGAGCTGCCGCCCTCCATCATGTAGTTGGCCAGGGTCCAGGGCGATCCGGCGAAGCCGATCAGCGCTTTCCCCCCGCCGAGCTCCCCCCGGATCATCGGCAGCGCCTCGGCTACGTAGCGCAGGCGTTCCGCGACCGCGCCGGTCTCGAGCTTCTCCACGTCCGCTGCGCCGCGGACCTTGAACTCCATCTCGATGCCGCCCCGGTCGCTGAAACCGTACCGCTGTCCCATCGCCTCGCAGATGACGAGGATGTCGCTGAACAGGATGGCGGCGTCGAAGTCGAAGCGGCGGACCGGCTGCAGGGTGACCTCGGTGGCCAGCTCGGGGGTCTGGACGATCTCGACGAAGGAGTGCTTCTCCTTGAGCGCCCGGTACTCCGGCAGCGAACGCCCGGCCTGGCGCATGAACCAGACGGGTGGGTAGTCTAGCGGCAGGCAGCGGCAGGCGCGCAGGAACCGCTCGCGGCCGTCGGCGGGCAGGCCCGGCGCCGCCTCTGCGGTCTTGGGGTTGGCGATGTTCGGATGGGGACGGTCGGTCACGGAGATAGGGGGGCGGGTGCGGTCTCGGCGGGAGCCACGCGCGTAAGAAAGGGACAATAGATGCCCCCGGGATCCCGGCAAACGTTTGCTTGGGGGCGCCTCCTACTTTTGGAGGGAGACCTCTGGGGGGGTGTCGAGCAGCCGGGCTGGCGCGCAGAGTGTGGCCCGGAAGGGCGGTGGCACGTCGAGCTCCCAGCTGCTCATGCTGTCCGCCTCCGGTTCGCGGGCACAGCGGAAGCTGCCGGTCGGCCGCCCGCCCCCGAGGTCTGGTAGGAAGGCCTCTACGGTGGCGGGGGCGAGGGAGAGGCCGTGGCCTGTGGCCTTCAGGAAGGCCTCCTTGGCGGTCCAATAGCGGAAGAACAGGGCGGTTTTCCTCTCGCCCTCGACGTTCCCCAACTCGCCCCGTTCGCGCTCCGTGAAGACCTTCGCGGCGACCCCGTCGAGGTCGACCTTCCGGCCGGTGTTCTCGATGTCGACGCCGACTTCCGCTCCGCGGGCGATGGCGAGCAGGGCCGCGCCGCGGGTGTGGGAGAGGTTAAACTGCAGGTCCGTGTCGTGGTCGAGGTGGGGTTTACCGTGGGGGCCGAAGCGCAGCGCCACCTCGGCCGGGGCGCAGCCCAGCGACGGGGCGACCGCGGCCCGCAGCAGGTGGCGGCATCTGGCGAAGCGCAGCCGGTCGGCGTCGAAGCGGTAGCGCCGCGCCTGCTCCCGCTCGGCGGCTGGGAGCCCCTCGGCGAAACGTTCCCAGCCGGCGCCGGACTCGTCGAGGTCGATGAGGGAGACGGAGATCCCGCCGTCGTCTGGGAGCCGGGCGATGGGCATCGCCTACCGATGCCG